>CAJFMJ010000010.1 GCA_904391645.1 uncultured Neglectibacter sp.
GGCGTTGCTGCGACTTCGTTCCCGGTTGGAAAAGAGCCCTGGATTCCCTCATGAGATCGGCCTGTTTTTAGGGTACCCTTTGGGGGATGTGGCAGGCTTCATCGAGAACCAGGGGAAAAACTGCAAATGTGTGGGCTGTTGGAAAGTGTACTGCAACGAGTTGGAAGCCAGGCAGCGGTTTTCGAAAATCCAGAAATGCCAGAGGGTTTACAACAAATTGTGGGTCCAAGGGCGCAGCGTTTGGCAGCTGGCAGTGGCGGCATGACCCACCCGGCAATTTCCGTATTTTAAAATTATATTGAGAAAGGAAGTCTTACCGTATGAGCAAAATTGCAGTGGTCTATTGGAGCGGCACAGGAAACACAGAGGCGATGGCGGCAATGGTGGCGGCCGGCGCCAAGGAGGCAGGGGCGGAAGCAACGCTGTTCACCTCCGGGGAGTTTGGCCCCGATTGCATGGATAGCTTTGACGCCATTGCCTTTGGGTGCCCCTCAATGGGTGCAGAACAGTTGGAAGAAACGGAGTTTGAGCCCATGTTCTCCTCTTGTGAGGCAAAGCTTTCCGGAAAGAAAATTGGGCTTTTCGGTTCTTACGGCTGGGGGGACGGCGAGTGGATGCGCAACTGGGAGGATACCTGCCGGGGAGATGGCGCCCTCCTGGTGGGGGAAGGAGTCATCTGCAACGAGGCGCCCGATGCGGAAGCGGAAGCCGCCTGCCAGGCGCTGGGAAAATCCCTGGCCTAAGCACCTCTTGAATGGGGCTGTGGTTCCATTGGATAGCAAGCGTCGGGAAGCAAAATGGCGGTTGACATCCCTTTCCGTGAGTGGTATGCTTTTTGTTAGTTAGCTCTCGCTAATTTCTAACTGTGGCCAGCGAAAGCCCTCGGGCGGGAAAAAAGACCAGCCCGGCCTGTGGAGGGTAGGGTTTCATCGGAAAGAAGGGATTTCAGTGAAAGAGGTTGTGTCTACAGCGGTGATCTGCCTGGTGCTGTTGGTGATTGTGGTGGTTGCTGTGCGCAGCTATTTGAAAAAGCTGAAAAGCGGCTGCTGCGGCGCTGGCGGCGACGTGGTAAAACCAGTGCGTCCTGCCGACCGGGACTTGTCCCACTATCCCTATGTCAATCGGGTGGAGATTCAGGGGATGCACTGCCAGAACTGCGCCAGGCGGATTGAAAATGCCTTTAACGCCCAAGGGGGCTTTTACGCAAAAGTGGATTTAGGAAAACACACCGCCTTGGTTCGTTCCAAAGAGGATGTGCCAGGGGAAACACTAAAACAAGTGATCCGGGGGCTGGGATACAGCCCTGTGGCGGTGGAGCCTCTTAGAAAAGATTGATTGATGGGGAGTGAAAGGCGCCTTCCAAAAAAGGAGGGCGCCTTTTTTTGATGCTTGCGCCCGAAGGCAGAAGCGGATACAATAAAAAGAAGAATGGGGAAAGGAGGGGTTTCATGGCGAAGATCGACCGTCCTGGAAAAGGGCAGAGCTTACTTTGCCTGCCCCGGGACTACACCGTGGTGGATACGGAAACCACCGGGCTTTCCAGCGAAACCTGCAGCTTGATTGAAGTATCGGCGCTGCGGGTGCGGGGAGGCCAGGTGCAGGAGGAGTTTTCCACCCTCATCCGCCCCCCTTGGCGGGAAGTGGAGAAACAGGGGGAGTGGACCATGGGGTACGTGGACGACTTTATCCAGGGGCTTACGGGCATCACCGACGAGATGCTGGAGGAAGCCCCCCAGCCGGAGGACGCCCTGCCCCAGGTGGAGGCGTTTTTGGGGAAGGATTTGCTGATGGGCCACAACGTGGGCTTTGATATGGCGTTCCTCTACGACTCTTTTCAGAAGTACCTGGGCCGCCCGCTGCAAAACGACTCCCTGGACCACCTTCGCATTGCCCGGAAGCTTTTGCCCCAACTGCCCCACCACCGCCTGGGGGACGTGGCAGCCGCTTTGGGGGTTTCCTATGAGGGGACCCACCGGGCTTTGCAGGATTGCCGCATCACCTACGGCTGTTATGAAAAACTCCGGGCGTTGGCCCTTTCCCAAGGGACAGAGGAGGACTTTGTCCGCTCGTTCCAAAAGAAGAAGCAGCCCAAGTACCCGGGGATTCCCGGACATCCTTTTTATGGGAAGCACCTGGCTTTTGCAGGCAGCCTGAAAACCCTTTCCCGGGAACAGGCAGCGGACAGGGCGGCTCAGGTGGGGGCCAGGCTGGACCGGGAAGTCACGGGAAAAACAGACTACCTGGTGATCCCCGCCGCAGGGGACCAGCCCCTTCCCGGGAAGGGGGATGGCCCGGTGATCCTGCCGGAGGCGGCCTTTTTGCGCCTTCTGGGGGAAGAGGCCCTGGAAGGAAAGCGTTGACTTGCAGGGGGTGTGCCACTATAATGGGAGAAAACATCCTGCCAGGATAGGCCGGGCGGGAAAAGACACGGTTGGTGCAGGGGCGCCTGAAAGGGAGGGACCTGCCGGGAAAAAGGAGGAACCAGGGTGGAAGGTCAATTTGGTGCGGTGATTGTAGCGGCGGGGAAATCCACCCGCATGGGAGGCGGAACTTCCAAGGTGTTGGAGAATCTGGGCGGCAAGCCGGTGCTGCTCTACTCGTTTATGACTTTGGCCCAGTCCCCTTGGGTGGGGGAGCTGTGCGTGGTCTGCCGGGAGGATGACTTGGACCAGGTCCGGGCGCTGCTGGTGGGGAAGACGATAAAGCCGGTGGCTGTGGTCCCCGGAGGCCAGGAGCGGCAGGATTCCGTGCTCCAGGGGGTGGAGGCCCTTTCCCCGGAGCTTCCCTACCTGCTGATTCACGACGGCGCCCGGCCCTTTGTCACCCCAGAGATGGTGGAGGCTGTCTGCAAAGATGCCGTGGCCTATGGGGCCGCCACTGCCGCGGTGCCTTCCAAGGACACCTGCAAGCTTTCCGACGGCCAGGGGTTTGTGGAATCCACCCCGCCCCGGGAGCGTCTGATGGCCATTCAGACCCCCCAGGCCTTTGAGCGGGAGATGTACCTGTACGCTTTGCGGAAAGCCCAAAGCGCCGGGGTGTCCTACACCGACGACTGCCAGCTGATCGAAGCGGCGGGAGGCCGGGTGCGCCTGACCCTGGGTGACTACAAAAACATCAAGCTTACCACCCCGGAAGACCGGGTAACAGCCCGGGCTTACCTGGGAGAACAGAAGGAGGAAAAGTCCATGCGCATCGGTTCCGGATATGATGTCCACAAGTTGGTGGAGGGCAGAAAGCTGATCTTGGGCGGGGTGGACGTGCCCTATGAAAAGGGGCTTTTGGGCCACTCCGACGCCGACGTGCTGGCCCACGCCATTGCGGATGCCCTGTTAGGCGCGGCCGCCCTGGGGGACATTGGCAAGCTCTTCCCGGATAACGACCCTCAGTATGAAGGGGCGGACAGCTTGGTGCTGTTGGGGCGTGTCTGCGCCCTGTTGAGGGAAAAAGACTATTCCATCGGCAACATCGACGCCACAGTGATTGCCCAGCGGCCCAAGCTGGCCCCCCACATCCCCCAGATGCGGGAAAACCTGGCCAAAGCCTGCGGAATTGCGTCTTCCCAGGTGAGCGTAAAAGCCACCACGGAAGAGGGCCTGGGCTTTACCGGCAGCGGGGAGGGCATAGCGGCCTCTGCAGTCTGCCTGCTGGAACAGGCCGCCAGGTGAGTGGCAGCAAAACGCTGCTTGAAGTTGAGAAGATCGTTGGCTTTTGGGAGAAGGTTTCCTTTCCCTTTGGGGCCGCTGCCTGTTATTTGGGGCGGCGGTCTTTTTTGTTGCCTGTCCCTTGGGTCACCGGAAGGCTTTCCCTGCATAGAATGGTATAAAAAATTCGTGCAAGGCAAATGAGGTGATCTTTTGGGCAAGCCTTTGATTGTGGTCAGTTCTGTGACCTACGCAATGAAGGGCCGTGACCTGCTGTTCCGTCACGGCATCCGGGGATATGTGGAGCGCATCCCCAAAACAGGGGATACAGGCTGTGGGTATGGGATCTACGTCCCCCAAGGGGCGGACGCCGCAGAGCGCATTTTGCGGGAAAACCGTATCCGTGTGCTGCGCCGTATGGAACAGGACGGTGAAGCCTGATGATTTATTTGGACAACAGTGCCACCACCTACCCCAAGCCCCAAGGGGTACGCCAGGCGGTGCAGCGGTCTTTTATAGAACAAGGGGCCAATCCCGGCCGAAGCGGCTACGGGATGTGCCTTTCCACCACCCGGGCGGTGTACCGGGTGCGTCAATTGGCGGCGGAGTTTTTTGGTGCCCCTGGGCCGGAGTGCGTCCTGTTCCAGCCCAGCTGTACCCAGGCGCTGAATTTGGTGATCAAGGGGTTCCTGAAGCCAGGTGACCATGTGGTGATCACCGATTTGGAGCACAATGCCGTTGCCCGCCCCCTGGAGGCCCTGAAAGCCCGGGGGGTCAGTTATTCCGTGGTACCGGTGGCCCCGGGGGACAACGACGCCACCGTGGATGCTTTCCGGAAAGCCTTGGGGCCCAAAACAAAACTGGCCGTGTGCACCATGGCCTCCAACGTGTTCGGCATCCGGGTGCCGGTAGAACGCATCACGGCCCTGTGCCATCAGTACGGGGTGAAGGTCTGTGTGGATGCCGCCCAAGGGGCCGGGCTGTTCCCCATCCACATGGAGGAAAGCGGCATCGATTTCCTGTGCTGCGCTGGGCATAAGGGGCTTTACGGCCCCATGGGCACGGGGCTGCTCCTGCTGCGGGAGCCGGAAGAGCTTTTGGAAACGCTGGTGGAAGGGGGCACAGGGACCCAGTCCCGCAGCCTCCTCCAGCCGGAAGAAGCCCCGGAGCGCTACGAAAGCGGCACCCTGAATGTGCCGGGCATCCTGGGGCTGGGTGCGGGGATTGAGTTTGTCCGCCGCCGGGGCGTGGAGCGCATTTGTGAGGAGGAGCTGCAAAAGCTGCGCCATCTTCACAGCCGGCTGTCCCGCATGGGGCACGTGGCCTTGTACACCCCGGCTCCCCAGTCCGCTTTCAGTGCGCCGGTGCTCTCTTTCAACGTGGAAGGCGTGTCCAGCGAGCGGGTGGGGGAGTTTTTGGCAGAAGGAGGCATCGCTGTGCGGTGCGGCCTCCACTGCGCCCCCCTGGCCCACGAGAAAATGGGCACCTTGGAAACGGGCACCGTGCGGGTTTCCCCTTCGGTTTTCACCCGCCGGGAGGATCTGGACGCCCTGGCCCTGCGCCTTTCCCATTGGCGGGGAGAAATTTGAAGTTTCCATAAAAACTTCTTTTATTTGGCAAAGGTTTATGATAAAATAATCTCCAGAGAAAGGCTTGCCGCAAGTGCCGCGGGCAGAACGCCCCGGCATTTGCCCTGCCTGGGAAAGTTCAATAAAAAGAAAAGGGGTGACAGCCATGGGGCCTGCATTGGAGTACATTTCCAACATGGGGCAGACCATCTTGAACCTGGCGCGCCAATTCACCTTTAAAGATGCTGTGGATGTAGCCATTGTCACAGTCCTGCTTTACGGGGTCATCAAGCTTGTTCGGGAAACCCGGGCAGGGCAGCTGGTGAAGGGGATCATCCTGCTGGTGGTGCTGTTCCTCATCTCCTCTTGGCAGGACCTGCTGATGCTCAACGCCATCTTGCGGGCGTTTTTGTCTTCCGGTATCGTCATTGTGGTGATCCTCTTCCAGCCGGAGATCCGCAAGGCCCTGGAGCAGGTGGGTCACAGCAAAGTTGCCCAGTCCTTGGCAAATGCCGTGGTGAAAGATAAAGAAGAGGGCAAGGCCAAAACCCGCAAAGCCATTGAGGGCGTGGTGGACGCCACCCAAATGCTGCAGCAGCTGCGTATGGGGGCTCTCATTGTGTTTGAGCGGCAGACGAAATTGGGGGAGATTGTGGCCACGGGTACGGTGGTGGAAGCAGCGCCCTCATCCCAATTGATCGCCAATATCTTTTTCAATAAAGCGCCCTTGCACGACGGCGGCATGGTCATCCGGGACGGCCAGGTGTACGCTGCCGGATGTATCTTGCCCCTGACCAGCAATGAAAACGTCAGCGCGGAACTGGGTACCCGCCATCGGGCAGCTTTGGGAATGAGCGAAAATTCCGATGCGGTGGTGGTGGTGGTTTCCGAGGAAACCGGCCAGATCTCCATTGCCATGGAGGGCAAGCTCACCCGCAACTATAACCGTGTCACCTTGCGGGAAGTGCTGGAGAAAAACTTGATCGGCGCCCCCGAGGAAAAGGTGACCAGCAAGCGGATCCTTGGCAAGCTGGGGTTTGGCGGCCGCACTACCAGGAAGGGGGAGTGACGGATGAACGAAGAAAAGAAACGTCCGGAAGAGCCGAAAGGGAAAAAAGCCCCCTTCACTGTGAAAAATGTGTTCTATCACAACACTTTCGTGCTGGCCTTTTCCTTCGTGGTGGCCGTAGTGGTTTGGTTTATCATGTCGGCCAACAGCGCCTCTCGGAATGTGGTGATCCACGATGTGCCTATCCAGGTGAATATCTCCTCTGCCGCCCAGGAAGAGGGCCTGCAGATCTTCAATATGTCCTACAACACCGCTGATGTGGAGGTTTCCGGCAACAACCTGCTCACCAGCCGGCTCACTGCCGACGACTTTGAGGTGAGTGTCACCTTGAACCCCACTTCCACCAAGGTGGCGGGGAACACCCTGCAGAAAATGACGTTGCAGGTGCGGGCTGTCAAGACCAATTCCATGGGGAGTTACGAGATCGCCTCCGTCAGCCCGGAGGAGGTCACCGTGGAGTACGACCGCTCCCGGGAGGTGACGTTCCCCATTGAGAACCATATCCAATACAGCTCGGCCGATGGCTACTATGCTGGGACGCCGGTGCTTTCTGCAGACAATGTGACCATTTCTGGGCCGGAGTCTGCCGTGAACCGGATCAGCCATGTGGCGGTCAGCTACAACGTGGAGAACGCCCTGCGGCAGGATGCCAGCTTTACCTGCCCCATCCGCCTGTATGACCAGAACAACCAGGAGATTACGGACACCTCCGGAATGTACTTGACCATGAATGTGGATACCATTGATGTGACGATCCCTGTTACACCGGTGAAGACGGTCAGTTTGACGGCTTCCACGCTCCATCAGCCAGAGGGCTTTTCGCAAGACCGTATCCAGGTTTCCCCTTCGGAGATCACCATTGCCGGGACTTCTGACGTGCTTTCGGGTATCAGTGAGATCCAGCTGGACACCATAATCGATTTTGCCCAGTTGGACGTCAACGGCACCAATGTGTTTACCAGTGATATCACCTTGCCCTCCGGGGTGCGGAACATCAGTGCTGTGGGAGATGCAGTCAGCCAGGCCACGGTCACCATCAACCTCAACGGCTATGAAGAAGCTTCTGTCACCGCCAGTGCTGCCAATATCCAATTGGTCAATGCCCCCACAGGGGCACAGCTGTCCACCAGCTCTTTGCCGGTGAGCGTGGTGGGGCCGGAAGCTCAGGTCACCCGCTTGACAGGGAGCGAGGTTTCCGTGCAAGTGGACTTGAGCAACTTCCAGGATCGCACCGGCACCGTGGAAGTCCCTGCCACCGTTACCTTGACAGGCGCTGCGGCAGATTCCTGCTGGGTGGTGGGCGAGTATACCGTGTCGGTCAATTTCAGCGCAAGTACAGTCCAGGCAGCAGCTGCCCGTACTTTTATCGCGGAGGAGGATGAGTCGGACAACTTGGCAGCCACCCCGCAAGAATAGTCCGCCCACCTATGGAAAATCAATGCGCCTTGGGAACTTTTTTCCCGGGGCGCTTTTCCTTTGCAAAAAGCGGGAGAGAGGTGTATAATAATAGACTAGTTTGTGTTCTGTGAAAGGGTGAGCCAAATGGACGTCCAGGTGGGCGACGTGATCCGTATGAAAAAACCTCATCCCTGCGGCAGCTTGGAGTTTACCGTGCTGCGGGTGGGGATGGATTTTAAGATCAAGTGCAACGGCTGCGGCCGGGAAGTGATGATCCCCCGGCTCAAATGTGAAAAGAACATCAAGAAGATCCTCCGTCCGGAGGGGGAACAGTAGCGGCTTTTCCAAAGAAGATTCTATTTTTGGAAAGGCTGTGAGTTGCTGTGTTTGAAAATCTGCAAGTGTTTGAAAACCGTTACGAGGAATTGAATTTAAAGCTTTACGACCCCGCCACTGCCGGGGACCGGGAGCTGTATGCCGCCCTGATGAAGGAGCACAAGGAGATCGAGCCCATCGTAGAAGCCTACCGCGCCTATTGCCGGTGCCAGGAGGATTTATCCGGCGCCAAAGAGCTTTTAGAGGAGTCCGGTGACAAAGAGCTGCGGGAAATGGCCCAACAGGAGATCCGGGAGAAGGGGGAAACCTTGTCCCGCCTGGAGGAAGAGCTGAAACTGCTGCTGCTTCCCAAGGACCCCAACGACGAGAAAAACGTCATCATGGAGATCCGAGGCGGGGCCGGCGGGGAAGAGGCGGCACTGTTTGCCTACAACCTCTACCGGATGTACACCATGTATGCGGAAAAACAGGGCTGGAAAACAGAGATTGTTTCCTTGAACGAAACAGAGCTGGGAGGCTTTAAGGAGGTCAGTTTCCTCATCGATGGGGAAGGGGCTTACTCCCGCTTAAAGTATGAAAGCGGTGTCCACCGGGTGCAGCGTGTGCCGGAAACTGAGGCCCAGGGGCGCATCCACACCTCCACCGCCACAGTGGCAGTCCTGCCGGAAGCGGAAGAAGTGGAAGTGGACATCGATCCCAAGGATCTGCAAATCGATACCTTCCGCTCCAGCGGCGCGGGAGGCCAGCATATCAACAAGACGTCTTCCGCCATCCGGGTCACCCACCTGCCCACGGGCATGGTGGTGGAGTGCCAGGATGAGCGCAGCCAGTATAAGAATAAGGATAAAGCCCTGAAGGTGCTGCGGGCACGGCTGCTGGACCAGGAGCAGAAAAAGGCCAGCGCCCAGGTGGCGCAAGAGCGCCGCAGCCAAGTGGGCACCGGCGACCGGTCTGAACGGATCCGCACCTATAATTTCCCTCAGGCCCGCGTCACCGACCACCGCATCGGCTTGACCCTTTACAAGTTAGACGAGGTCCTGGGCGGCTCTTTGGATGAGATCATCGACAGCCTGGTGGCAGCCGACCGCGCCGCCCAGCTGGAAGCTTCCCAGCAGGGATAAGGAGGGAATGATATGGATACCTTACTTCTCAGCGACCACTGCCCGGACGACATCCAGACAGCGGGGGAGATCCTCCGCCGGGGAGGCCTGGTGGCCATCCCTACGGAAACGGTGTACGGCCTGGCTGCTAACGCTTTGGATGGCGCCACCGTGAAAAAAATCTATGCGGCCAAAGGCAGGCCCTCGGATAACCCTCTGATCGTCCACATCAGCCAGTTTTCCCAGTTGGCGCCTCTGGTGCGGGAGGTTCCCCAGGCCGCCAAGAAATTGGCTGACGCCTTCTGGCCCGGCCCTTTGACCATCATCCTGCCCAAGTCTGATTTGGTGCCCCAGGAAACCAGCGGGGGGCTTTCCACAGTGGCAGTGCGCTGCCCCTCCCATCCCACGGCCCGGGCGGTGATCGACGCCGCAGGGGTGCCTTTGGCAGCCCCCTCGGCCAACTTGTCCGGGAAACCCAGCCCCACCACCTTCCGCCACGTGCAGGAGGACTTGACCGGCCGCGTGGACGCCCTTTTGGACGGGGGTGACTGCGCTGTGGGCGTGGAGTCCACGGTGCTGACTTTGGCCGAGGGTACGCCCCGGATCCTCCGGCCCGGCGGGATCACCCTGTCCCAGCTGCAGTCTGTACTGGGAAAAGTGGAAGTGGACCCGGCGGTGCTCCACCAGCTGGAGCAGGGGAAGAAAGCCGCCTCTCCGGGAATGAAGTACAAACACTACTCCCCCAAAGCGGATGTGATCATCGTAGATGCCTCCCCGGAAGAGTATGTTCATTACGTCAACAAAAAGGGCGACGGCTGGGCCCTGTGTTTTGAGGAAGACGTGCCCTTCCTCCAGGTGCCTTCCATGGCCTATGGCAGCCGGTACGACAGCGCATCCCAGGCTCACCGGCTGTTTGATGCCCTCCACGGCCTGGACGAGGCCGGGGCTAAAAAGGCCTATGCCCACATTCCCCGGAAGCGGGACGTGGGTTTGGCGGTGTATAACCGGCTGGTCCGGTCTGCCGGGTTCCAGGTCTTCAACCCCACTGGCCATCATGTGCTGGGGCTCACCGGCCCCACCGGCGCGGGGAAATCCACAGTGGGGGAGTTTTTGAAAAGCCAAGGCTGCTACGTCATTGACTGCGACCAAGTGACCCGCAGCGCCCAGGTGTACGACGGTCCCTGCCTGGCGGAGCTCTCCGCCGCCTTTGGGCCGGAGGTGGTGCAAGACGGTGCCCTGAACCGGGCGGAACTGGCGCGCCGTGCCTTTGCCTCGGAGGAAGCCCGCACCCGTTTGGGGGAGATCACCTTCCCCCGGATTTTGCGGCGGGTGCGCCAGCTGTTGGAGGAGGGCGCCCAGAAGGGATATCCTATCCTGGTGTTGGACGCGCCCACCTTGTTTGAATCCGGCCTGGATGGGGCCTGCTCCCGCATTTTGGTGGTGGACGCCCCCAAGGAGGAGCGCCTTGCCCGGATCCTCCGCCGGGACGACATCTCTCAGGAGGCGGCTTTGCGCCGGCTGGAAGCCCAGCCTTCTCCCGACTTTTACACCTCCCGGGCGGACTGGGTGGTGGAAAACGGTCCCGGTGCCCAGCCGGAGCAGTCTTTGCTTCCCTTCCTCAATGAGCTGAAAAACGAATGGGAGAACGCGTGCTTATGAAGAAAGGTTGTATGACCGGCTTGGTCCTGGTGGTTGTGTTGACGGCGATCCTGGCCTTCGCTTGGCCCCAGCTGTCCCAGGGGGTGCTAAAAGTCCTGTATCCCCAGCGGTATACCGACCTGGTGGAACAGGAGGCTGCCCAGTTCGATCTGGACCCGGACTTGGTCTACGCGGTGATCAAAACGGAAAGCGGGTTTGACCCGGAGGCCCGTTCCCACGCCGATGCCATGGGGCTGATGCAGCTGACCCAGGGAACCTTCGATTGGGTCGCCTCCCTGTACCCGTTGGAAGACCCTGCTGCCAGTGTGTATGACCCACAGGCCAATATCCACTGTGGATGCGCGCTGCTGCGTCTGCTGTTGGACCAGTACGGCAGCCTGGACGTGGCCCTGGCCGCTTACAATGCTGGGATGGGCAATGTGTCCCAGTGGCTGGAGAGCGGGGAGTATTCCCACGACGGGGAAACTCTGCACACCATCCCCTACCCTGAAACCGACGCCTATGTGAAAAAGGTCCGGCGGGCCTATGAGATCTACCAATCCCTTTACCCGGGGGATTGAGAAAGACTGCGGGAAACCATTGCTTTCCTGCGGGATTCGTGGTACAGTGTAGAAGTGCTGGAAAACTGGAAAAAGAAGGCGTGCGCATGAAAGGGCTTGGATTGCGGGTGACCGCTGTGGTGATCTTCCTGCTGGCATTTGCAGCCACAAACGTGGGCAGCTTCCTGCTGGGCCGGGCCATGGTGGAGCACACGGTGGTGCCGTGGGAGGAAACCCGGGTGTTCTATGCCCAAATCGTGGAGAGCCGGGGCGAGGGAAGCTTTTTAGTGGAGGGTATGGATGCCAACGATGTGAACCACCGGGGACGGTTCACCTTCTCCGTAGAGGAGGATACCAGCCTTGTGTGGCGGGGAGTTGCCCTTTCTCTGGAAGACTTGGAAGCCGGCCACAGGGTGGCGGTGACCTATACAGGCCCGGTGGCGGAATCGGAACCCGCCCAAATTTTTCAGGTGCTCCAGCTGGAAGTGCTGGAAGATGAACTGTAAAAAACAACTGGGGATTATTCCCCATGGATTGTGGAATAAGGAAAATAGGAGGTTACTGACCATGTCCAAGAAAAACGAAAAGATGGACGCCAAGGAGCTGGCGAAAGAGCTCCTCAACGACCGCACCCACGGGGCGGCCAAGGTGGGCGCCAAAGAGCTGGAAAAGGCCGGCAAATTCTGTGAGGGCTACAAGAGCTTTATGGACGCCGCCAAAACCGAGCGGGAGGCTGTTTCCTGGGCAGTGAAAGCTGCGGAGGATGCCGGGTTCGTCCCCTTTGACCCCAAGAAGGCTTACAAGGCTGGCGACAAGGTGTACTACAACAACCGGGGCAAGGCCATGTGCCTGGCCGTCATCGGCAAGAAGGGCGCCAAAGAGGGCGTGCGCATTGCCGCCGCCCATGTGGACAACCCCCGCATCGACCTGAAGCCCATCCCCCTGTATGAGTCCAACGAGCTGGCCATGATGAAGACCCACTATTACGGCGGCATCAAGAAGTACCAGTGGACCGCCATCCCCCTGGCCCTCCATGGCAAGATCATCCGCAAGGACGGCCAGGAGATCACCGTGCGGGTGGGCGAAAAGGAAGGGGAGCCCCAGTTCACCATCACCGACCTGCTGCCCCATCTGGCCAAGGACCAGGTGAGCAAGCGCCTGGGCGAAGCCTTCACCGGTGAGGATCTGAACGTGCTGGTGGGCAGCCTGCCCCTGGAAGACGCCGAGGGCGAGCAGCTGTTCAAGCTGAACGTGATGAAGATCCTCAACGAGAAATACGGCATTGTGGAAAGCGACCTGATCTCCGCCGAATTGAGCTTTGTCCCCGCCTTCAAGGCTGTGGACATCGGCTTTGACCGCAGCATGGTGGGCGCCTACGGCCACGATGACCGGGTGTGCGCTTACCCCATCCTGGAGGCCATCTTCAAGTGCAAGACCCCTGAGTACACCTGCATTTCCGTGCTGGCGGACAAAGAGGAGATCGGCTCTGTGGGCAACACCGGCCTTGCTTCCGAGTTCCTCAACTACTTTGTGGCTGACCTTGCCGCTGCCGAGGGCCTGGAGGCCCGCCATGTGTACACCAAGTCCACGTGCCTGTCTGCAGACGTCACCGCTGCTTATGACCCCACCTATGCCTCTGCCTATGAGGCAGGCAACTCCTGCTACCTGAACCGGGGCGTGGGCGTGGCCAAGTATACCGGCTCCCGGGGCAAGGGCGGCTCCAACGACGCCAATGCCGAGTTTGTGGCCCAGGTGCGGAAGATCTTCGACGACAACGACGTGCTGTGGCAGATCGGCGAGCTGGGCAAAGTGGACCAGGGCGGTGGTGGCACCGTGGCCCTGGACATCTCCCGTATGAACGCTGACGTCATCGACGTGGGTGTGCCGGTGCTGTCCATGCACGCCCCCTTCGAAGTGGTGTCCAAGCTGGACGTCTATATGGCCTATAAAGCCTTTAAAGCCTACTTCGAGGCAAAGTGAGATCCCCTTAGGAAAGAGTGACGGAGGAACAGCCCTTGGCCCATGCCAGGGGCTGTTTTTTTCGGTTTTCCCGTTTCTTTTTTGGGGGAACTTGTGTATAATAAAACAATACGCAGAACATCCAGCCCACCAGGGCGTTTCCATAGATTGTGAGGGACCATTTTGCCAAGACGACGCAACAAACGAGAAGTGCTCCACCGCACGGACCATATGCTCAATGTGGGACCGGCTGGACGCAACCTATTTATTTCCCGGGATAAACAGCTCCAGTCCCGCCAAGCCAGAAGGCTCAAGCTGATGATGCGGGTGGTCACTGCCTTGGGTGTGTTGGTGGTGGCCGTGGGCTTTGGCCTGTTCGTGGCCTTCTATATGCTGCCTTATTTCCATGCGGAGATCAGCTTGGAATCCTCCAGTTCCACCGGGGAAAACCTCTCTTCCATGAGCCAAGTGGAGCTGCCCAACTATAACAGTATGGGGCTGCCGCTGTACCCGGCGGAGGTGAGCCTGTTCGTCATCAACCAGGACGAGCCCCAGGATGCCTCCTACGTGCCCGACCTAGTGGAGGTGGCCGGGGTGCAGGTGGAACCCCACATGGCCAATGCCTTAGAGGCCCTGGTCCAGGCTGCCAAGGAGGACGGTTTTGCCCTGGTTTTTACAGAGGGGTATGTGTCCTATGAAGAGCAGCAGGTGCGTTACGAGGCCGAAGTAAAGCGGCTGATGGAAGAGGAGGACCTCACCACGGTGATGGCCCGCACCCAGGCAAGGCTCACGGTGCCCATGGCTGGTGAGTGCGATATGCAAACTGGCCTGTGCGTCCGGTTGGACGCCGACCCTGACACCTTCGGGGAGTCCCGCACCTGTTCCTGGCTGCGGACCAACATGGGCAAATACGGCTTTATCTTCCGCTGGCCGGCGGACAAAAAGGACTCCACCGGCTGTGAAGAAGATTTGACTGTGCTGCGCTATGTGGGCAGTGAATACGCCACGGCCATGCAGCAGCGTTCCCTGTGTTTGGAGGAATACATCAGTTACTTGGCAAGCCAGGGGTGAGCGGCCGGCAGGGAAGTGGCGGTCTTGCTGAAAACCTGGATTGTGCGGCGGATTCGCCGGCTTTCTGAAACAGCTTTGTGTGGCTTTCTGGACAAGGGGGTGAGCCTGTGAACGAAAAAACCAAGACCGTTTTGCTGGTGGTGGCTGGGGTCATCATCTTGGCAGTGGCGGTTGTGTCCGGGCTGTTCCGGGGATGAGAAAATTCCCTCTTGCTTTTTTAGGAAGAGTGTGATACAATATCTTGCGATTGATTTGAAGTATCCAACCGTAAAGAGGTGAAACCGAAGATGAAGCAGAATATACATCCCGACTATCAGGAGACCACCATCACCTGCGCCTGCGGCAACGTGATCAAGACCCGGTCTACCAAGAAGGATATCAAAGTCGAAATATGTTCCAAGTGCCACCCGTTCTTTACGGGTAAGCAGAAGCTGGTGGACACCAGCGGCCGCGTGGATATGTTCAAGAAGCGCTATGGCCTGCAGGACAAGTAATTTCGCTTGTGGCCATGGTTCCTGGACGGAATACTGTTGATGGGCGGTGCGGTTTCGCGCCGCCTGTCTTTTTTCCACCAGCAAAGCCCCGCCCCGGCAAGGGAGATGGGGGAGGGCAAACCCTCCCGCCGTGGGGCCTGGCCTCTGGACAAGGCCACCATAGAAGGGAGAGAGGGCCATGGAATACATCACCGTGGAACGTGAGGCCGCGGATGAGTTCATCGAGAAGAAATCCCGGTTTATCGGCACCTGCCGCCCGGTGCAGACAGAGGAGGAAGCCCTGGAGTTTATCGCCCGGCTGAAGTCCCAGTATTGGGATGCCACCCACAACGTTTATGCCTACATTTTGCGGGAAAACGGCATCCAGCGCTTTTCCGACGACGGGGAACCTCAGGGGACTGCCGGTATCCCAGTGATCGACACCCTGAAAAAAGCCGGTGTGGTGGACGCCGTGGTGGTGGCTACCCGGTATTTTGGCGGCACCTTGCTGGGGGGCGGCGGGTTGATCCGGGCCTATTCCCACGCGGCTTCCATCGCCTTGGCGGCCGCTAAGAAGATCACTATGCGGGAGTGCCTGCTGCTGGCCCTTTCCTGCGACTACTCCCTGTACGGGAAAGTGGCGTCCCTGGTCCCAGAGGCCGGCGGGGTGGTGGACGACACCCAGTTTTTGGAGCGGGTAAACCTGCGATTCCACCTGGACCCAGCGGCCCTGCCCGCCCTGGAAAAGCGCCTGGCGGACGCCACCAGCGGCCGCTGTGCCCTGGTGGAAGAGGGCAAGCAGTTTTTCCCCTTTGAGTGAAAAAAGTGAAAATTTTTTCCCAGGGACAAGTATTTCCCCGAGAAAAAGCGTATATAAACAATGAGAAGCCATTTGCCGGCTTTTTCCAAAAGGAGGACAGGCAACGCGACAATCGGATAAGGAAAGGGTGTGGAATTGTATGACCATCCGTGAACAAAGCCAACAGCTGGAGCGGGAAACCTTGGCCCCTTGGGCGGCGCTTTCCCAGGAAACCCGGGGACGCCAGCGTCCCGAGGAAGAGTGCGTGATGCGCACACCTTACCAGCGGGACCGTGATAGGATCATCCACTGCAAGTCGTTCCGGCGCCTGAAGCACAAAACCCAGGTGTTCCTCTCCCCGGAGGGGGACCATTACCGCACGCGGCTGACCCATACCCTGGAGGTATCCCAAATCGCCCGGACCATTGCCCGGGCTCTGCGCCTCAACGAAGACTTGACCGAGGCGGTGGCCTTAGCTCACGATCTGGGCCACACGCCCTTTGGCCATGCAGGGGAGCGGGCTTTGAATGCCCTGTTGCCCCATGGGTTCCGGCACTACGAGCAAAGCCTGCGGGTGGTGGACCGGCTGGAGAAGGAAGGCCGCGGCTTGAACCTGACCTATGAGGTGCGAAACGGTATCCTGTGCCACACCACGGGCCTGGAAGCCGTCACCGCCGAGGGGCGCATCATCCGCTGGGCGGACAAGATCGCCTACATGAACCACGACATCGACGACGCCATCCGGGCAGGGGTCCTGCGGGAAGAGGACATCCCCTCCTCCATCACCAACGTGCTGGGCAATTCCAAGACAAAGCGCATCACGTCCCTGATCCGCTCGGTGGTGGAGAACAGCCATGAGGGGCAGATCGCCATGGATCCCGTGACCTACCAGGCCTATGAGGAACTCAGCGATTTCATGTACCAGGCAGTGTACTTAAACGAATACGCAAAAAAAGAGGAGCGGAAAGTGCCCCATATCATCCACAGCCTGTTCACCCACTTTAAAAACCCGGATCATTTGCCCGATTACATGAAGCGCATTGCCGAGGAAGAGGGCGTGGAAACCGCCTCTTGCGACTATGTGGCCGGCATGACCGACCATTACGCCGTGGCGTGCTACCAAGACCTGTTTATCCCCAAAGCCTGGAACTTGGGCCTGGGGCATTGAATGTTGACCACTGTGGAAAGGAGGGTCTAAGACTATGGCGTTTCCGCCGGAATTTCTGCGGGAAGTGGGGGAGCGCAACCGCATTGAGGAGATCGCCCCTTCTTATGTCAACCTGCGTCGGCGGGGCAAAAACCTGGTGGGCCTGTGCCCTTTCCACAATGAGAAGACGCCTTCTTTCTGCATCTATCCAGAGAACAACTCCTTTTACTGCTTTGGCTGCAACAAAGGCGGGGATGTGATCTCCTTTATCATGGGGGTGGAGAACCTGGACTTTGCCGAAGCGGTAAAGTTTTTGGCCCAGCGGGCAGGGCTGCCCCTGCCGGAAGACGGTGTGGACCTTTCCATGTCCCGGCTGCGCACCCGGATCTTGGAGATCAACCGGGAAGCGGGGCGGTTTTACTATGGGGTGCTCTCCACCCCAGAGGGGAAGGCTGGGCTGGACTATTTCCGCCGCCGGGGCCTGGATGGGAAGACCATCCGCCGCTTTGGTCTGGGCTATTCCCCAGACAGCGGCTACGCCCTGGTGAACCACCTGCAAAAGAAAGGGTATACCCAGGAGGAACTGCTCCAGTCGGACATGGTGCGCCGCTCGAAAAACGGCCATCTCTACGACCGCTACCGGGGCAGGGTCATGTTCCCCATTTTCGACCTGCGGGGGAATGTGGTGGCCTTTGGCGGGCGCATCCTCACCGATGAAAAACCCAAGTATATCAACACCTCTGACACACCGGTGTACCACAAGAGCAGCGGACTGTTTGCCATGAATATCGCCAAGGACTCCGGTTCCCGGCAGCTGATCTTGGCCGAGGGCTATATGGATGTCATCGCCCTGCACCGGGCGGGGTTCACCAATGCCATCGCCTCCCTGGGCACGGCCCTCACCGAAGAGCAGGCCCGCATCCTCCGACGCTATGCGGAAGAGGCCGTCATCTGTTACGACTCCGACGAGGCGGGGCGCCGGGCCACCCAGCGGGCCATCCCCATTTTGAAAAATGCAGGGCTGCTGGTGCGGGTGGTCACGGTCCCCGGAGGAAAAGACCCGGATGAGTTTTTCCGCCAGAACCCCAAGGACGGCCCAGAGCGCTTCAAGCGGCTGATCCAAAACAGCGGCAACGATACGGAGTACCGGTTGGCCGTGGTGCGGGAGAAATACGACCTCTCCACAGAGGACGGGAAAAAGAGGTACTTGCAGGAGGCCATTGCCCAGGTGCTGGCGCCCATCCGGGACAGGATCGAGCTGGACTTGTATGCAGGAAAGCTGGCTGGGGAAACCGGCGTGGGCAAGGAGAGCGTGATGGCCTCTGCCCAGCGGGCTGTTTCCCAGCAGCGGCGGCAGCGCCGCAAGGAAGAGCTGAAGGCCCAGCAGGAGGTGGTGGCTGCCCGGACGGTGGCCAACCCGGAGAAAAAACAGCATATGCGGGCTGCTTTGGCAGAAGAGGGGATCATCGCCTATTTGTTCTATAATCAAGACAAGGCCAAAACCCTGCAAGAGCGCCTTTCCCCGGAAAAATGCGTCACCCCTTGGGGGCGCAGAGTATATGGCTTGTTGTTGGGCAAGACTATACACGGGGAAACCACCCTTTCGGACCTGTGCGGCGAGCTTTCCAGTGAAGAGCTCTCCGATCTGACCCGGGTGCTGGCCGAGCGCCGGGAAGTGCCGCCTTCTTGGGAAGATGTGGAAGGGTTTTGCAAGATCATACAAAACGAGGGCAGTTTTTCTGACCCGATGAAGATTCAGGAGGCTTCCGCGGATGATCTGAAACGATATATTGAACAAGAATTAAAAAAAAGCCGAAAATAAGGGAATATCCACGAGAAAGGAATGGTTTGTACTATGGCCGCGCAACCGGATAAGAAGACAGTGATCAAGGACCTTCTGGAGCTGGGCAAGAGCAAGGGCCAGCTTTCCACCAAGGAGATTTTAGACGCCTTGGGCGAGCTGGACTTCGACCCCGAACAGATCGAGAAATTCTACGACACCTTGGAGTCCCAGGGTGTGGAGATCGTGGAGGATTTCGACGATATCACCATTGACGACGAAGAGCTGGCCAAAGCCGAGGGCATCGACACCATGGAACCCGGTGTGGGCGCCGACGGTGTGGCCATTGACGACCCGGTGAAGGTCTACTTGAAGGAGATCGGCCGGGTGCCCCTGCTCACCCCCGATGAGGAAGTGGACCTGGCAGTGCGCATTTCCAACGGCGACGAGGCCGCCAAAAAGCGCCTGTCGGAAGCCAACCTCCGCCTGGTGGTCAGCATTGCCAAGCGGTACCTGGGCCGGGGGATGCAGTTCCTGGACCTGATCCAGGAAGGCAACCTGGGCCTGATCAAGGCTGTGGAAAAGTTTGACTACACCAAGGGCTTCAAATTCTCCACCTATGCCACTTGGTGGATCCGCCAAGCCATTACCCGTGCCATCGCCGACCAGGCCCGGACCATCCGGATCCCTGTGCACATGGTGGAAACGATCAACAAGGTGAAGAAAGTTTCCTCCCAGCTGCTCCACGCCAACGGCCGGGAGCCCAGCGCCGAGGAGATCGCTGAGGAGCTGGATATGCCGGTGGAAAAGGTCCGGGAGATCATGCGGGTGGCCCAGGAGCCTGTGTCCCTGGAAACACCCATTGGCGAGGAAGAGGACAGCCATCTGGGGGACTTCATCCCCGATGACGACGCCCCGGCCCCTGCGGATGCCGCCTCCCACACCTTGCTGAAGGAAACCCTGAGCAATGTGCTGGATTCCCTCACCCCCCGGGAAGAGAAAGTGCTGCGGCTGCGCTTTGGCCTGGAGGACGGACGCTCCCGTACCTTGGAAGAGGTGGGCAAGGAGTTCAATGTCACCCGGGAACGGATCCGCCAGATCGAGGCCAAGGCCCTGCGGAAGCTGCGCCATCCCAGCCGCAGCAAAAAGTTGAAGGATTTCCTGGATTGACCCTCCAGGATCCAGATGGAGTGCAAGCTTTATGGTAATGACATTGGAGGCGGATTATGCGGTCCGCATCGTGGAGTACCTGACAAAGCATCCAGAGCGCCGGGACGCCCGCACCATTTCGGAAGAAACCCAGATCCCCCTGCGGTTTTCCTTGAAAATCCTGCGGGAACTGGTGCGGGAGGGCTTGGTGTGCTCTTTTAAAGGGGCCAAGGGCGGCTACACCCTGGCAAAATCGCCTCAGGAGATCACCCTGCGGCAAGTCATCGAGCTGGTGGAGGGCCCCTATATGCTCAGCCGCTGCCAGAAGGAAGAATACAGCTGTGGCCGGGGCCATTGCCGGCTGCACAACATTTATGAAAAGATCTCGGAAGACGTGCGCCGGGAACTGGATTCCTACACCTTCGCCATGATCTGTGGTCCGGAAGGATGCTGCGGCGGGGAAGAGGAAACAACATAAAAGAAAGGGCGTGCTGCGGTTGCAGCAGGCCCTTTTTTGCCTTTGTTGGGGAAGCTGTGAGGGGATTCTTCCAGAAATAAAAAAATCCACCCGGAAAGGTGGAAAACTTTACAAATCCCTCTTGACAAAAGGAAGGAGTTGCATTATACTAATAAACTGCATCATCATGGGTAGGAGTATCCCCATCTCATTTTTGTAAAGTATAGCACAACGGTTTGTAAGAATCAAGTGTGTATTGAAAAAATGTGATTTTTTGTGGAAAATGCTCTCCCACTGTAGCTTGGGAACGGCGGGTGACGGCGGGTCCCCGCTGCGTGCAAGTCAAAACTAAAAGGATTGGAGTGGCTGAACCAAATGGTGAATGTGAAACCGGTTCAATTGGGCAAGAATACTCGGATGAGCTTCGGCAAGATCGAGGAAGTCCTAAAAATGCCGAACCTTATCGAGATCCAGAAAAACTCTTACGAGTGGTTCTTGAACGAAGGCCTGAAAGAGGTCTTCAAAGACGTTTCGGGCATTACAGACTTCAACAACAACCTGGTGCTCGACTTCGTAGATTACAAGCTCGACGACAAGCCCAATTACAGCGTGTCCGAATGCAAGGAGCGGGACGCCACTTACGCAGCCGCCCTCCGGGTGACCGCGCGCCTGCTCAACAAGGAAACGGGCGAGATCAAAGAGTCGGAAGTGTTCATGGGCGATTTCCCCTTGATGACTCCCAGCGGCACCTTTGTGATCAACGGCGCCGAACGCGTGATCGTTTCCCAGTTGGTGCGTTCTCCCGGCGTCTATTACAAAATGGACTACGACCGCTCCGGCAAAGAGCTGTTCAGCTCCACCATCATCCCCAACCGGGGCGCTTGGCTGGAATATGAAAATGATGTCAATGACGTGTTCTATGTGCGCATCGACAAAAACCGCAAGATCCCCATCACGGTGTTCATCCGCTGCTTAGGGCTTGGCACGGACCAGGAGATCCTGGATTTCTTTGGCGACGACGATAGGATGCGCGCCACCATTGAAAAAGATACCTGTAAAACCATGGAAGAGGCGCTGTTTGAGATCTATCGCAAACTGCGTCCCAGCGAGCCTCCCACCATCGAGAGCGCCCAGGCCCATATCCACGGCCTGTTCTTCGATCCCCGCCGGTACGACCTCTCCCGGGTGGGCCGTTACAAATACAATAAAAAACTGCGCCTGGAGGGCCGCCTGGTAGGCCAGGTCCTGGCCCAGCCTGTGGTCAACCCCTCCACCGGCGAGCTGATGGCTGAGGCCGGCACCATCGTCACCAAGGAAATGGCCGACGCCATGGACGATGCCGGTGTCATGGAGGCCGTGGTCACCGTGAACGACAAAGAGGTGAAGGTCATCTCCAACGGCATGGTGGACATCCAGAAGTATGTGGATTTCGACGCCAAGGCCGAATGCGGCATCAATGAGCGCGTGTGCTACCGGGTGCTCTCCGAGATCTTGGAGTCCGCCCAGAGTGAGGACGAGCTGAAAGACGCTCTGCGCGCCCGCTATGCTGACCTGATCCCCAACCATATCACGGTGGACGACATCTTTGCCTCCATCAACTATATGAATTGCCTGGCCGTGGGCCTGGGCACCACCGACGACATCGACCACCTGGGCAACCGTCGGATCCGTTCCGTGGGCGAGCTGCTCCAGAACCAGTTCCGCATCGGCTTCTCCCGGTTGGAGCGTGTCATCCGGGAGCGTATGACCCTGCAGGCCCAGGACCTGGAAACCTTGACTCCCCACAGCCTCATCAACATCCGGCCTGTGGTGGCGGCCATCAAGGAGTTCTTCGGTTCTTCGCCCCTGTCCCAGTTCATGGACCAGACCAACCCCTTGTCGGAGTTGACCCACAAGCGGCGTCTGTCCGCCCTGGGCCCTGGCGGCCTGTCCCGTGACCGCGCCTCCTTCGAGGTCCGTGACGTGCACTACACCCACTATGGCCGTATGTGCCCCATTGAAACCCCTGAAGGCCCCAACATCGGTCTGATCTCCTACCTGGCCACTTTTGCCCGCATCAACGAGTATGGCTTCATCGAGGCCCCCTACCGCCGCGTGGACAAGGAAACCGGTATCGTCACCAAAGATGTGGTCTACATGACCGCTGACATGGAGGACGAATTCATCGTGGCCCAGGCCAATGAACCCCTGGACGAAGAGGGTCACTTTGTCAACAGCAAAGTGGTGGGCCGTCACAAGGATGAGTTCGTGGAAGTGTCTGCCTCCCAGGCCGACTTTATGGATATCTCCCCCCGGATGGTGGTTTCCGTGGCTACAGCCATGATCCCCTTCCTGGAAAACGACGACGCCAACCGCGCCCTGATGGGCTCCAATATGCAGAAGCAGGCTGTGCCGCTGCTGCGCACCGAGAGCCCCATCGTCGGCACGGGTATGGAATATAAGGCCGGCGTGGACTCCGGCGTTTGCGTGCTGGCAAAGCGCGGCGGCGTGGTGAAGTCCGTCAGCGCCAACCTGGTGCGTGTCACCGCGGACAACGGCGATATCGACGATTACCAGATCATCAAGTTCATGCGCTCCAACCAGAGCACCTGCATCAACCAGGTGCCGGTGGTTTCCGTGGGCGAGCGTGTGGAAGAGGGCAGCGTCATTGCCGACGGCCCCGCCATCAAGAACGGCGAGATCAGCCTGGGCAAGAACGCCCTCATTGGCTTCATGACCTGGGAAGGTTACAACTACGAGGACGCTGTTCTCTTAAACGAGAAGATCGTCCGCAACGACGTGTACACCTCCATCCACAACGAGGAGTATGAGATCGAGGCCCGGGACACCAAGCTGGGGCCGGAAGAGATCACCCGTGACATCCCCAACGTCAGCGAAGAGCTGCTCAAAGACCTGGACGACCGGGGCATCATCCGCGTGGGCGCCGACGTCCGCGCCCAGGATATCCTGGTGGGCAAGGTCACTCCCAAGGGCGAAACCGAGCTCACCGCGGAAGAGCGGCTGCTGCGGGCCATCTTTGGTGAGAAGGCCCGGGAGGTCCGCGACACCTCCCTGCGTGTGCCCCACGGCGAGTACGGCGTTGTGGTGGATGTGAAAGTCTTCACCCGGGAAAACAGCCACGACGAGCTGTCCCCCGGCGTCAATAAAGTGGTGCGCTGCTACATTGCCCAGAAGCGTAAGATCTCCGTGGGCGATAAG
>CAJFMJ010000011.1 GCA_904391645.1 uncultured Neglectibacter sp.
GCCGGTTTCGCCATTTTTTAACAGCGTGCCCAGGCTGTCATCCGAGGAGAAATACCCCTGCAGCCTGCCGGGCTGTTCCGCTTCCCCTTTGACAATGCAGCTAAGGGTGATCGGCGCCGGTTCCCCGGACTTTAATGCCATCACCCCATTGGTGTCCATGTCACAGATCCCGTGGCCCAGTCCGGCAAAAATGCCGCTTTCCGGGTCATAAAAGGTCAACGTGCCAATGCCCGCTGCGCTGTCCCGGACCCACATCCCTGTTTTGAAGGACCCTTCCCCGAATACCGGTGTGATTTCAGCTTCGAAGACTGTGTCTTCCCGGCGCACTTGGAAGGTGATGGGTTCCCCGCCGCTTTGGCTGATATACCGGGCCAACGTGGCATTATCTGGGATGTCGGAGCCATTGGCCTGGAGCAAGTAATCCCCGGGCTGGATGCCTGCCTCTTCCGCAGGACAACAGGCCCCTTCCTCGGTGTAGATGTCGGACAGCGAGGCCACAATCACCCCATCGGTAAAGAGCTTCATGCCAAATACCGTACCCAGGGGGATGACCTTTTCTGGTTCTTTCTCACCGGTCCCTTGGGCTGTTTGTGCTTGCCCGGAAGGGAACCCCTGGTTGCCGTTGAAGACAGATGCCTCTAATGCCACTGGTTCTGCTTTTTCAGGAAAGGCTCCCACACAGCCCAGCATACACAGTGCAGTGGTGCCCACGCTGAGGGCGAACACCTTCACAGCTTTTGTCAAGTTGTGCCGGTTCCAGTGTTTCCAAAAGGCTTTGATACGCGTTCATCCCTTTCTTGGGCATAGCGTGGGAAAAAACTTTTTCCCGCCCACGGTTACTCTGCCACCGGAAGCGGGAAATATTTTGACAATTAAAAACGCTCCTGCCTGATCCAGGTAGGAGCGAGAATTTTTGGTCTGCCGCAACGATGGGGCGTCGGCCGTGGACTAGCTATTGCCAATCCTTGCCCCATCGAAGGACAGTTATGTAAATATGAAAGAAAAAGAGAGTGCATAAAGCAAGTGGCTTTCGCCTGTCTGTGTGGCATCACATCCTTTCTCGTTTCAGTGTCTACAGTCTACCCCATAATTATGAAGCAGGTGTCAGGAGATTTTGAAGAAACAGTAAGGAATTTATGAACAGAGGTTGAATAGCTCTTTTTGCAAAACTGTGGATAGTGCCGAAAACACCTGGAAAACCTAGGTTTTAACGATTTAAAGCGCGTTTTTTGGTTGAAACGGGTCCAGGTTTGTGATAAGATAAAAATCAACCCCCAAGGAGGGAAGGCAAAATGCAGGACAAGCCCTCCCAACTTGCGTGGGGACCTTGTTCCATAGGGAGGGAATTATGAGCGAACAATCCCGGGTCACTGTGATTTGTGGCCACTATGGCTGCGGCAAGACGAACCTCACCTTGAACCTGGCACTGGAAGCGGCAGCCAAGGGGGAGAAGGTCACCGTGGCGGATTTGGACATTGTCAATCCCTATTTCCGCTCTTCCGAATACGGCGGCCTGCTGGAAGAACACGGGGTGCATTTGATTGCCCCTGTGTTTGCAGGGACCACCCTGGATACCCCCACACTGCCCCCGGAGCTCTATTCCATTTTTGAGCCGTCGGCCGGGCAGGTGTTCATTGACGCAGGCGGCGACGACGCAGGCGTCACGGCATTGGGAGGTCTGCATACCCAGCTGGAGGAAACCGGTTATGAAATGCTGTATGTCATCAACCGGTACCGGGTGTTGTCCCAAACACCGGAAGAAGCAGCTGCCCTGCTCCAGGAGATCGAGGGCGCCAGCCGCCTAAAGGCCACCGGCCTGGTGAACAACTCCCACCTGGGGGTGGAAACCACCCTGGAAACGCTTCTGGGAGGCTTGGACTTCGCCCACCGAACGGCTCAGCTGACGGGCTTGCCTCTGCTGTACTCCACTGCGCCGGATTTTGCCCTGAAGCCGGGGGAAACCCTGCCGGAAGGGTTTAAGCCCATCCAGCGCCATGTGAAGTTCCTGTGGGAATAAAACAGGAGCCTTGGCTTTCCGTGTGCCAACCCAGTCATACCAATGGATATCTCGTAAAAAAGAACTCATACAGTAAATTCCTTGAAGGAGGGAAACGATATGGCAAAGATCATTGTAGATGAGAAGGTCTGCAAGGGCTGCGGGATGTGCGTACACGCCTGTCCCCTAAAGATTATCGCCCTGGACAAGAGCCGCCTCAACGCCAAGGGTTACCATCCCGCCAAGCTGATGGAACCTGAAAAGTGTGTGGGCTGCGCCTCTTGCGCCACCATGTGCCCTGACACGGCCATCACAGTCGAACGGTAAAAAATTGTTCGGGGACCGGTTTTGGCCCCGAGAAAGGAATGTTACATATGAAGGTTTTGATGAAGGGCAACGAGGCGCTGGCCGAAGCCGCCATCCGCGCCGGCTGCCATCACTTCTTCGGTTATCCCATCACGCCCCAGACCGAACTGGCGGCGTATATGTCCAAGCGTATGCCTCAGGTGAACGGCACCTATCTCCAGGCGGAATCTGAACTCGCCGCCATCAACATGGTGCTGGGCGCCTCCTCTGCCGGTGTGCGCGCCATGACTTCTTCCTCCTCTCCCGGCATCAGCCTGAAGGGCGAGGGCATCTCCTATATGGCCGGATCCGACCTGCCCGCGGTGATCATCAATGTCCAGCGCGGCGGCCCTGGCCTGGGCGGCATCCAGCCTTCCCAGTCCGACTATTGGCAGGCCACCAAGGCCACTGGCCACGGCGACTTCCAGATCCTGGTGTTTGCCCCCTCCACTGTGCAGGAGATGGTGGACCTGATCTCCCACGCTTTTGACACCGCCGATAAGTACCGGATGCCTGCCATGGTGCTGGCCGACGGTATGCTGGGCCAGATGATGGAGCCTGTGGAGCTGCCTGAGGAAGGTTCTGCAAAGCTTCCCGAGAAGGAGTGGGCTGCCAAAGGCCATGGTGGCAAGCGCGCCCACAACATCATCAACTCCCTGTACCTGACCCCTGAAAAGCTGGAGCAGCTGGTCAAGGAGCGTTTCCAGCGCTATGAAACCGTGAAAGCCAACGAGCAGATGGCGGAAGAGTACCTCACCGAGGACGCCGACGTTGTGCTGGTGGCCTATGGCGCCTCCTCCCGTGTGGCCCGCAGCGCTGTGAACAAGGCCCGTGAAAAGGGCATCAAGGCTGGCCTGGTCCGTCCCATCACCCTGTGGCCCTTCCCTGTGGAGGCCCTGAACCGTGCTGCCTCCCGCGCCAAGAACTTCCTGGTGGTGGAGATGAGCATGGGCCAGATGGTGGACGACGTGAAGCTGGCCATCAACTGCCAGGTGCCGGTCCACTTCTATGGCCGCACCGGCGGCATGATCCCCACCCCGGCGGACGTGCTGGCACAGATCGAAGCGCTGGTGTGATCAGCGAGTAACTATAGGAGTTTGGCTGTCCAAATTCCGGAAAGGGAAGAACTTATTATGGCTATTGTATTTCAAAAACCGTCTACCCTGACCGACGCGCCTATGCACTACTGCCCCGGCTGCACCCATGGCATCGTCCACCGTCTGGTGGCCCAGGCCCTGGAAGAGCTGGGTGTGGAAGGCAAGGCTGTGGGCGTTGCCTCTGTGGGCTGCTCGGTCATGTGCTACGATTATTTTACCTGCGATATGGTGCAGGCCCCTCACGGCCGCGCCCAGGCAGTGGCCACCGGCCTCAAGCGCGCCCGTCCTGAAAATGTGATCTTCACCTACCAGGGCGACGGCGACTTGGCCGCCATCGGCACTGCCGAAACCGTTCACGCTGCCACCCGCGGCGAGAACATCACCGTTATCTTCATCAATAACGCCATTTACGGCATGACCGGCGGCCAGATGGCCCCCACGTCCCTGCCCGGGCAGATCACCCAGACCACTCCCTATGGCCGTGATACCAACACCGCCGGCTATCCGGTGCGGGTGTGCGAGATGCTCTCCACCCTGGACGGCGTGGCCTTTGCCCAGCGTGTCACAGTGGACAACGTGAAGAACGTGAATATCGCCCGGAAGGCCATCAAGAAGGCGTTCCAGAACCAGATCGAAGGCAAGGGGTACTCCATTGTGGAAGTGCTCTCCACCTGCCCCACCAACTGGGGCCTGTCCCCTGTGGAAGCCCTCAAGTGGCTGGAGGACAACATGATCCCCTATTATCCCCTGGGGGTCTATAAGGACGTAGAGGAGGGTGTGAAGAAATGAAAAACCTGAATATCCTCTTTGCCGGTTTCGGCGGCCAAGGCGTGCTGTTTGCCGGGAAGATCGTGGCCTATGCCGCTTTGATTGCCAATAAGCAGCTCTCTTGGCTGCCCTCCTACGGCCCTGAGATGCGGGGCGGCACCGCCAACTGCAGCGTGTGCGTTTCCGACGAGGCCATTGGCTCGCCCCTGGTGACCAATCCCAACGTGTTCATCGCCATGAACCTGCCCTCCTTCGACAAGTTCATCGACGCGGTGGAGCCCGGCGGCATTGTCATCGTGGACTCCAGCCTCATCGACAAGAAGGTGGAGCGTGACGACGTCACCGTTTACTACGTGCCCTCCACCAAGCTGGCGGACGAAAACGGCCTTTCCGGCCTCTCCAACATGATCCTGGTGGGCAAGCTGTTCCATGAGGTGTGTGCTGGGGATAGCGATTACAAGTTCTGCGATGCTGAAACCCTGGACCAGGCCATCCAGAAGTGTGTCCCGGCCCGCAAAGCACAGATGCTGGACTTTAACCGCAAAGCCGTGCAGATCGGCGCGGAGCAATAAGTACCTAACAGAAAACGCCCTGGGCTTCCAGGGCGTTTTTTGTTGCCATTTGGTGGCGGCAGTGGTAAGATGGGAAAAAAGAGCCAGGGAGGATTCCCTCCGCAAGCAGGGAAAAGGAGTGGTTTTGCATGACAGAAGAGCAGGAATTGCTGGAACAACAGCCTCCGGAGTGGTATATCACCTCTCACGCCAGCTTTTGGAATCACAGCCGCCGGGAACGGCCGGGGATCCAGCTGCCCTTTTCCGGGGAGTTTGATTGGGCCGGCAGCCACTGGGTGGTGCCGGGGGTGTACTCCTGCGGGAAAGCCTTGGTGGTGGACTTTTGCCGTCAGGTGGAACCGGAGGCCATGGAATCCTTTATGGAGAAGTGGCATCTGGGCCCTGAAAACGACAGTACAGAGAATTTCACCAAAGAAGAGGCCCTCCGCCTGGAAGTGGAAAGCCCCATGAGTTTTTCCTTCCATCCCACTGCTGTGGTGAACGGGAAAACATTCCGGGCCAGCCGGGGCTCCGCTGCAGGGTATCTTCCCTTTGTGCAACTGGAGGCCACCGAGCAGGAGGGGTATTGGGCCGCGTGCCATTACGGCCTGGATTTGTCCAAAGCCTGGCATATCTGGCGGTTTTCCTTCCCCTGGAGTCGCCGCCGGGAGGTGGAGTCCCTGTCCTTTGAGCTGAAAGCGGAGAAGGTCCGTTTGCCCGGGCCCTCCTTCCAGATCCAGCCAGGGGAGCAGGTGGAACTGACCCATCCCATCACCGGGGAGAACATGACCCTCACCGCCCAGGACCTTCAGCGGGAAACGCTGGAAGACCTGGGCATTCCGGGTATGGAGGGCTGGGAGGTCCCAAGCCATTGCTGGAAACTCTCCTACACGTTGGAACCTGCTCTGGAAGACTTCTCCCTGGAGGACGTCCTAGAGGGGGACCAGATGCGCCCCAAGACCCCCAAAGAGGGGGAGATCCTGGGAGGCGGGATTGCCGTGACTTCCATGGCCAGCTCGGTGGGGATCATCGGCGGGGCGGACGGCCCCACGGCGCTCTACGTAGGGGCGCCCCAGCCTCCCGTCTGCCGTGTGGCCTATTCCGGCCTCCGCTTTGAGCCGGCGGAGCAGGTCACCTGGGTGCCCATTTTTCCCTGGAAATCCGGGGAGGATAGGACCGTGTCCCTGGAGAAAACCCAATAAAAAAGCGCCCCCTCCCGGTCTGGGAGAGGGCGTTTCCATTAGTTGCCGTATGTTTCCGGAGCTTCCCCAAAGAAGGAGGTCCATTTGCCCTGGTAGAGATAACAGGGCATCTGTTCCTGCTTTTTCCCAGTGAGCTTTCCTTCCACCAGGGCTTCGGCGTCTTCCAAGTCTTTAGCGATCCACTCTGTCCCAATGGGGCAGCTGTGGTGGCAGGGAAGGATGGTGTCCACTTCACCGGCCAGCTCTTGGAGCTTCTCCAAGCTTTCGATGTATAAATAGATGTCCCGGTGTTCCCCAAACAGGTAGATGGGGCCTTCTTGCTGCACGGAATCCCCGGGGATCAGCAGCCGGTGGGCGCGGTCTAAGAAAGCCACGCTGCCGTGCGTGTGGCCGGGGATCTCCGCCACTTCCAGGGAATACTCCCCGCAGGAGAACACATCCCCTTCCTGCAGGGGATGGAGGGTCACTTCTCCCCGCACCAGGGCCCAGTCAGCGGGATGGAGCCAGCACTCGCCAAAATCCCCCAGGCCGCCGGTGTGGTCGAAGTCCCCGTGGGTCATCACCACCTGGACAGGCTTGTCTGTGATCTCCCGGATCACCTGGGCCAGGTGGCTGTCAGGGAACCCTGCGTCCACCAGCAGGGCGCTGTCCGGCCCCACAAAGAGAAACTGCCACACCCGGCCGTCATCCAACAAGTAGAAATCCTTCTGGAACGGGATCGCCTTTACCATTGCAAAAACCTCCTTGTCCGCGTTTCTTCGCTGTGATAGTATATTAGTACTATACTACAAAGCAAGCCCTTCCGCAACGGGCAAAAGGAGCGATGTAATAATGGCGCGGCCGAAAATTATCTTGACGATCGTAGGGCGCCTGGGGCCTTGTGGATGCCATCACGGCCACCAGGTAGGGGACACCTTCGACTTCGACTTGGACCGGGGCAAGCTGTGTCCCATGGCCTTGCACGCCGGGTTTCCCTATATTGATATTTTGCGTTACGGTGGGGAGCTGCCCCTGTCCCGGGAAGGGGACATCCGCTTTTGCTGCCCCGATGCCGACGTGGCCAATGTGTTCCGCCTGGAGGTGCTTGGGTGAACGAGCTGTAGTCACGTTTGCTGCCTTTCCCACATACAAATAAACCAATTCTGGAAGAAGGGAAGTGGCAGTGTTGTTTGCGCAACTTTTCGAGCTGTTGACCCATATGTTTTACCTGTTCCTCCATGTCACAGGAAGCGGCACCTTTCCCCGGGCTCTTTCCGCGGCCCAAGAGCGCCAGGCCCTGGAAGAGATGGCGGCAGGAAGCCAAGCCGCCCGGCAAAAATTGATTGAGCACAACTTGCGGCTGGTGGCCCATATTATTAAAAACGGTTGCCCTTGGGGGAAGCGGTTTCTCTTTCTAAGACACACTCAGCAGAATATCCCGTTTTTAATTGGACGTCCAGCCAGATCACTTCCTGTGTGCTCTTCTTTTTTACCACGATCCGGTCTAAGATCTTTCCCGCAAGCGCATGATTCCCTTCGCCCTGGAAGGAGAGTTCCTCTTCCAGGGCTCTTTTGATTTTCGCTAAGTTTTGGGAGGTGAGCCGCTTCTTTTTGGCCTCCTCTTGCAGCATTGCCTCCTGGGTCTGGAGCTTTTGCAGCTGGGTGTTGTACTGGTCATTCCACTGCTTGAACTCCTCCAGAGAGATGGTATCGTGAAGGCTCATCTCCAGCAGGCGTTCCTTCTTCTGCTGGATGGCAGCTTTTTCCTGTTCCAGGCTAGTCAGCTGGGCTTGGTTGCCCTCCTCCTTGCTGGCGTTGCGTAGGATTTGAATCACGGCTTTGACAAGGGTGTTCTTGTCTTTGATCACCTGTTGGAGGATTTGAGCCATCATCCTATCCAACTCTGAGGTGAGCAGCCGAGGGGCGCTGCACCCGTTTTTTCCTTTCTGATGGTAGATCTTGCATTCCCACACCTCGGTGCCGCCCTGGCGGTTTTGCTGCAATCGCCGGTGGTAGCTGGTGTTGTGGGCCTCGCAGAGGATCTTTCCACTGTAGGAGTAGCGGCTGTGGTAGTCTGCAGCCTGTTGGTGTTCCTTGATTTGAGCGCTGCGCAGCCGGTAGAGGGCGTTGGCCCGGTCCCACAGCTCCTCGGATACAATGGCGGGGATGGCCGGGTCCCGGTAGAGCACCCAGTCCTTCTCGTCCAGGAAGACCCGGCGCTTGGTGCGGTAGTCTACGGTCTGGCTTTTGCCGGCGCAGTACCAGCCTTTGTACTTGGGGTTGCAGAGGATGTGCCGAATGGTCAACTCGTTAAAGGCGTTTCCACGGCGGCTGGTGTATCCTTCCTCATAAAGCTTTTGGGAGATCTTCCGGATGCCCAGCCGCTGGTTGGCGTATAGGTCGAAGATTTGCCGGATGATAGCGGCTTCCTGCTGGTTGATGGTGAGCACGCAGTCCTTTTTGTCGTAGCCCCATAGCTTGTCATTCCCCAGCACATGGCCGTTTTTAATGGCCTGATTGAAGCCGAACTTTAACCTCTCCGACAGCTTGCGCACCTCGTCCTGGGCCACGCCCGCCATGATGGTTAGCCGAAATTCGCTGTCGGGGTCCATGGTGTTGATGTTGTCGTTTTGGAACAGCACCCCCACGTCGTGCTCCAACAACTCCTGGGTGTATTGGATGCTGTCCAGGGTGGAGCGTGAAAACCGGGAAATCTCCTTTGTGATAATGAAGTCAAAGCGCCCGGCTTTGGCGTCTTGGATCATCCGGAGGAAGCTGTCCCTTTTCTTGGTGCTGGTGCCGCTGATGCCCTCGTCGATGTATCCGGGAATGTAGATCCAGTTGGGTTTGGATTGGATCAGTTCTGTGTAGTACTGCACCTGGTTTTCCAGGCTGTTCAGCTGTTCCGATTTGTCGGTGGACACCCGGGCGTAAAACGTCACCCGTAGGGGCAGGTCGAAAATGGACCGGCCTTTGCGCATTTCACTGCGGACTTTCAGAATGTTCATGGTGATCTGCCTCCTTGCGCACCGACACAGGATACTGCAATAGCTGGGGAAATTCTATCATAGAATGTACCAAATCTAAGGCAGCGGAACAGGTGGTTTTCGATATGAGTTCTCGGTGCATCAGGCTTTTCAGGAGTTCACAAACGATCTCCCGGTCGATATTTTCCATTGCCATCACCTCTATAAACCCATATGAAAACCAGGTGGCTTCCAGCACTGAAAGTTGAAGCACCATCTATCTGCTGGGCAAATATTTCTTGGGGATGCGCCCCACTTCCCCGGGATATAAGACCTACGAGGTGAAGCCTGTCACCCGGTTTTTTAAGGAGCTTGACTGCCAAGTCCCGGTGGGGGATGGGGTGGTGAGGATAGGAAAATTATTTAAGGATCTATAGGAGATGTGGCGATGGCATTGAATGCAAATATCCTGTTGTATGAGGACGTGCTGCTTTCGATTGCCTTTGAGATGTCACCGGAGGAAATTGCAAAGAAATCCCGTGTGCAGCAACGTGGACGGTTCCGTACGCCTCATGCAGTTGACCTTCGAAAAGAACCTTGAAGAGGCTGTTTCTGGCTGGTTGCTATAAGTGGCCCATTGCCTTCTTGGTCAAGAAAATCATTCTCCTTTTCCCAAAAGGTTGGAATCTTGTTTGCCGCACAATTCCGGCACATCGACATTCATGATACAGTTGTATTTTTATAGATGCGCCTGGGTTTTATCCCATGGAAGCATTGCCTCATGGGCGTTTCGAACTTTCACAGTATTGCTTCCCAGTTGCGTGGATTGTTTGTCAGTTGTCATACAGCGTCAGAGAGCCTGGCTTTCTGGCGCTTTTTTCATGTCTTCCGTTGCAATATCGTTGAAACACCAAGCTAGTGTAATATCCAAATATTTCTAAATTATAGGGCTTGCAAAGCTCGAATATATGTTCTATAATGGTTTTGTGAAAAAGGCGAACATAAATTCGATATCCCGACAGCAACCCCACAAAAGAGGAAGGAGTCCAGCCCCCATGAAAGAGTACGCCCGCCGGAAACAGTATGTGGAAGTGGTGGCCACCCATTATATTGACGGTAGCGTCCGCCCCCAGAAGATCGTCCTGGCCACCGGTCCCGTGTTTGAGATTGAAGACAGCCGGGAGGCCGTCCAGGGAAAAGCCCGCACCACCGGGGAACTGGCCCGCAGGTATGTGGTGAAAATCCGGGGGAAGGAAACCTACCTTTATGAAGCCAGCGGGCGGTGGTTTGTGGAGATGAAAGCGTGAGGTAGAAGGCCGGGCGGTCCCGGACTTTTTTCTGTGGGTCGGATTTGTAAAGCCCTGGGAACTGCATATTTGCGTTCCACTTGCCGGCGTGGTATAGTAACAGATAAGAATCTTTTTATGGAAGGGGTCCGGGAGCATGGAGAAAACGTACTTTGCCATTGACTTAAAAAGTTTCTATGCTTCCGTGGAGTGCATGGAGCGCGGCCTGGACCCCATGACCACCAACCTGGTGGTGGCGGACAAGTCCCGCACGGAGAAGACCATCTGCTTGGCGGTGTCCCCCTCTTTGAAAGCCTACGGCGTGTCTGGCCGCGCCCGGCTCTTTGAGGTGGTCCAACGGGTGGAGCAGGTCAACCGGGAACGGCAGCGAAAGGCCCCGGGCAGGCGGCTCACCTCCTCTTCCTGGGACAATACCCGGGTGCAGGCATCCCCTTCGGTGGGCCTGGACTACTTGGTAGTCCCGCCCCGGATGCGCCTTTACATGGAATACAGTTCCCGGGTTTACCAGGTGTACCTGAAATACGTGGCGCCGGAGGACATCCACGTCTATTCCATCGACGAGGTGTTCATCGACGCCACAGCGTACCTTCACACCTACGGCATGGCTCCCAAAGAGCTGGCCTGTGCCATGATCCTGGATATCCAGAGGACCGTGGGGATCACTGCCACAGGAGGCATTGGCACCAACCTGTACCTGGCCAAGGTGGCCATGGACATCGAGGCCAAGCATATCCCGCCGGACGAAAACGGTGTTCGTATTGCGGAATTGGACGAGATGGGCTACCGCCGGTCCCTGTGGAGCCACCGCCCCTTGACCGACTTTTGGCGGGTGGGCCCTGGGTACGCCAAAAAGCTGGAGGCCCACGGCCTGTACACCATGGGGGATGTAGCCCGGTGTTCCATTGGAAAGCCCGGGTACCTCCACAATGAAGAACTGCTCTACAAACTCTTTGGGGTCAATGCGGAGCTGCTCATCGACCACGCCTGGGGATGGGAACCCTGTACCATCGCCGATATCAAAGCCTATAAGCCGGAGTCCAACTCCATAGGTTCCGGTCAGGTGCTGCAAGAGCCCTATTCCTTTGAGAAGGCCCGGGTGGTCCTGCGGGAGATGGCCGACCAGCTGGCCTTGGACCTGGTGGAGAAACACCTGGTCACCAATCAGCTTGTCCTCACGGTGGGATACGACCGGGAGAGCTTGCAGAACCCCAATATCCACTACAAGGGGGAGGTCACTACGGACCGGTACGGCAGGTCTGTCCCCAAGCACGCCCACGGCACGGAAAATCTGGAGCGGTATTCCTCTTCTTCCAAGGTGCTGATGGATGCCGCCACCGCCCTCTATGAGCGGGTAGTGGATCAAAGCCTGTTGGTGCGGCGGCTGTACCTGACAGCCACCCACGTGATCAACGAAGGGCAGGCTCCCCAGCCCGGTGCCCTGGAGCAGATGGATCTGTTCACCGACTACCAGGCTCTGGAGCGAAAGCGGGAAGCGGAAAACCAGGAGCTTTCCCGGGAGCGCCAGCGGCAGCAGGCGGTGCTGGAGATCAAAAAGAAGTTTGGAAAGAACGCCATCCTCAAGGGCATCAGCTTCACGGAGGGCGCGACGGGCCGGGCACGCAACGGCCAGGTGGGAGGGCATAAGGCATGAGCGAAGCGTACGATGATATCATCCACCTGCCCCATCCCACTTCGAAAAAGCATCCCCGGATGTCCATGACAGAGCGGGCGGCCCAGTTCGCCCCTTTCGCGGCCTTGACAGGCTTTGACGGGGTCATTCAGGAAACCGGCCGGTTGACCCACCAGCGAGTGGAGCTGGGGGAGGGCGACCGGGAAGAGCTGGAACGGCGGCTCAACTACCTGGACGCCCAGGAGGAGGAACACCCTCCGGTGAAGGTGACCTATTTCCTTCCCGACGAAAAGAAGGAAGGCGGCTCCTATGTGACGGTCCAGGGAAGGCTGAAGCGGATCGACACGGTGGGAGGCGTTTTGCTGTTGGAGGAAGGGGGCCAGGTGTCCCTTGGGGAGATCCTCTGGGTGGAGCTGCCCGGTCCTGCCCCTGGGTTGTGAGCAAGGTGGCGGTGTAGGGCTCCCCTTCCATGGCGCCGGAAAGTGGCTTGTCCACTGACTTTTTTGGAAAACTTTCCCTTTAGCGTATCCGTTAAAAAAATATTACGCCAGCCAAAACGACCAGGAGGACCTGATCTCCATTGGTACCATCGGGCTCATCAAAGCAGTGGATACCTTCGATCCGAAAAAGGGCATCCGCCTTTCCAGCTATGCCTCCCGCTGCATTGAAAATGAGATCCTCATGTTTTTCCGCAGCGGGAAGAAGTCGGCCCAGGATGTGTCCCTCAGCGACCCCATCGACACTGACAAGGACGGCAATGCCCTCACCATCTTGGACACCATGGCGGTGGATGACACCATCGTGGAAAGCATTGACTTGAAGATGAAAAGCCAGCGGCTGTATCGCTATCTACAGTCGGTGCTCACCCTGCGGGAGCGGGAAGTGGTGTGCCGCCGGTATGGGCTGTTGGGTTTTTCCCCTCAGCCCCAGCGCATGGTGGCGAAACGCCTGGGGATCTCCCGGAGTTATGTGTCCCGCATTGAGAAGAAAGCCCTGGAGAAACTTCGGCAGGAGTTTGAAAAAGAACGCCAGGTTTGACACGTTCCTCCCCCCGGTGGTATAATCGCCTTATGTTTGAAAAAGAGGGGAATACCATGGCAGAAAAGCAGAAGTATCTGGTTTGCGAGCGCCGCAGCGTGTTTGCCTTGTTGACACTCAGTGCCGGCATGATGGGCGCCTATACCTTTAATTTGCGGGGAGGGGTGTTCTGCAACGCCCAAACCGCCAATGTGGTGTTGATGGCCATTGCCTTCGGGGCAGGTAATTGGTCGGAAGGCTGCTATTACCTCATCCCCATCAGCGCCTACTTGGCAGGGGCTTTCCTTTCAGAGATCCTGCCCTCACCGGTGCGGCGGTTCGGGTTCCTCCGCTGGGACACCTACCTGGTGGCGTTCGAGTGCTTGGCCCTATTTGCCATCGGGTTTATTCCCCTTTCCTGGCCCCACCATTTGGTGCAGGTGCTGGTGAATTTCATCGCTTCCATGCAGTATAACACTTTCCGCCAGGCGGAGGGTATCCCTATGGCCACCACCTTCTGTACCAACCAGCTGCGGCAGGTAGGGGTAGGGTTTGCCAAAATGCTCCGGAAAGGCGACCGGGACGGGTTGCATCGTGCGCTGTTCTTTTTGGGGATGCTGGGCTGCTTTTTTGCTGGCGGGGTGCTCTCCACCGTTGCCAGCCACTTGCTGTTCGCCAAGGCCATCTGGCTGAATTTGATCCCCTTGGGCATCGTGCTGGTGCGGCTGGTCCGCGCCGACTTGGTGGAGGAGAAGGAACTGCTCTCCCAAAAGCCCGCGGGGCACTGAACCCTGGAAATGGGCAGAGGCGAAAAAAACCTTGCGAAGAGGGGGCTTGTACCGTATACTGAAGGTATCAAGCTTTTATCAGGGAGGCGTGTGTTGTGAAAACAATCCATCTTGGCAGCAGCGGCGTGACGGCTTCGGCAATCGGCGTGGGCTGTATGCGGCTGAATAAACTGTCTGAAAAGGAACTTCCCGCCTATGTCCACACTGCCCTGGAGAAGGGCATCAACTTCTTTGACCATGCGGATATTTACGGCCATGGGGAGTGCGAAGCGCTGTTTGGGAACGTCTTGGCCCAAGAACCCGGCCTGCGGGACCGTATGGTGCTGCAAAGCAAGTGCGGCATCCGGCCGGGGATGTACGACTTTTCCAAGGAACATATCCTTCGCAGCGTGGAGGGCATTTTGCAGCGGCTGCAAACCGACCATCTGGATTTCCTGTTACTCCACCGGCCCGATGCCCTGATGGAACCGGAAGAGGTGGGGGAGGCTTTCCAAGAGCTGGAACAGGCAGGGAAAGTGCTCCATTTCGGCGTGAGCAACTTCAACGCCCGGCAGCTGGAATTGCTCCAGTCGGGACTGAAGCAGAAGCTGCAGATCAACCAGATGCAGTTTGGCATCATGTGCACGGGGCTGATCTCCCACGGGCTGGAGGCCAACACCCAGTTCCCCCATGCCGCCGATCGGGATGGGGAAGTGCTGGATTACTGCCGGCTGAAAGGCGTCACCATCCAGGCTTGGTCACCCTTCCAGTATGGCTTTTTCCAGGGTGTGTTCATCGACAACCCCCAGTTCCCCGAGCTGAACCAGAAGCTCCAGGAGCTTTCCGAGAAGTATGGTGTTTCCAAGTCTGCCTTGGCTGTGGCGTGGATCCTCCGTCACCCGGCGAAGATCCAGACTATTGTGGGCACCACCAACCGGGAACGTCTGGCGGATATCTGCACCGCCGGCGACATCCAGCTTTCCCGGGAAGACTGGTACCAGATTTACTTGGCTGCGGGCAATCAGCTGCCGTAATCAAAAGAAAGAGGGCTTCCCCTGGAAGGGAGGCCCTTTTTGCTGTCACGATTTGTCCCGGGGCTTTGCCACCAGTGCTGCCAGGGTCCCAAAGAAGATGGCTGCAGTCGTCCCGGCTGCCCCTGCGGTGAAGCCGCCGGTGAACACTCCGAAAAAGCCCTCCTCTTCCACCGCTTTGCGCACGCCCTCGGACAGTGCCCAGCCGAACCCGGTCAAAGGGACCGTGGCCCCACAGCCTGCAAATTCTGCCAGTGGGCCGTACACCCCTAAGGCGCCCAACGCAACGCCGCTGGTGACAAAGAGCACCATGATCCTGGCGGGTGTCAAACGGGTGAGGTCAATGAGCAGCTGCCCCACCACGCAGATGAGCCCTCCCACCCAAAAGGCGTTGAAATATTCCATGGAACGCCCTCCTTTCTGCCCGTAGTGTGCCCTTTCAAAGCCGGTATATACAGGGAAAAAAGGCGGTTTTGCCCGCCCCTTTCCCGATTTTTTGGGCAGCGCCCTTTCACCGGCTCAGTGGGAAGCGGATGCTCTCCGTTTTTTGTGGGACCCTGGAGGCGCGGAAGACGTCAATCCTCCCGGTAGGGGCGTCCTGCCATGGCGGCATATCCCGCTGCCCGTTTCAAGGCGCAGGTCGCCTTTTGGATATGCCGGCACACGGTGGACTTGTTCAGTCCCAGCAGGCGGCCTGCCTCCACTTGGCTCATGCCCCGCAGGACGCACAACTCCATACACTGCTTTTGGCGGGGGGTGAGTTCCTGACCCATGGCGGCTGTGAGCACCTGGACCATCCTTTCCCGCTGGGAACGGTTGGCGGCGTCTTCCCCCAGGGCGCTGGTGTGTTTCCCTCGGAGCACGTCAAAGCTTACCACTTGGGTGCGCATGGTGCGAAACCTCCTTCCTGATTGGCGCGGCGGTTCAAGGTTTTGGCTGTGTGGACGCAGTCTAAGTACATTTCATATAAAATGGTCAGCCTCCGTTTCCGCAACAGGAACTCCTCCCGGGTGGCTCCTTGCCCTTCCCGCTGGAGGCGTTCCATGCGGGCTTTCACCCGCAACGCTTCTTCCCAATATGTTTTGCTCCATGTGTTGTAGTCCATGGTACACTTCCCCTTTCCAGGAACAGAACGTTTGTTCTTTTTGTGCCCCACACTGTATCAGAACAGGCAGGAAAAAGCAAGAGGGAAAAGAGAAAAAATCGAACGAATTTTCGAAAGAGGATTTTCTGGAAAAAGGGGGTGTTATTTTTCCCGCTCCTGCGGTATAATAAACAAAAAGGCAGGGCTGCTTCTCATGCCCTGTAACGGGACGCCTTTGTAAGGCTCTTCGGAACCCCAGAGGGAAAGGATGGTATTGGTATGGAAATTTTGAAAAAAGTCGGCAAGGCCGTAGGCGATGCAGCCAGCTATCTTGGTGAGAAAAACCGCCGGATTGCCCGGCTCAACCGCATCCGCTCGGTGATCCGCTGCCAGGAAAAGGCCGCGGAGAAAGAGTATTTGGCTCTGGGCCGGTACTATTATCACAGCCTGCGGGATAAGAACAACGAAGTTACCGAGGCCCACTGTGTTGCCCTCGACAAGATCGAGGAGGGCCTGGACAGCGCCCTGGACCAGCTGGAAAAATATTATGGCGGCGAGGATGACATGGAAGTGGTCACCCTAGAGGATGTAGAGGCTTTTGACCAGGATCCCCAGGCCACCGAAGAGGAGCCTGCGCCTGAAAAGGAAGAGGCCCTGGTGGAGGAGTCCGCTCCCCAGGAAGCTGCCCCGGTGGAAGAAAATGACGGCTTGCCCTTCGAGGGTTGAGCCTTGGAGGGATGTTAGGGAATGTCGACAGAGATCGAAAAGGATATCATCTGCCCCCAGTGCGGGGAGTCGCAAAAATATAGGCTCTATGCCAGTATCAATGCCAAGGAAAACCCGGAACTGAAACGCCGGGTGATGGACGAAACATTGTTTGACTGGCGTTGCAAGCGCTGCAATTATTTTGCGGCCATGGCCTATTCCTTCTTGTACACCGACCCGGAAGCCGGGTATGTTGTGTGCGTCACTCCCGCGGGGGAAGGTCGCACCACCGAGCCCACCCAGGAGATCCAGTCCTTCACCAAGCGCGCGGTGAAAAACCTGGCAGAGCTCAAGGAGAAAATCTTGATTTTCGATATCGGCTATGACGATGTAGCTGTGGAACTGGTAAAAAATGCCCTGTGCACCATTGTGGCAAAAACCTATCAGGTGCAGCGTGTCCACGCCTATTTCAGCCGGATCAACGGGGAAGAGATGGAATTTGCCGTGTTCCTGCCCCGGAAAGCAGAGCCGGTGTACCACTCCACCAAGTTGGAGGTGTACCGCCAGTCCCAAGAGGTGCTGCGCTCTTTGGACTTTGTAGACCCCTCTGGCTTTGCCCGGGTAGATGCCCGCTTGGCCCGGAAATTGTTGGAAGACTATCAGAATATTTAACCCATGGATTCCCCGGTTCTGCCGGGGGATCTTTTTTTCTGCCGTTTTCCCAAGACACAGGAAGGCTGAAAAAAAGGGCGGTTTGCACCGCCTGGGGCCGCAGGGATCTGCTGGAAAGCTGGATTTTCGCAATTTTTTCTGGACAAGCGCCGTAAAAGGTCTATAATATACATAAGTATGGGTAGATATAACAGTGCTTTCTCAGTTTTAGAAAGCAGGTGCGGCTCGAAAAAACGTATCGAAAGGATGAAGGTCGCTTTGAAGGAAAAGAAACCGAAGAACCCCAAAAAGAAACGGATCATACTCCTTGTGGTGTTGGTGGCAGTGGTGGTGTTGGCTGTGGCGGGATATTTCATAGCCCGGGCCGTGGCCCAATCCTTTATCCAGTCTGAGATCCAGACCCGCTCCGACTGGGAGATCGACACCGGCGATGTGGCCGACCGTGAGGCGTCCCAACAGGTCACCGTTTACACGGCCCCGGTGGAGGCCAGTATTGAGGTGGTCCAGATTGTCCCCGATGAGTATGAGGAGGAAGGCTTTACATATTACGACGAGGATGTCCAGGACCGCTTGGCCTATACCTTGCTGGATCTCACCCGCGAGAAGACCTATACCCTGGGGTCCCCCTTGGCGGTGCTCAATCCCTTCGGCACAGGTTCCAATGGGCTGTACCTGTATTTCCGCACCGATGCCCCCACGCAGGTGACCTATACCGTCCATGTAGAAGATGAGTCCATCCCTGACTATACCGCTACGGTGAACAACCAGGGTGCGGATGGCTACAGCCGCTTGCAGGAATTCCTGCTGGTGGGGTTGGTGCCCGGTATGGAAAACACAGTGACCCTTTCCGCGGAAACCCGCCAGCAAGGTACAGCCTACACCTTTACGATCGATATGCCCGAGTCCGCCTCTGGCTATACCAGCCAGCTGGAGGTTGAGGACGGCGATGTGGATGTGGAACAACTGTCCGACGGCCTGTTCTATGCCATGGGCTTTGGCGATTACTATGGCTATACGTTTTTCTTTGACAACGAGGGCGTCCTGCGCTACGAGATGGTGCTGGAGGGATACCACTCCGACCGCTTCTTGTGGGACGACGACGGTTCTCTCATCACTTGCGTGGGCAGCCAGAAAATCGCACGGATCAACCGGTTTGGCCAGGTGACTCAGGTGTACGACTTGGGCCAGTATGAACTGCACCACGACATCAACTGGGGCCCGGAAGGGACCATCCTGGCCTTGGCCACCGACACCGAGGGCGAAACGGTGGAGGATCAGGTGTTGAAGATCGACTTGACCACCGGGGAGGTTTCCCACGTGGTGGACTTCACCCAGGTGTTCCAGAGCTATTTTGAAGAAACCCGCCCTGTCCAAGCCACCGACCCCTTTGGCCTGTGGAGCGAAGGGGAGTGGGACTGGCTCCACTTGAACTCCCTGCAGTATGTGGAGGAGGACAACGCGATCATCGTCAGTTCCCGGGAAACCTCCACCATCATCAAAGCCACCTTGGAGGAAGAGCCCCAGATCCTCTGGATGGCCGGCAACCCGGACTTCTGGGAGGGCACTGATTTTGCTTCGTACTGTCTGGAGGCTGAAGGGGACTTCCTGTTCCAATACGGCCAGCACGATGTGGAGCAGATGGATGCTACCCAGGTGGATAAACTGGGCTTTGCCCCTGCAGAAGGGGGTCAGATTTACCTGCGGCTTTATAACAACAACTACTATGCCATGAGCAGCCGGGATGATTTCCAGGTGGAAGTCCCGGATGAAGTGAGCACATCCTCCACCGTAGACGGGGAGGCAAACTCCCATGTGTACTTCTACCTGGTGGACGAGAACGAGGGCGCCTTCACCCTGGTGGACTCTTTCGACCTGCCCTATTCCAGCCTGGTGTCCAATGTGCAGGATACAGGGGACACCTTTGTGGTCAACAACGGTGTCAGCCAGTGCTTTGAGGAGTATGACCAGCAGGGGCAGTTGATCCGCCAGTATCAATATAGCTGCACGGCCAATGGCTACCGGGTGATGAAGGATGATTTTGCCGGCTATTGGTTCTTGCCGGAAGACTGAGCCTGTGGGGCTGAAAAAGGAGAGGAACAAACGTGAAGCTGCTATCTGTTACAGTGCCTTGCTATAATTCCCAAGACTATATGCGCCATTGCATTGAAACATTGCTGCCTGGCGGGGAGGAAGTGGAGATCCTCATTGTGGACGACGGCTCCAAAGACGGTACGGCGGCCATAGCCGACGAGTTCCAGGAGAAGTATCCGGGGATCGTCCGTGCCATCCACCAGGAGAACGCGGGCCATGGCGGTGCGGTGATGAAGGGCTTGTCCCAAGCCACCGGCCTGTACTTTAAGGTGGTGGACAGCGATGACTGGGTGGATCCCCAGGTTTTGAAAAACCTGCTGGATCTGCTGCGCCGGTTCCACCAGGAAAACACAGCGGTGGATATGGTGGTCAGCGACTTTGTCTATGACAAGGTGGGTGCCCTTCATAAAAAAGTGATGCGCTATCCCCGTGCTATCCCCGCGGGCCGTGTCCTCCAATGGGAGGATGTGGGGCGCTTTGCCAAAGGCCGTTACCTGCTGATGCATTCGGTGATCTACCGTACCCAGCTTCTGCGGGAAAGCGGTTTGGACCTGCCCCACCACACCTTCTATGTGGACAACCTGTTTGTCTATGTGCCCATGGCCCAGGTGAAGACCCTTTACTATGTGGATCAGGTGTTCTACCACTATTTTATCGGCCGGGAGGACCAGTCGGTCCAGGAACAGGTGATGATCCGCCGCATTGACCAACAGCTGCGGGTGAACCGGCTGATGTTTGAACAGGTGGATCTGGACAAAGTGGAAAACAAACGCCTGCGCCGCTACCTGCTCAGCTATTTGGAGATCGTCACCACGGTGTCCTGTGTGCTGTTGTTCCGTTCGGGCACACCGCAGCATCTGGCTTTGGAGCACTCCTTCTGGGAGGATATGGCCAGGGACTACCCACGCCATTACCAGCTGTTGAGCAACCGGTTTTTCGGGAGAGTGCTCAGTTCCCGCATGGCCCTGGCCCGGCACTTTACTTTGCTGGTGTATGGGATCAGCCAAAAGGTCTTTGGGTTTAACTGAGCGGAGCAGGGAGGAAACCATCGATGAATTATGATTACTTGATTGTGGGTGCCGGGTTGTATGGCGCTGCCTTTGCCCAACAGATGACTGCTGCTGGGAAGCGTTGCCTGGTCATCGACCAGCGCCCCCACATTGCCGGTAACGCCCACTGCGAAGAGCAGGAGGGCATTTTGGTGCACCGCTATGGCGCTCACATTTTCCACACTTCCGACGAGGAGGTGTGGGAATATGTCACCAGCCGGGTGCGCTTTAACAACTATATCAATTCCCCCGTGGCCATCTACCACGACGAGCTGTATAACCTGCCCTTTAACATGAATACCTTTGCAAAGCTGTGGGGGATCGCCACGCCCCAGCAGGCCCAGGAGGAGATCCAGCGCCAGGCCGGCCGCCATAACATTGGGGAGCCGAAAAACCTGGAGGAACAGGCTTTAAAGCTGGTGGGGGACGACATCTACCAAAAGCTGGTGAAGGGCTACACAGAGAAACAGTGGGGCCGCGACTGCAAAGACCTTCCGCCCTTTATCATCAAGCGTTTGCCCTTGCGGTTTATTTTTGATAACAACTACTTTACCGACCGATATCAGGGTATCCCGGAAGAGGGGTATGACGCGCTGGTCCAAAAGCTCTTAGAGGGCAGCGAGGTTCTGCTTTCCACAGAGTATACGGAGTTTGTGGAACAAAACCCGGGGATCGCCGCCAAGACCGTGTATACCGGCACCATCGACGGCTTTTTCCAGTATTGCTATGGACCGCTGGAGTACCGCTCCCTCCACTTTGAAACGGAGGTGCTGGACTGCGCGAACTATCAGGGCAACGCCGTGGTGAACTACACTGCCCGGGAGGTGCCCTATACCCGCATCATCGAGCACAAGCACTTCAATTTCGGCACCCAGCCGAAAACCGTCATCACCCGGGAGTATCCTGCCCAGTGGCAGCCGGGGATGGAACCCTATTACCCGGTCAACGACGAGAAAAACCAGGAGTTGCTTGTCCGGTATCAGGCGTTGGCCAAAAGCCGGCCGGATGTGCTGTTTGGCGGGCGTTTGGGCAGCTACCGGTATTACAACATGGACCAAGTCCTCCGGGCTGCTTTGGACGACGCCCGCAAAGAACTGGCCCAGGGATAAATTCCCACCGCAAAAGGGAAAGCCCGGCAGGGGATACCGGGCTTTTTTCGTAAAAGGAGTGTTCCCCGTGACCCAAGAAGAATTGGACAGCCAGCTGGCGTCTTCCATCCGGGAACTGCGCACCCTGGGGGTTCCCATTTCCCGGGAAATCCGGCCGGGGCTGGTGGTGAACACCCGGGCCCAGCGGCGCTTGGGGTGCTGTGTGTATCGGGATGGGGCGTTCACCATTGAGGTTTCCGCCCGGATCCTGGAAGACTCCCAGCTTTTCAAAGTGACTCTCCTTCATGAACTGCTCCACACCTGCTATGGCTGCCAGAACCACGGTAAACGCTGGAAAGCCTATGCCCAAAAGGTGGGGGAGGCCCTGGGAGTGGAGATCACTCGCACGGTGCAACTGGAAGGCCAGCCGCAACGGCTGCGCCAAGAGGAGGTCAAGTACCTGCTCCAGTGCCAAAGCTGCGGCAGGGTGATTCCCCGGAAGCGGATGTCCAAGGCGGTGAAGTACCCCAGCCGGTACCGCTGCCCCTGTGGCGGGAAATTGAAACGTGTGGGTTAAAACCTATGCAAAATTTAAAAGGGACTGTTGCGTGTTGCAACAGTGCACTTGTCAAGAGAAAGTAGACACTAAAAAGAATATTTATCAGAAGCCCCGTTCGGTTTTGAACTGAACGGGGCTTCTGTAGCCCAAGGCAGCG
>CAJFMJ010000012.1 GCA_904391645.1 uncultured Neglectibacter sp.
CTTCTGATAAATATTCTTTTTAGTGTCTACTTTCTCTTGACAAGTGCAGCTGCAACTTGCAACAGCCCTTCTTTTTTTGCTTAGGAATGGGAAACCGATCCATATTTTCATGGATCTCACCCTCAAAATTGCCAAGCCCTGTGTGTTTTATTCACGGCGCGCCCCTAGCCCTTTGTTGGCAGAGCACCCTTTTCTTTGCGATTTTTTGCCACAATTAGGAACCGATGCTCCACGGTAGGCAGAAAGCCCAGGGATTCCACCTGTGCTTGCAGCTGGAACAGGGCATCCTGACAGGCATCCACAGAAAAACCAGGAAACTCCCAAGGGGTGACGCTGGCCTGGAACACCAAAGCCCCCACGTCTAGAAAGCACCCCTCCAGGTAAGCCTGGTTGCTGTTCATCACTCGAAAGCCCGCCTCCCGAAACCGGGGCAGCTCCCTTTCCAGGTTGAAACCCACATAATTGCCGGAAAAGCCGGGGCAAAGCCGCTGGATCAAAGGGCGGTTGTTTTCGCCGCCCACCTGTTGGGTGACAAAAAAGCCGTCCCGCTTCAGCACCCGGCGGACCTCCTGCAAGTCATAGCTTTCGTGACGGTTGAGGACCAGGTCGAAGCTGTCGTCTGCAAAAGGCATGGGGCCACCCTGCTCACTGTCGTACTCCCGGACGGTAATGCCCAAAGGCGCCAGGCGTCGGCGGCAAAGCTCCAAATTGGGCGCCCAGCCCTCGGTGACACTGGTGAGGTCAAAGGGATGGTGAAGCCCCAGAAGGAATTCCCCTCCGCCAGTGCCCATATCCAGCAGGCGCACCCCTGGACGGAGGAATTCCTTCACACGTTGGCGGTAGTCCCAGGGAAGGGCGGGCACAATATAGCGGCCTTCCAGGTGGGAAAAGTCCCAGCCTTCCATACCCCGGTGCTCTTCTTCCCGCCACTGGAGGAGAAGCTCTTCCCGGTTCATGTGTTCTTATCCACCTGGTGGAAGGTCTTCAAATTTCCCTGCTTCTGATGCCGGCGGGCAAGCTCTGCCTCCACCGCCTCATAAGGAATCCCCTCATTGACCATGAGGACGGTCAAGTGGTACAGCAAGTCGGAAAGTTCCCCCACCGTATCCTCTTGTTTGCCGTTTTTCGCGGCGATGATCACCTCGCTGCACTCTTCGCCGCATTTCTTCAAGATCTTATCCAACCCCTTCTCAAACAAGTAGCAGGTATAAGAACCTTCCGCCTTCTCCTGACGGCGGCTCTCCACTGTTTGATAGAGTTCCTGCAAAATGTCCATATTATTCCCCTTTCAACGGATCTTCGCCCCTCAGCCGCTTGAAGAAACAGCTGTGGCTGCCTGTGTGGCAGGCAGGGCCCGTTTGTTTTACCCGCAAAAGCAGGGTGTCGTCATCGCAATCGGCAAAAATGCTCACGACCTTTTGGATATGGCCGGAGGTTTCCCCCTTGTTCCAAAGCTTCTTCCGGCTTCGGCTGTAAAACCAGGTGGTCCCCGTTTCCAATGTCTTTCGGAAGGACTCCCGGTTCATATAGGCCAGCATCAGCACCTCATTGGTGTCATCGTCCTGGATAATGGCGGGGATCAAATCGGACTTGCGGAAATAGATGTCCAGTTCGTCGTCGGGCATCTCCCCAGCTGCGCTTTTTCCGGAGATCTTGTGGCAAGCCACAATGGCGGAACGCAGATCCAAGGCACCCGTATACAGGGATTTTCCCGCAATGGCGCCGTACAAACCCAAATCGTACAGGCTGACGATATCCAGCAGGCTGGCCACGCCGCCGCTGGCAATGATGTGGCAATGCACCGCTTGGTTCAGCTTATCCAGCATGACCAAGTTGGGGCCGTTCATGGTTCCGTCCTGATGGATGTCGGTACAAATCAAATACTGCACCCCCAGGGCTTCCATTTCTTTGGCAAACTCCACATAGTCCACCTGGCTTTGCTCCAGCCAGCCTTCCGCAGCCACTTTCCCGTCCAGTGCGTCGATGCCTACGGCGATGTGTTTGCCATGGCACCGCACCGCCTCCCGGACAAATTCCGGGTCCCGCAATGCAGCCGAACCCAAGATCACCCGGCTGACACCGCGCTCCAAATAGTTCTCCACAGTGGCCATGTCCCGGATGCCGCCCCCCACTTCCACATGGAGGCCGGTATTTTCCACCACATCGAAGATCAGCTGGGAATTGACAGGCTTCCCCTCTTTGGCACCGTCCAGGTCCACCATATGGAGCCACCGGGCCCCTTGCTCCTGAAAGCGCCGGGCAGTGGACACCGGGTCCTGGGCCACCACTTCCGCGGTGTCGTAATTTCCCCGGAACAGGCGCACGCATTTCCCCTGATGCAGGTCAATGGCTGGCAATAGTATCATACAAAACTCGCTCCCCTCTCAATGGCCGCGGAACAGCACAGAGCCTTTTGCCCGCCCTCCGCGGTGTGCCCAATAGCTACTTAAAGCTGCCGTGTTTCCAAAACACCCACGGCCCTGCCATCAGTATAGCATATTTCCCCCCGGCCGTCTATACAGGCTTTTACAGCACTCCTTTGGAAGAGAGCAGCACGGTGGGGTCCTCCTTCTGGGAAACAGCGTCCCGCAACGCATGGGCCGCCGCTTTGAACATGGCCTCGATCATATGGTGGGAGTTTTTCCCATACTCGCATTTCAAATGCAGAGTGACCCCGGCGTTTACGGCAAAGGCGCGGAAAAATTCCCCGGTCATGCAGGTGTCAAAATCCCCCACCCGCTCTTGGGGGAACTCCCCATCAAACACCAAAAAAGGCCGGCCGCTGATATCGGCTGCGGCAAAGGCCAAGGCTTCGTCCATGGGGATAAAAGCGTGGCCAAACCGCTTGATCCCCCGTTTCGTGGGCAGCGCCTCCGCAAAGGCCTTCCCCAGGACGATACCGGTGTCCTCCACGGTGTGGTGGCAGTCCACCTCCCAATCGCCCACGGTGTTGACCTTGAGGCCAAAGTTCCCATGGACGGCAAAGGCGGTAAGCATATGATCGAAAAAGCCCACGCCGGTGGACACGCTCCGCTCGCCGCCGTCCAGGCAAAGCTCGATAGTGACTTCCGTTTCATTGGTTTTACGGTGCAGTGAAGAATATCGCTCCATAGTATCACTCCCCCTCCGCCGGCGTGGCGGCAAAATAGGCGGCCATTTCCTGCAAAACCGCGCGGTTTTCCTCCGGAGTGCCGCAGGTGATCCGCACCAGGCCCCCGGTATACCGGATGGCGATGCCCTGCTGCCCCAGGTACTGGAACAGCGCTTCCCCATCTTTCATGGAGAGAGTGGCAAAGTTGGTGGCGCTTTCCAACAGCTCAAACCGATCGGGGAACTCCGCCGCCAAGGCCTTCACTCCGGTGAGCAAGTCATCCCGGGAGGCCAGAATGGTCTGCAAGGCCTCTTTCATGGCCTGGGGATGCTGGAGCACCAAAGCACCCGTACGCTGGGAAAGGCTGTTGACGTTATAGGGGGACTTCACCGCCTTGACCGCGTCCACCAACACTTTCTGCCCCACGGCAAAGCCCAGCCGCAACCCGGCCATGCCAAAGGCCTTGGAACAGGTACGTAGGATCAGCAGGTTGTCATATTGCTGGAATTCCGGCAGCAGGCTTTGATCGGAAAAGTCCATATAGGCTTCGTCCAACACAACCAGGGTATCCGGCAGGCCGCAAATCAGCCGGCGTACCTCCTCACGGGGGCAAACTAACGAAGTGGGGTTGCCCGGGTTGCTGAACACCAGCAGCTTAACACCCTCCTGCTGGCAGACCTGGATGGTCTTGTCCACATCAATGGCATAGCCTTCCCCCTTGGGGATGGGGACGTGGCGGGCCTCCTGGAGATAGCCATTGAAGGCGTACATGGAGAAATCTGGCTCCAAGGTGGCAAAAGCATCCCCTCGCTGGAGGAAACCGGTAAACAGCACGGTGATCAGCTCGTCGGAGCCGTTGCCAGCCACCACGTTCTCCATTGGGACGCCGTAATAGGCGGCAAAGGCGCTGCACAACTCCTGGGCCGCGGGATCGGGATAGCGGTTAAAGGCCACCTGGGGCAGCTGCTGGGCCAATACTTCCAGGATGGGCGCCGGCAGAGGCAGGAAAGACTCGTTGGCGTCCAGGTGGATGCGGTAGCCCCCCTCCACCGGGTCGTAGGGACGCAGATCTTTGATCTTATCGTTTAACTGGTACATGGGCGCCTCTCAGTCCTCCACCCGGACACGGATGGAATTGGCATGGGCGGTGAGCTCCTCGGTTTCCGCCAAACGGATGATATCCGGGGCAGCCTTTTGCAGTTCCGCTTTGGGATAGTAGATAAAGCTGGACTTCTTGATGAAGTCATCCACCGACAAGGGTGAGAAAAACCGGGCAGTGCCCCCCGTGGGCAGCACATGGTTGGCGCCGGCAAAGTAATCTCCCAAAGGCTCGGGGGAGTAATTCCCCAAAAACACAGAACCGGCATTGTCCAGGCGGCCGATGTACTCAAAGGGGTTCTGGACGCAGACTTCCAGGTGTTCCGGGGCCAGCTCGTTGGCAAAGTCCACAGCCTCGTCCAGGTTTTCGCAGATGATGACCCCGCCGAACCGGTCCAAAGACTGCTGGATGATCTCCCGGCGGGACAGGGTTGCCATCTGACGGGTAAGCTCCTCCACGGTGCCCTCCGCCACCGGGCGGCTGTTGGTGATGAGGATGGCGGAGGCCATGGGGTCGTGCTCCGCCTGGCTCATCAGGTCGGCGGCCAGATACCGGGGATTGGCCGTTTCGTCAGCCACAATGAGGATCTCGCTGGGACCAGCGATCATATCGATGTCCACCACGCCATACAGCTGCTTTTTCGCGGTGGCCACAAAGATATTGCCAGGGCCCACGATCTTATCCACCTTGGGGACGCTTTCCGTTCCCAAGGCCAGGGCCGCCACTGCCTGGGCGCCGCCCATGAGGAACACCCGGTCCACACCGGCAATGTACGCCGCCGCCAGGATGTTGGGGTCGGGCTTTCCGGTGCGGCCGGGCGGGGTGGCCATAACGATCTCCCCCACCTGGGCCACCTGGGCCGGGATGACGTTCATCAGCACGGAGGAAGGGTAGCCTGCCGTGCCGCCGGGGACGTACACGCCCACCCGGTGCAGCCCCCGCACCCGCTGGCCAGTGATGATCCCGTTCGGCATGGGGTCGATGCGGCTTTGCTGCTTCTGCCGCTGGTGGAACTCCCGGATATTGGCCGCAGCCTTTTTCAGGGAGTCAATAAAGGCGGGGTCGCACTGGGCCACCGCCTGCTCCAGGGCCTCCTTGGAAAGCTCCAGGGTTTCCGGGGTCCAGCCGTCAAACCGCTTGGAAAACTCCTTCACCGCCTGGTCGCCTCCGGTGCGGACCGCTTCGATGATGTCCCGCACAGAAGCCTCGATCTCCGGGGAGGTCTGCCCCACCCGGCTCTTCAAATCCTCCACAAAGGACTGGCAAGTCTGCCGGTCCCCTTGCACCACTTTGATCATTTTCCTTCCCCTTTCCGGATTTCCCGCTCCAACCGAGCGGCTAAGTCCTCAATCTCCTGCTTGCGAAGCTTTAAACTGGCGGCGTTCACGATCAGCCGGGCCGACACCTGGTTGATCCGTTCCACCACTTCCAGGCCGTTCTCCCGCAGGGTGGCGCCGGTTTCCACAATATCCACAATGCCGTCGGAAAGCCCCAACAGCGGGGCCAATTCCACCGAACCCTCGATTTTAATGATGCGCACGTCCATCTGCTTGCTTTCAAAAAAGCGCCGGGCCACATTGGGGTACTTGGTGGCAATGGTCTTCACCCGGTAGCCCCCGTAAAAGTCGGAGCCCTTCGGAGCCGCCAAGGCAAACCCGCACTTGCCGAACCCCAAATCCAAGATCTCGAAAAAGTGGCTGCCGTGCTCCATGATGGTGTCCTTGCCCACCACACCCATGTCACACACCCCGTGTTCCACATAGGTGATCACGTCGGCGGCCTTAGCCAGCACCGCTTCCAGGGAGCCGTCCCCCACCGGGAGGATCAGCCGCCTGCCCTTTTCCCGCAGCTGGGTGCAGTCCATGCCGCTGCGTTCCAGCAGCTCCATGGTGGATTTTTCCAACCGGCCCTTTGTCAAGGCAATCCGCAATGGCTTCATTCCTGCCGCCCCCCTTCCAGGTCGATCTCCCTCGTCTGCTCCCCTACCAGGAACACCCGGGGGATGTTGTTTTCTTTGGCATAGCGGAGGGTTTCCTCCAGGCTTTGGAACAGGGAACTTTCGCACAGGACGCCTTGGCCTGCCAAGGTGTCCACCAGCCGCTGCCCTTGGATCTCATAACCGGGCTCCCCGTAAACCAGCGCCTGGACAGCCTCTTCCCCTTCCAGGGCGGTGGCTTGCAAGTCGGCCACGGCGTCCAGATCCAGGGAGAACCCCACAGCCGGCATGGGATCGCCAAACTTCTCGCACAGGCTGTCGTACCGGCCACCCATGAGTACTGCGTCGCCACGCTGGTGGACATAGGCGGAAAACACCACGCCGGTGTAGTAATCGTTGCGCTGCACCAGCCCCAGATCCACCATGAGCCGGCCCCCCAGCCCCAGCTCCCCCAGGGCTTGGTACAGCCGCTTCAGGTAGTCCAGGATCTCCCGGGTTTCCCCGTCTTGGAACCAGCGCTCTGCGTCTTTCAAGGCCTCTTCCCCGCCGAAAAGCCGGGGCAGCTGTGCCATGGCTTTGGCGGCGGGCAAGTCCCCCAAGGGGTCCAGCAGCTCGGAAAGGGCTGCATAGTTTTTGGACTCGATGGTATCCCGCAGGGCTTCCTTTTCCCCATCGGTGAGGGGCAGCTGATCCGCCAACGCCTGGAAAAACCGGGCATGGCCGATCTCCACCCGGAAATCCGGCACACAGGCGGACAGGGCAGCTACTGCCGCGGCGATCACCTCCAGGTCTGCCCGGAGGCCGCCGGCGCCCATGAGCTCACTGCCCATCTGGGCGGACTCGTCGCTGCGGCCGGAGAGGTCGGGCCGGTTGCGGTAGATGGTCTGGCTGTAGAAAAACCGCAGGGGCCGCTTCCTGCCCTGGAGGCGGGAGGCCGCCATCCGGGCAATGGGCAAAGTGGAGTCGGGCCGGAACACCACCAGACGGCCGTGGTTGTCGGTACACTTGTACATCTCCTGTTGGGGGATGGCCGCCCCCGGCAGATTGAACACATCAAAATACTCCAGCCCCGGGGTGGTCACCTCCCGATAGCCGCGAAGGGTGAACACCTTACACAGCCGGGCCTGCACCTCCCGCCGGGCACGGCACTCCTCAAACAACAGGTCCCGGGTGCCCTCTGGGGTAATTTTACTATTGGTCCTCATAAAAACAGTGGCCCGCCCCCAAAACCCCGGGCGGGCCGCCCCCTTTCTTCCATGCTCAATACTTTAGCGTGCTACTATGATAATGTAAGAAATCATTTTTGTCAAGCTTAAAATAAGGTGGTTTGGCTGCTTTCCGGCAAACCGGAGAGGGAGCCGGCTTCCCGAAGGGTGTCGATCACAGCGCTGGACACCTTGCTGCGGGCCTGGAGATCGTCGATGGAGATGTACTCCCCGCCAGACTCCCGGGCCTCCCGCAGGCTGATGGCAGCGGACTCGCCCACGCCTCCCAAGGAGGAGAAGGGCAGGCGGATCTTGCCGTCTTCCACCACGAATTTCTTGGCTTCAGAGCGGTACAAGTCCACGGGCAGCAGGGAAATGCCCCGGGCCAGCATCTCGTTGATGATCTGCAGCATCCCGAACTCGCCTTCTTCTTTGGCAGAGGCTTCCCGGTTCTTGATTTTCGTATCCAAATCCTTCATCTTCCGGAAAACGGCCTCTTTGCCCTTCACCGCAGTGACGCCGTCAAAGTCGTCGCTGCGCACGGTGAAATAGGCGGCGTAATACTCCAGGGGACGGTGGACTTTATACCACCCCAACCGCAGGGCGGAGATCATATAGGCTGCCGCGTGGGCCTTGGGGAACATATACTTGATCTTGAAGCAGGAGTCGATGTACCACTGGGGCACGTTGTGCTCTTTCATAGCCTGGATATGTTCCTGGGTGAGCAGCTTGGTGGCCTTGCCTTTTCGGACGATCTCCATGATCTTAAAGGCCATTTTGGGCTCTAAGCCCTTGTTCATCAAGTAGGTCATGATGCTGTCACGGGTACCGATCACCTCGGAAATGGTGCAGGTGCCGTCCTTGATAAGCTCCTGGGCGTTGCCCAGCCACACGTCGGTGCCGTGGGACAGACCGGAAATCTGCAGCAAGTCAGAGAACTTGGTGGGACGGGATTCTTCCAGCATTCCCCGGACAAAGTTGGTACCCAACTCCGGCAGGGACAAGGTGCCGGTCTTTACCCCGCCCAGGTCCTCGGGGGTGACCCCCAAGGCTGCCGGGGAATTGAACAGGGACATCACTTCCGGGTCGCTCATGGAAACGTCCATTACCGGGATGCCGGTGTAATCCTCCAAATAGCGGTAGATGGTGGGCACATCATGGCCCAGCTCATCCAGCTTGCACACGTTGTCGTGGATGGAGTGGAAGTCGAAGTGGGTGGTGATGTTGTCGGAAGTCTGGTCGTTGGCGGGGTGCTGCACCGGGCAGAAGTCGTAGACCTCCATGCCCCGGGGAATGACGATCATGCCGCCAGGATGCTGGCCCGTGGTGCGCTTGATACCGGTACAGCCAATGGCCAGGCGGCGCTCCTCCGCCTTGTGGAGGGTGATGCCCTTTGTTTCGGCATATTTGCGCACATAGCCCACGGCGGTTTTATCCGCCACGGTGGCAATGGTACCGGCTTTGAACACGTTGTCCCGGCCGAACAGCACTTCCGTGTACCGGTGGGCACCGGTCTGGTATTCACCGGAGAAGTTCAAGTCGATATCAGGGACCTTGTCACCGTCAAAGCCCAGGAAGGTTTCAAAGGGGATGGTGTGGCCGTCACGGTCCATGGGAGTGCCGCATTCGGGGCAATCCTTGGGGGGCAGGTCGAAACCGGAGTCAATGGAGCCGTCAGTGAAAAACTCGCTGTGGCAGCACTTGGGGCACACATAGTGGGGCGTCAAGGGGTTCACCTCGGAAATACCGGACATACTGGCCACCAGGGAGGAACCGACAGACCCTCGGGAGCCCACCAAGTAGCCGTGTTCTTCCGAGTCGGCCACCAGCTTCTGGGCAGTCATGTACAGCACGGAAAACCCGTGCTTCACAATGGAGTTCAACTCTTTATCCAGGCGCTCCTTCACAATGGTGGGCAAGGGGTCGCCGTAACGCTTTTTGGCCCGCTCCCAGGTGATGGACACCAGCTGCCCCTCAGCACCTTCGATGAAGGGCGGGAAGTTGCCCATGGGCACAGGGCGTATGTAATCGATCTGGTCGGCGATCTTGTTGGGGTTGGTGACCACCACTTCGAAGGCCTTATCCTTGCCCAGGTACTCAAACTCTTTGAGCATCTCCGGGGTGGTGCGCATATACAGGGGGGCCTGCTGGTCTGCATCGGCAAAGCCCTTCCCCGTCATGATCACCCGGCGGTAGTCAGCGTCTTTGGGATCTTTGAAGTGGACGTCACAGGTGGCCACCACGGGCTTGTGGAGCTTCTCCCCGATTTTGACAATGGTACGGTTGTACTCCCGCAGGCCTTCCATGTCGGTGTCACCGTTGCGCACCATAAACTGGTTGTTCCCCAGGGGCTGGATCTCCAAATAGTCGTAATAAGAGGCGATCTTACACAGGTTCTCAAAGGACTCCCCTTTCACGATCGCCCGGAACAGCTCGCCGGCCTCGCAGGCGCTTCCCACGATCAAACCCTCCCGGTACTTGTTCAACAAGCTCTTGGGGGTGCGAGGGGTGCGGTAAAAGTAGTTCAGATGGCCTTCGGAGATGAGCCGGTACAGGTTTTTCAGCCCGGTGTGGTTTTTCACCAGCAAGATCATGTGGTAGGCCCGCAGCTTCTTGGGGTCGCCTCCCGCCAGGGCGCCGTTGATCTCGTCCACCCGCTGGATCCCCTGGTCATGGCGGAGCCGGTCCAGGAAGTTTAAAAAGATCTCCCCCAGCACAGCGGCGTCATCCTCGGCCCGGTGGTGGTGGAACGGTTTCAGCTTTAAGTAATTGGCCACGGAATCCAAGGTGGCCTTTTTCAGGTCCGGCAGCAGGGAACGGGCCATGGTCACCGTGTCGATAGTGGTGTTGGGGAAAGGTTTCCCCTGGCGCTGGAGTGCCGCCCGGACAAAGCTGGCATCAAAAGAGGCATTGTGGGCCACCAGCACCGCGTCCTCCCCGCAAAACTGGAAAAACTGCTCCAGGGCTTCCGCCTCTTTTGGCGCGCCTTTCACCATGTCGTCGGTGATGGAAGTGAGCTGGGTGATCTTCTCGGGGATGGGCCGCTCCGGGTCCACAAAGGTGTCAAACCGGTCGGTGATCTCCCCCTTGTGGATGCGCACTGCGCCGATCTCCGTGATGCGGTCGTTTTGGGCACTGAGCCCGGTGGTTTCCAAGTCGAAGCAGATGAAGTCCTCTGTCAAGGGCTGCTGGCTTTCCCCGGATACGGCAGGCACCAGGTCATTGACAAAATAGGCTTCGGTGCCATAGAGCACTTTAAACTCCGGGTCTTCCTTGCGGATGGACTCCACGGTGTTCATGGCCTCAGGGAAGGCCTGGGCCACGCCGTGGTCTGTGATCGCCACAGCCTTTTGCCCCCACTGGTGCGCCTGCTTGATCAGGGCCGCGGGGGGCGTCATGCCGTCCATGTCGGACATACTGGTGTGCAGGTGGAGCTCCACCCGCTTTTCCAAGGCGTCGTCCACCACTTTTACCAAGTCCACTGTGGCGATGGCCCGGGGGCGCATGACATTTTCCCGGTCGTACTTGTCGTATTCGATCTCCCCCCGCACCAGCAGGGCAGTGCCGGACTTCAGCTTATCCAGCGCCTGGCACTCCTGGGCGTTTTGGATGATCTTCAACGTGATGGAACCAGTGTAGTCGGTGATGTCGATGGAGTAGATCTTCCGGGATTTATCCCGGGTTTCCTTGCTTTCCAGGTTGAAAATCTCGCCCCACACCACGATGGAGCCCATATCCAAGGCTGCCTCCCCCAGGGGGATGGGCTTGCCTTTGGGCACCGCACCCAGCAGGGCCTTGGCGGTTTCCGGGACAATGGAGGGCAGCAGGTGCTCCTCATCCCGGATGCTCACCTGCCGACGGCTGGCCCGCTCCTGCATGGCCTCTTCATACTCTTCCATCTCCCGGACCTCGGCCTCCCGCTGGCGGCGGATCTGCTCGTTGCGGGCTTTCTCCACCATCACTGCATCCCCGGCGCCCACCGTGAGCCGTCCCACAAATTCCACGGAACAGTTGATGGAAAACCACTCCTTGATCAGGGCTTTCAATTTCACATCGGTGTTCCGGGCGGCAAGCAGGTCGTAACCACCGTGGGCCAGGTGGATGGACAGCTTCCCATCCTGGTACACGGCCTGGGCCTGGTTAAAGGTGCCGTTCAAAGTGGCATCCCGCTCTTTCAGGGCAGCCACCAAGCTGGACACGCAAGCCCCGGAAAACAGCTGGGCCGGGAAGTGGGGCTGGACTTTTAAGTCGCTCAAACCAAAAGCTGGGCCCTCCAGCACCGTTTCCAGCTTTTTCAGCTCGCTATATTCCACCAGTTGGGGAAACTCCACCACCAACCGCACGGCCCGTTCCGCCCGGTTGACCGTGATCTGCAGGATCTCCCCTGCCCGAAGGGCATCGGAGAAGCTTTCCCCATTGATTTCCTTTTGAAAAAAATGACCCAGTGTGTTCAATGTACGCCTACCCTTTCATTCCCACTCACAGTTACAGCTTGTCCACTTCGTCCAGCAAGGCCTGGAGCAGCTGGTCCTCCGGCACTTTGCGGAGAATCTGCCCCTTCTTGAACAGAAGGCCCTCCCCTTCGCCGCCGGCAATGCCCAGATCCGCCTCCCGGGCCTCCCCGGGGCCGTTGACCGCGCAGCCCATCACTGCCACGGTTATGTCCTTGGGGCAGCCCTTCAGGGCCTGCTCCACCCGGTTGGCCAGGCCGATCAAGTCGATACGGGTACGGCCGCAGGTGGGGCAGGAAACAAACCGCACCCCGTGCTTCAAATCCAACGCCCGGAGGATATCCTCCCCGGCCTGGATCTCCTCCACAGGGTCGGCGGTAAGGCTCACCCGGATGGTGTCCCCAATGCCTCGCTGCAGCAGGCTGCCGATGCCGATGGCAGACTTCACCAATCCCATCCGGGCGGTACCGGCCTCGGTGACCCCCAGGTGCAGGGGGTACGGGCACTGTTGGGCCATCAGCTCATAGGAACGGATGGTCAGGTCCACAGAGGAGGCCTTCAAGGAGATGACAATGTCGGTAAAGTCAAATTTTTCCAGCAAGGCCACATGGTACAGGGCGCTCTCCACCAGGGCCTCCGGAGTGGGGGCGCCATATTTCGCCAGGATATGCCGCTCCAGAGAGCCGGAATTGACCCCGATGCGGATGGGGATCCCCCGCTGACGGCAGGCGTCTGCCACGGCTTTCACCCGGCTGTCGTCCCCGATGTTGCCGGGGTTGATACGGATTTTGTCGATCCCGGCGGCAACGGACTCCAGAGCCAACTTATAGTCGAAGTGGATATCCGCCACCAAGGGGATATTCACCTTTTCTTTGATGGCAGGGATCAAGGCCACGGCCTCTTTGTTGGGGATGGCTGCCCGGAGGATCTGGCAGCCGGCAGCCTCCAGCCGCACCGCCTGGGCCACGTTGCCCGGAATGTCTGTGGAGGGCACATTGAGCATGGACTGCACCGTGATGGGCGCGCCCCCGCCGATGGGGACGTTCCCCGCCAGCACCTGTTTTGATGTTCTCTGTTCCATGTTGGTTCCCCTTTCCCATTTTTCAAAAAAGGAGGCCCGACTGCCGGGCCTCTCTTTGTTGTATGAATCTTATCCTTGGACAATGCGGAACACGTCGTGGAAGGCGATGACCACCATCAACCCCAAGAACAACACAAACCCCACGGCGTGGACATAGCTTTCGTACTTGGCCGGCACCGGATGGCGTGTAACCCCTTCCCAGATGAGGAACAACAGCCTGCCGCCGTCCAGGGCAGGCAGGGGCAACAAGTTGACGATGCCCAAGTTCACCGTGAGCATCACCATGATCAGCAGCATATTCAGCACCGCCTGGCCAAAGCTCTCTGCCAAACCTGCCGCTGCGGCCTGGGTGATGGCCTGGGCGGTCCCAATGGGCCCGGCAATGTCATTGAGGCCGAACCGCCCGGTGAGGATCCCCCGCAGGGACTCCACCACCATACGCACCATGGAGAAGGTGTCCGACACAGAGCGGCGCATCATGCTCAAAAAGGTGACCGCTTCCGGCTCCACGTAGAAGTCCAGGGATACCATCTGGGTGCCGTCCTCCAAGGTTTGGGAGTTCAGGGCAAAGGTGCCCAGATCCACCTTCTGGCCGTCCCGTTCCACCTCCATAGAAACGGCGCTGGGATCCGCCAGCGCCAGGGCAAAGGTCAGATCCCGGTCGGTGTAGATAGAATAGCCGTCGATGGACACGATGGTATCCCCCACCTGGGCGCCGGCAGCCTCCAGGGCAGAACCCTCGGTAAAGCTGGCGATCTGGGTGGTGGCAAACACATCCTGCTGGCCCAGGACGATCATCATCATAAAAAAGCCCAGAATGATGTTGAAAACCGCACCGGCTGCCACCACCAAAAAACGTTTCCACACAGGCTTATTGCCAAAGGCCCGGGCATCCTCGCTTTCCTCATCCTCGCCTTCCATGGCGCAGTAACCGCCAATGGGCAGCAAGCGTAGAGAATACTGGGTTTCCCCCTTTTTAAAGCCAAACAGCCTTGGCCCCATGCCCAGGGCAAACTCGTTGACCCGGATGCCGGAGGCCTTTGCCAACAGGAAGTGCCCCAGCTCGTGGAAAAAGATCACAAAGCCGAACAGGGCCACGCCAATGATGATGAGAAGGGCCGCTGTGACGATTTGCAAAGAACCATCTCCTTCGATGTGTTTTGGTCACATCCCGGCTGCTACAAAGTCCCGGGCAGCCCGGTCTGCAGCCAGGATATTCTCCAAGGTGACCTCCCCAGCTGTCTGCTGGTCCATGGCCTTGGCCACCAAACGGGGAATGTCTAAAAAGCCGATCTTCCCCTCCAAGAACAGGGCCACGGCCTGCTCGTTGGCGCCATTTGCCGCAGCTGGCACCAGGCCGCCCCGGCGCAGCGCCTCCCGGCAGAGCTCCAGGCAGGGGAAGGCATCCCCATCGGGGGGATAAAACGTGAGCTTTTGAAGCTCCCACAAATTCAATTCCCCTGCGGGAGAGGGCAGCCGACGGGGATAGGTGAGGGCATACTGGATGGGCACCGCCATATCGGGCACCCCCAGCTGAGCCATCACCGCGTTGTCTTTGTACTGGATCATGGAGTGGATGATGCTCTCCCGGTGGACCACCACGTCGATCCGGTCCTCCGGCAGTTCAAAGAGCCAGGAAGCCTCAATGACCTCCAGGCCCTTGTTCATCATGGTAGCGGAATCGATGGTGATTTTTGCGCCCATGTCCCAGTTGGGATGGCGCAAAGCTTGCTCCCGGGTAACGGTTTCCAGCTCTTCCCGGGTCTTGCCGAAGAACGGGCCGCCCGACGCGGTGAGGATCAATTTCTCCAGGGCGTCCCGGCCGGGGCACCCCTGCAAGCACTGGAAGATAGCCGAGTGCTCACTGTCCACTGGGAGGATCTTCACCCCGTGCTGCCGGGCCTCTTCCATCACCATGGCGCCGCCGGCTACCAGGGTTTCCTTGTTGGCCAGGGCCAGGGTCTTTCCTGCCCGGATGGCGGCCAAGGTGGGCTGAAGCCCTACCATGCCCACCACGGCGTTGAGGGTGGTGTCCGCCCCTTCCCAGGCAGCGGCTTCACATAAGCCCTCCATGCCAGCAAGGACCTGGATGGACGTACCCCGCAAGCTGTCCCGTAGGGAACGGGCGGCGGCCTCATCAAACACAGCCACGGCACTGGGATGGAACCGCCTTGCTTGCTCCTCCAACAGCTTGACGCTGGAACGTGCCGCCAGCACTTCCACCTGGATCTCTTCCCCCTGGGCCTGGAGGTTTTCCACCACCTGCAAAGCCTGGGTGCCGATGGAACCGGTGGAGCCAAGCAACGATAGTTTTTTCATGACGAACCTCCCCTAATCATTATGCACCGGCCAGGGGAAGAAATCCCACCAACAGGTACACAAACGGCGCGGTAAAGATCACGCTGTCAAAGCGGTCCAAAATGCCGCCGTGGCCGGGGATCACCTGGCCAAAATCTTTGATGTGGCAGCTGCGCTTGATCAAGGAGAAGCTCAAGTCCCCCAAAATGGACAACACCGAGCCAAAGAACCCGATGATAAACAGCACCAGGTAACTGGCCTGGGCATTGCCACGGTGGTACAGCTCTGTAAAGATCACCCCGCACAACAGCATGACCAGCACATCTACCACCATTCCCCCAACAGCGCCTTCAATGGTCTTTTTGGGGCTGATATTGGGGCAAAGTTTGTGCTTCCCGAAAAAGGTCCCCGCGAAATAAGCGCCTGCGTCTGCCACCCAGGCAGACAGCACAGCGATGAGCACATAGAACATCCCGTGGTTATCGCTTAAATCCCGCAAGGAAACCAGGGTCTGCAAAGCGCTGGGGATCAACACCACCATGCTGTACAACACCCCCACCTCTTTGAAGGTGGTTTCCTGGTGGTAGACGATCATAGCGGAGAACAGCAGCAGGGTAAATAGGCAATACACCAAGAATTGCACATTGTCCTTGCAGAAGGGTACCAAAGCAGCCGCCAAAAGGGCCGGGGCCGCCAAGAACCACTTGCGGCCAAGCCCCAGTGCTTTCACCAACTCAAACACAGCGGTGACGGAGATAAGGGCCACCACAATATTCAACGCCAAGGGGAAAGACTGGTTGAAAAGTACGATCGCCGCAAAAAAGAGCACTAAAATTGCGCCGGATAAAATGCGCTGTTTCATAGCAACATCCCTCTACAGGTATTTCTTCTCTGCCAAAAAAGCCGAGCTCTTTGAGGCAGATCAGATGGATTCTTGAAAAACGCGGGCTACCATAAACTGGGGTGTCAGACCCCGCCAAACCGGCGCTGGCGGGAAGAATAGATCTCAATGGCCCGGTCAAGGTCACTGGTTTTAAAATCTGGCCAGAGGATATCGAAATAGACAAACTCCGCATAGGCACTCTGCCACAGCAGGAAATTGGAAAGGCGCTCCTCCCCGCTGGGACGAATGATCAGGTCCGGGTCTGGCTGGCCGCCGGTGTAGAGGTACTGGGCAAAGCGCTCCTCGGTCAGGTCTTCCAGACCCAGATTGCCTGAGGCCACCTCCTGGGCCACCCGTTTGGCCGCCCGGGTAATCTCCGCCCGGCCACCGTAGTTCATGGCCAAATTCAGGACCATCCCCGTTTTGCAGGCAGATGCCTCTTCCACCTCTTGGATCAATGTGCGCAGCTCTGCAGGAAATGCAGAAACATCCCCGATAAAGCGCACCCGGATATTCTCGTCCATAAAGTCCCGCAGGGCCTCTTCCAGGTACTCTTTAAACAGGCGCAGCAAAGCGCCCACCTCGTCCGAGGGGCGGTTCCAGTTCTCTGTGGAAAACGCGTACACTGTCAAATAGCGAATCCCGATTTTCGAGCAATACCGGGTGATGGTGCGGAAATTCTGGGCGCCTGCCCGGTGTCCCGCAGAGCGGGGCAAAAACCGCTTTTGCGCCCATCGGCCATTGCCGTCCATAATGATCCCGATATGCACAGGCAGATGGAGGGGCGCCTGCCCCTCCTCCTGTTTTTTGCCAAATGCCACAGCCATTTCCCCCTTTCAGGCTCAGATGGCCATGATCTCCTTCTCTTTGCGCTGAGCGCACTCTTCGGCGTTTTTCACGTACTTATCGGTCAGGTCCTGGATCTTTTTCTCTGCCTGCTTCAGGTCATCCTCGGTGATGTCGCCGGTCTTTTTCATCTCTTTCAGTTTTTCAATGGCATCCCGGCGGATGGACCGGATGGCCACCTTGCCTTCTTCTGCCAGCTTGGCAACATCCTTGGTCAGTTCCTTACGGCGTTCCTCGTTGAGGGGAGGGAACACCAGACGGATGACCTTGCCGTCGTTCTGGGGGTTCACACCCAGGTCGGAGGTCTGGATGGCCTTTTCAATGCCCCGCAGAACGCTCATATCCCAGGGGGTGATGGTGAGCACCCGGGCCTCGGACACAGCCACAGCTGCCAGCTGGTTGATGGGGGTGGGAGTATCGTAATAGTTGACCATGATGTGGTCCAGCACGGCGGGGTTGGCCCGGCCGGCACGGATGGTGGCAAACTCCTCTTCCAGATGGTCAATGCTCTTTTTCATTTTGCTTTCGGCCTTTGCGAAAACGTCCTTCATTTCTGCCATGATTCAATCCAACCTTTCAAAATGTGATGGTACTTCCGCAGGGGTCTTTTGGCTTACTGGACCAAGGTGCCCACCTTCTCGCCGGAAACGGCACGGACGATATTCTCCGGGTCTTCAATGCTGAACACCAGGAAGGGGATGTTCCGGTCCTTGCAGAAGGAGGCGGCGGTCATGTCCATAACGCCCAAGTTCTTGTTGAGCACATCCATGTAACTCAAGGTGTCGAACTTTTTGGCGTTGGGGTTCTTTTTGGGGTCGCTGTCGTAGACACCGTCCACCATGGTGGCTTTCAGGATGACGTCGGCATCGATCTCAGCAGCACGCAGGGCAGCGCCCGTATCCGTGGAGAAGAAGGGGTTGCCGGTGCCGCAGCCGAACACCACCACTCTGCCCTTTTCCAGGTGGCGCACTGCACGGTTGCGGATGTAGGGCTCTGCCACTTCCTGCATGGCGATAGCGGTCTGCACACGGACATCCAGGCCAAGCTGCTCCAGTCCGTCGGCCACGCCCAGGGCATTGATCACAGTGGCCAGCATTCCCATGTGGTCGGCCCGGGTGCGGTCCATGCTGCCGCTGCTGCGGCCTCTCCAGAAGTTGCCGCCGCCCACCACGATGGCCACTTCGGCGCCCATATCTACAATTTCCTTCACAGGCTTGCAGATGGCAAGGACTGTGTCAAAATCGATGCCGTGCCCGGCCTTTCCCGCCAGGGACTCGCCGCTGAGTTTGAGCAAAACGCGCTTATATTTCGGTGCCATGGTATCTCTCCCGTTCTAGAATTTATATTCTAGCTTATTTTACATGAAAACCCCACGGTTGTAAAGCTTAAAGAAATTCTTTCCCCCAGGAAAGGCCGAGCGTTACAAAAAGTTTACAAGTTTCCCCAGTGGCTCCCCTGCTCCCCCGGATAAAAAGTCACGTTGTTCTCCCAGAGGGCCAGGTGTGCTACAATAAAAAACAAAAAGAGGGGATTTCATGAAACAGAAAGTACAAAACGCCGTGCTCCATCCAGCCAGCATGGCGATCATTGGCCTGTTCACAGGATTTCTGGTAAAGCTGATGGATGTCTACTGCTATGCTCAACACTTCGGGGTATCTTTAAGCGATATCTTCTCCCAAGGGGGAGTATGGGTGGTCATCGGCATTGCCATCAGCCTCTACAGCCGGAGCACAAAATTTGCCATGGTCAACATTTTCCTGTTCTGTGCTGGGATGCTGGTAACCTATTACCTCACTGCCCAGTTGACCAACTCCGTCTACGGCTGGAGCTTTATCAAGGGATGGGCAGTTTTTGCCTGCCTCTCCCCCTTCATGGCCTATCTGGCCAGGCTGACCATGAGGCCCGGCCCGTTGGCCCTGGTTTTAAAATTGGGGGTGTTCGCAGGATACCTGGGACTGAATCTCCTGCTGGGGTATTTCCTCCACTATTACGATCTGCCGTTTCTGCTGATCTTAGTCTATCTGCTGTTCCTGAAAAAATGGAAGGCGCCTGAAAATGCCACACTGGCACAATAATACTGCACAAAAAGGGAGCACGAGGACCAACCTCATGCTCCCTTTTCATAGCTTGGGATAAATTCTTATTTCACCATGCCGGCAACTTCGGCAGCGAAGTCGTCCTGGCGCTTCTCCAGGCCTTCGCCCTTCTCGAAGCGGGTGTAGGCAACGATCTTGATCTCGCCGCCCAACTCCTTGCCAACAGACTCAGTGTACTGCTTCACGGTCATGGAGCTATCCTGCACATAGACCTGATCCACCAGGCAGATCTCCTTAAAGAACTTGTTCAGACGGCCGGCCACGATCTTCTCGGCGATGTTGGCAGGCTTGCCCTCGTCCACGATCTGCTGGGTGAGGATCTCCTTCTCCTTCTCCACGCGCTCGGCGGGAACAGAAGCCTCGTCCAAGTACTCGGCGTTCATAGCGGCGATCTGCATGGCCACGTTGTGAGCGTAAGCCTTGAAAGCGTCGGTGGAAGCGATCTCGTCGGTAGTGTCAAACTTCACGATAACGCCAATACGGCCGCCAGCGTGGACATAAGAGGTGACCACACCTTCATAGCGGGCAAAGCGGCGAACCTTGATGTTCTCGCCGATGGTGAGGATCTTCTCCTTCAGCAGGGCGTCCACAGTTTCCTCGGAGCCGTGAGCCTTGCAAGCCAGCAGAGCTTCCACGTCGGCGGGGTTCTCGTAGATCACGGTGTCGGCGCAGGTCTTGACAAAGGACTGGAAGTCAGCGTTCTTGGCAACGAAGTCGGTTTCAGCGTTGACTTCGATGACCACGCCCACCTTGCCGCACTCGCTGACAGTGGCGAACGCAACACCTTCGGCAGCAATACGGCCAGCCTTCTTCACGGAAGCGGCCAGGCCCTTTTCCCGCAGGAAGTCAATGGCCTTGTCCATATCGCCTTCGGAAGCGGTGAGAGCCTTCTTGCAATCCATCATGCCGCAGCCAGTCTTTTCACGAAGGGCGGCAACGTCTTTCGCGGTAAAGTTCATCTTTGTAACATCCTTTCTCTATAACAATGCCCCAAAACAAGTTTCAGGACCCATCTATTCCAACAATCGAACCCTGTGGGGAGAGATTATTCCTCCACGTTGATGTCGCCAGCCTCAGCGTCAGCCTCTTCCTCAGCGGCTTCCTTGGCAGCGGCGCCCATCTGGCCTTCGCGGCCCTCAATGATGGCGTCGGCCATAGCGCCGGCGATCAGCTTCACAGCGCGGATAGCGTCGTCGTTGCCGGGGATCACGTAGTCGATCTCATCGGGATCGCAGTTGGTGTCCACAATAGCCACGATCGGAATGCCCATCTTGCGGGCCTCGGAAACGGCGATGCGCTCCTTGCGGGGATCCACAATGAACAGGGCGCCGGGGTAGCTCTTCATATCCTTAATGCCGCCCAGGAACTTCTCCAACTTCTCGATCTCCAGCTGCAGCTTGCTGACTTCCTTCTTGGGCAGCAGGTCGAAAGTGCCGTCCTCTTCCATCTTCCGCAGCTGAGCCAGGCGCTGGATACGGGTGCGGATGGTGGCAAAGTTGGTGAGCATACCGCCCAGCCAACGGGCATTTACATAGAAAGCGCCGGCGCGGGTAGCTTCCTCACGGATGGACTCCTGAGCCTGCTTCTTGGTGCCCACGAACAGGACGCTCTTGCCCTCGGTGGAGATGTCGCGGACGAAGTTATAAGCCTCTTCCAGCTTCTTCACGGTCTTCTGCAGGTCGATGATGTAGATCCCGTTGCGCTCGGTGAAGATGTAGGGAGCCATCTTGGGGTTCCACCGGCGGGTCTGGTGACCGAAGTGGACACCGGCCTCCAAAAGCTGTTTCATAGATACGACTGCCATTTACAAATACCTCCTTGGTTTTACAAAGCCCGTTTGGATTTTTTGCCGGGCTTTTGCCTCCGCCGCGCTGGCAATTCGGGGCAAACCCAAAGGATTTTGGGCACCAATCCGAGGCGCGGCGTGTGTTTTGCTGAAATATTATAGCACAGGGCATTTCCAGAATCAAGGTCAAATTTCCCTGGAAACGGGTTTTTTCCGGCGAAATTCCAAGGTCAGAACCCGATTTTATCCAGCACCCTGCCCAACAGCCCTGTTTTGGCGCCTTGGGCCGGGGCTTCGTACTCCACCAGCACCGTGTCTTCCCCGATGAGGACGATCTTCCCCCAGGGGATGACGAAGTCCGGCTCCCTTCCGAAAAGCCCAAACAGCCGCAGACGCCCGTAGACCACCACCGCGGTGAGGCGGGCCTCTTTGGTGTCCACCTCCACATCGCTGACAAAGCCGATCCGTCCGCCGTCCTTGACGTTGATCACTTCCTTATCCCGCAGGGCGTCCATCCTGCACGTCATGGCGCCACCTCCTCCCCTTATCCTATGCGCCCTACCAGCCAACTATCCCTTCTCTTTTGGAAAAACCTGTGCTATAATCACTATGAGGTCTTCCAAGCCCTCCCGTGGCTTTTTACAAGCCACCAACCCCTGGGTAACCTTATCTTTAGAAAGGATGATATGCATGAATATTTGGCACGACATCTCCCCCAAGCGGATTAAAGCAGACGACTTCTTTGCCGTCATCGAGATCACAAAAGGCGGCAAAGCCAAGTATGAAATGGACAAGGAAACCGGCCTTCTCCGGCTGGACCGTGTGCTGTACACCTCCACCCACTATCCGGCAAACTATGGGTTTATCCCCCGCACCTTTGCAAACGACGGCGACCCCTTGGACGTTTTGGTACTCTGTTCCGAGAACATCATCCCCATGTCCTTAGTGCGGTGCTACCCCATTGGGGTGATCGTCATGGATGACGGCGGAAGCGAAGACGAAAAGATCATCGCCATCCCCTTTGACGACCCCACCTACAACAACTATACCGACATCTCCCAGCT
>CAJFMJ010000013.1 GCA_904391645.1 uncultured Neglectibacter sp.
TCATCCCGCGGGAGCCTTTCACCAGCACGGCGTCCCCTTCCCGCAGGGTTTCCTTTAAATAGTCAATGGCCTGCTGGTTGGTTTCGAACCACAGGCCGCCTTCCCCGTAGCCTGCCACGATCTCCTTGGACAGGGGGCCGATGCCCACCAGCACGTCCACGCCCTTTTCCCGGGCGTACTGGCCCACCTGGTAGTGGCCTTGCTGGGAGAAGTCCCCCAGCTCCAGCATATCCGCCAACACCGCCGCCCGCCTGCCGGTGACTTTCCGGCTCTGGAGCACATCCAGGGCGCTGCGCATGGAGTCGGGGCTGGCGTTGTAGCTGTCGTCGATGATCAGCAGCCCGTTTGCCTCCACCACCTGCTGGCGCATGGCCGGGGATTTATAGGCGGAAATGGCCCGCACCGCGTCCTCCGCGGGGACCCCCAGATACCGGGCCACCGCCATGGAGGCCAGGGCGTTGCGCACATTGTGCTCCCCGGCAGCGGGGACGAACACCTCGGTGCGCTCCCCTGTGGGGGACTGGCAGGTGAAAAACGTGCCCTTGTCCGCCTCTTTCAGGGAGGAGGCCCGCCAATCGCAGGTGGGGCCCAGGCCAAAGGTGACCACCTTGCTGCCCAAGGACTCCTTCAGGGTGGGGAGCAGGTCGTCGTCACCGTTGACGAACAGGGCGCCGTCCGCCGGCAGATAGTCGGCGATGTGGGCCTTCTCTTTCAGGATGTTCTCCCGGGTCTTCATAAATTCAATGTGGGACACGCCGATGTTGGTCATTACGGCGCAGGTGGGACGCACCACGGCGGCGATGCGGCCCATTTCCCCCGGGATGCTCACGCCCATCTCCACCACGGCGGCAGTGTGCTCTTTCTTCAGGCCGCACACGGTGAAGGGCACCCCGATCTGGCTGTTTTGGTTCCCGGCGGTTTTCAGCACCCGGAACTTGGCCGTCAGGGCCTGGGCCACCATCTCCTTGGCGGTGGTTTTCCCCACGCTGCCGGTGATGCCCACCACGGGGATGTCAAACTGCCCCCGGTACCAGGCCGCCGCTTTTTGCAGCGCCTCCCGGCAGTCCTTCACCAGGACGATGGGCTTCTCCCCCAGAGGGATCTCGTGGTCGGTAAAGGTGGCAGCCGCAGGGCTTTCCAGCACAGCGGGTATGTAGGCGTGGCCGTCGGCCCGCTCCCCGCGGATGGGCACAAACATGGCACCGGCTTTGGCCTCCCGGCTGTCGGTGAAGAAGGAGGTCACAACGGCCCCCTCGTCCCCGCAGAGGAGCTTGCCCCCTGTGGCCTTCACGATGTCAGAAATTTTCACTCGCATAAGTCACCCCGGTTCGATGGTTTTTCGCGGAAACTCCCTCAGGCCAGAGAGCCCATGGGATCCCAAGGCTCCAGCTGGGCAGGCTCCTGGTCGTACTCAACCGCCTGCTGGGGAGTCAGGTACTTTTTGTTCACCACCACCTGGTAGGTGTACTCGGTGAACCAGTCGTCGGTCATCACATAGTAGCCGTCCTCGCCGGCATCCTTGCCCCAGCTGTTCTCCACACGCCAGCGGATGGGCTGGCCGTTGTCGTCCAGGTCCACCCCTTGGAACACCATAGCGTGGGTCATCAAGCTCTCGCCGTAATCCAGCCGCTGGGCCTTATCCATGGTGAACTGGGTGCCAAACAGGTCGTCGGCCTTGATGGCTTCCAGGTCCATCACGCCGCCGTCCCGCAGGGAGCACTTGCCCACGTCGCAGCCAAACCACACGGGCTGGCCGTCCTGCATCTGGGCGATGGCGGCCTTTTTCAGGTCTTCCACCGGCAGGTTCAGGTACTTCACCGGCCGGCCTTCCACCACGTTACCCAAAAGCTTCACGGTGTAGGTCTTGTGGTAGGGCTTGTCGGCGGTGGGGGCGTTGATCAAGCTCACATACTCCGACAGGTCCCAGCCCACATACTTTGCAAAGAACTCCTTGCCGGTGAGGCCCTCGTCCCGGATAAACTCCTTCTTCTTGTTGCGCACTTCCAGGGTAAAGGTCCTGGGAGGCTTGCCCAGGGAGATGCACAGCATATTGTAGATGGTCTGCATCATCTGGTCCTTCTCCGCCCGAAGCTCTTCCACAGACTTGCCGTTCTGGTGGCCGGCGCGGAGCACGCAGGCGAACTCCCGCAGCTTGCGGGTCATGAAGGTGGTCATCTCCCGGGTGGAGGAGGAGCAAGCCGTTTCGGGCATGGCGTCCTTGGGCACCACGCCGTACTTCTCAATGAGGTTGCAGAACATATCCCACTGGCCGCCGTCGTTCAGGGGGGCCATCAGCAGGTGGGCAATGACCCGGCCGCTAGTGGGCTCCTCCAGGGTTTCCAAAATGCTCTCCAGGAAGTAGTTGGCCTTTTCCAGCTTGTCGTAGAACAGGGTATAGTTCTGGGACAGCTCAAAGGTGTCCAGGTCCAGATTCTTCATCACCGCAAAGCGCATGGTGTTCAGGGCGGCAAACATCCAGCAGCGGCCGCTCTGCTTCTGGTTGGTGATCTTCCCCTGCTCCAGGGAAATGGAGAACTGATGCCGGTCCTGGCGGTACACATCGCCGTTCTGGGCGGCTTTCACCACGCCGCAGCTGGTGACGGCCCGCATGGCCACTTGGTTGGCCCGTTCCCCGTCGAAGGCCGCTTCATAGGCGTTCAACTGTTCCAAGGTGATCTTCTTGTCCATGGTCCCACATTCCTTTCCAATCTATATTTCAAAAGGCGGCCTGCCGGGAAGCCGGCAGGACCCGCCGTTTTTCCTTTACCCTTGCATCTCTTCCAGCAGCTCCCGGATGACCACCCGCTCGTCAAAGGGATACTTCTTCCCCTGGATCTCCTGGTAGTCCTCGTGGCCTTTGCCCGCCAGCACGATGATGTCCCCCTCCTGGGCGTTTTCCAAGCACCAGCGGATGGCTTCCCGCCGGTCGGGGATCTCCAAATACTTGCCGGTGGTTTTGGCCAGGCCGGTCTTGATGTCGTTTAAAATGTCGTGGACGTCCTCAAACCGGGAATTGTCCGCGGTGATGACAGACAGGTCCGCCAAATTGCCGCTGACCTCGCCCATCTCGTAGCGGCGCACCTTGGGCCGGTTGCCGCCGGCGCCAAACAGGCAAATCAGCCGCTTGGGCTCATACTCCCGCAGGGTGGTGAGGATGTTTTCCATGCTCACGGCGTTGTGGGCGTAGTCCAGCAGCAGGGTGTAGTTACCGGGGACGGGCACAGGTTCCACCCGGCCCTTCACCTTCACCGTGGACAAGCCCTGCTTCATGGCCTCCACAGGGATGCCCAGCTGGTGGCAGGCGCCAATGGCCGCCAAGGCGTTGTAGGCGTTGAACCGGCCGGGGATATCCACCTCGGCGGTGAAGTTCTCCTCCCCGGACACCTCAAAGGCCAGCCCCAAGAACCCAGGACGGTTCAGGTGGCGGCAATCCGCCCCCTGCAGGTCTGCGGGATGGTCGAAAGCGTAGGTCTTCACCTGGCAGGTGTGGCCCTGTAAAATCCCCTCCATGCTGGGGTCGTCGGCATTGAGCACCCCCACTTTACACAGGGAAAACAATTTGGCCTTGCTCTCCAGGTACTCCTGCATATCCTTGTGCTCCACCCCGCCGATGTGGTCCTCGGAGAAGTTGGTGAACACCCCCACTGCGAAGGGGAAGCCGTAGACACGCAGGTCCTTTAGCCCGATGGAGGAGGCCTCCATCACGCAATAGGCACAGCCCTGGTCGGCCATCTGCCGCAGGTACTTCTGGATGTCGTAACTCATGGGGGTGGTGTTGTCGGTTTGAACCAGCTCCTCCCCAATCAGCACCCCGATGGTGCCGATGACGCCGCACTTGTGGCCCGCAGCCTCCAAAATGGAGCGGATCATATAGGCGGTGGTGGTCTTCCCCTTGGTGCCGGTCACGCCGATCACCGTGATATCCCCCTGGGCAGGGTTGCCGAAGAAGGCGGCGCTCATCAAGGCCAGGGCCTTCCGGGTGTCCTCCACCAGGATCACCTGGGCGCCGGGGGCCTCCACAGGCTCCTCAGCGATCACCGCCACAGCCCCTGCCTGGGCAGCGCCCTGGGCGTACTTGTGGCCGTCGGAGTTGGCGCCCCGCAGGCACACAAACGCACACCCCGGCACTGCCTTCCGGGAGTCGTATACGATATCGGATATTTCTACGTCCTGATACCCCTTTGTAATGGAAAGGGGGGACAACAAACTGCTCAGCTTCATAAAAAGCACTTCCTTTCCCAGGGAAATAGCCCCGGTTTGCCCTGTTAAAAGCACGGGATTATCATACTCTTTTACCAAGTTCTTGTCAATAAAAACGCCAATTTAAGCCGAAATAGCACAGCTTTCCCGGCTTTACACAGATTTTACCTTTCCCCCCTCTCGCACTTTACATTGTGTGTTTATCATGTATGCCGTAAGGTAACCCAAAAGGACATTATCAAGAAAAAACAAAAGGAAGGTCATTACCATGAAAAAAGTTCTTTCCGCCATGTTGGCTCTGATGCTGTGCGCCTCCATGCTGGCCGGCTGCGGCGACAACAACAACAGCTCCGCTTCTGAGGGCACCGATTCCACTTCTTCCGGAACTTCTTCCGCCGCCCAGGAGAGCAGCCAGGCTGAGGAAAGCAGCGAAGCCAGCGCTGAAGGCACCTCCGCTTCCGGCCCCATCACCGTCATCTCCCGTGAGGACGGCTCCGGCACCCGGGGCGCCTTTGTGGAACTGCTGGGGGTTGAGGATGAAGACGGCAACGACATGACCACCACCAGCGCTGAGATCTCCAACTCCACCGAAGTTGTGATCCAGTCTGTGGCCGGCAACACCGGCGCCATCGGCTACATCTCCCTGGGCTCTCTGGACGACACCGTGAAAGGTGTGAAGATCGACGGCGTGGAGCCCACCGCAGAAAACATTGAAAACGGCAGCTACACCGTGTCCCGTCCCTTCAACGTGGCCACCAAGGGCGAGCTGACCAACGAAGCCGCCCAGGACTTCATGAACTACATCATGAGCGCTGAGGGCCAGGCCGTTGTGGAAGAAGAGGGCTACATCCCTGTGGAAGGCGCCGAAGCCTTCACCAGCACCAACCCCTCCGGCTCTGTCACCGTTTCCGGTTCCTCCTCTGTTTCCCCTCTGATGGAGAAGCTGAAGGAAGCCTATGAGGCTGTGAACTCCAACGTGTCCATTGAGCTGCAGACTTCCGACTCCACCATCGGCATGACCAACACCATCAACGGGATGTGCGACATCGGCATGGCTTCTCGGGAACTGAAGCAGGAAGAGCTGGACCAGGGCCTGGTGAACACCGTGATCGCCACGGACGGCATCGCTATCATCGTCAACAACGATTCCCCCATTGAAGAGCTCACTTCCGAGCAGGTGCGGGACATCTACCTGGGCAACATCACCGATTGGTCCGAACTGGGCTGATCGAGGCAGACGAACACGGAACACACGAAAGGGCTGTAACCTTACAGCCCTTTTTCTGTAGGAGGGCAGTGAATTACCTATGAACGAGAAAACGAGAGAGCACCGCGGGGGACGGATCCGCGAAAACGTGATGCAGGTGGTCTTTTTGATCGCCGCGTGCATCTCCATCCTGGCCGTGGCCCTGATCTGCATTTACCTGTTTGCCAACGGCCTGCCGGCCATCTTTAAAATTGGCCCCCTGAACTTCCTTTTGGGCACCGATTGGCGGCCCAACGCTGACCAATACGGTATTTTCCCCATGATCGTGGGCAGTATTTACGTCACCGCCGGAGCCATTGTGGTGGGCGTACCCCTGGGGCTGCTGGCTGCCATCTTCATGGCTAAGTTCTGCCCCGACCCCTTGTACAAATTCTTAAAACCCGCTGTGGACCTTCTGGCGGGCATCCCCTCTATCGTCTACGGCTTCTTCGGCCTGATGGTCATTGTCCCCATCATGCAAAACTTTTTCGGCAGCAACCACGGCAAGAGCATCCTCACCGCCTCGGTGCTGCTGGGCATCATGATCCTGCCCACCATCATCAGCGTGTCGGAAAGCTCCATCCGGGCTGTCCCCGACAGCTATTACGAGGGCGCCCTGGCCCTTGGCGCCAGCCATGAACGCAGCGTGTTCTTTGTCACCGTGCCTGCCGCCAAGTCCGGCATTATGGCGGGCATCATCCTGGGGGTGGGCCGGGCCATCGGCGAAACCATGGCGGTCATTATGATCGCCGGCAACCAGCCCCAGATCCCGGACAGCATCTTGGACGGCGTGCGCACCCTCACCGGCAACATCGTCATGGAGATGGGCTACTCCACCGGCCTCCACCGGGAAGCCCTCATCGCCACCGGCGTGGTGCTGTTCGTGTTCATCCTGATCATCAACCTGCTGTTTTCCATCATTAAGCGGAAGGAGCGCAAAGCGTGAGCGATATGGCTGAGAATATGAATAAAACCGGATCTTCCGCGGACATCGTCGCCGTGAACAAAGTCACATTGAAACAATCCCTGAAACAATATAAACGGTCGCCCTTTTCCCTGTTTTTGCGGATCATCGTCACCTTGGCGGCTGCCATCACCGTGGCGGTGCTGCTGTTCTTGGTGGCCTACATCCTGGTGATGGGTGTGCCCAACCTGAAACCCTCCCTCTTTGAACTGGAGTACAACAGCGACAACGCCTCCCTGCTGCCCGCTTTGATCAACACCGTCATCATGACCTTCCTATCCCTGATCGTGGCAGTGCCGGTGGGCATCTTCTCCGCCATCTACCTGGTGGAGTACGCCCGCCGGGGCAACAAGCTGGTGGGCGTGGTGCGGATCACCGCCGAAACCCTTTCGGGCATCCCCTCCATTGTGTACGGCCTGTTTGGCTTCTTGTTCTTTGGCGTCAGCTTCGGCTGGGGCTACTCCATGCTGGGCGGCGCTTTGACCATGGCCATTATGATCCTCCCTCTGGTGATGCGCACCACAGAAGAGGCCCTGATGAGCGTGCCTGACTCCTTCCGGGAAGGCAGCTTTGGCCTGGGCGCAGGCAAGCTGCGCACCGTGTTCCGGATCATCCTCCCCTCTGCCATGCCGGGCATCCTGTCGGGCATCATCCTAGGGGTGGGGCGCATTGTGGGCGAAACCGCCGCTCTGATGTTCACCTCCGGCACCGTGGCCCAGGTGGCCATCAACCCCATGTCCTCCGGCCGGACCTTGGCGGTGCATATGTACAACCTCCTAAACGAAGGCCTGGCCCGGGAGGCCGCCTACGCCACAGCGGTGGTACTGCTGATTTTGGTGGTGGGCATCAACGCCCTGTCCTCCTTTGTGGCAAAGAAATTTACCAAGGCGTAAGAACAACTCAGGGTGCGGCTTTCAGGCACACAGCAGGCGCCGCCCCGCGATGAATGAATGGAATGGATGGTTTCTCTTATGGATAAAATCACTGTAAAAGACCTGGACCTCTACTACGGCGACTTCAAGGCCCTGAAGACCGTGAACATGAACATTGCCCCCAACGAAGTGACCGCTTTCATCGGCCCTTCCGGCTGCGGTAAATCCACGCTGCTGAAATCCCTCAACCGGATGAACGACCTGGTGGAGGGCTGCAAGATCACCGGGGAGATCCTTCTGGACGGGGAGGACATCTACGGCAACATTGACGTCAACCTGCTGCGCAAGCGGGTGGGCATGGTGTTCCAAAAGCCCAACCCCTTCCCCATGAGCGTGTACGACAACATCGCCTACGGTCCCCGGACCCACGGCATCCACTCCAAGGTGAAGCTGGACGAGATCGTGGAGAAGTCCCTGCGGGGCGCCGCCATCTGGGATGAGCTGAAAGACCGCTTGAAGAAAAGCGCCCTGGGGCTTTCCGGCGGCCAGCAGCAGCGTCTTTGCATTGCCCGGGCCCTGGCAGTGGAGCCGGAAGTGCTTTTGATGGACGAACCCACCTCTGCCCTGGACCCCATCTCCACCTCCAAGATCGAAGACCTTGCAATGGAGCTGAAGTCGGACTATACTATCGTTATCGTCACCCACAATATGCAGCAGGCAGCCCGTATTTCGGACAAAACAGCCTTCTTCCTGTTGGGCGAGCTGGTGGAGTTCGGCCCCACCGAGCAGGTGTTCTCCATGCCCAAGGATAAGCGCACCGAGGACTACATCACCGGCCGGTTCGGCTGATGGGGAAAGGAGCGAAGAACAAATGAGAAACAAATTTGATGAACAGTTAGAGCAGCTCAACGTGGCCCTGATCAAAACCGGGGCCCTGTGCGAGGACGCCATCTCCACGGTGGCCAAGGCCCTGTTGGACAACGACATGGAGCTGGCCAAAAAGGTGAAACCCATCGAGCTGGAGATCGACCAGAAAGAACGGGAGATTGAAAACCTGTGTATGCGGCTGCTTTTGCAGCAGCAGCCCGTTGCCGGCGACCTGCGGCAGATCTCCTCCGCCCTGAAGATGATCACCGACCTGGAGCGCATTGGCGACCAGACTTCCGACATCGCCGAGCTGCTGCCCTATCTGCAGCAGGGGGACATCACCTTCAGCAAGGTGCACATCAAGGAGATGGCAGAGGCCACCATCAAGATGGTCACCGACTCCATCGACTCCTTTGTCCGGCAGGACCTGCCTTTGGCCCACCAGGTGATGGAGGACGACAACGTGGTGGACAGCCTGTTCAACCAGGTGAAAACCGACCTGATCCAACTGATCTCCGAAAACCGGGAAAGCGGCGAATTTTGCATCGACCTTTTGATGGTGGCAAAATACTTTGAGCGCATCGGTGACCACGCGGTAAACGTGGCCGAGTGGGTCCAGTATTCCCTCACCGGCAAAAAGGAGAGCGCCTAACGAATCCCTTTGAGAAAGGACGGTCCGGCCTCCCTGGAGGCTGGGTAACAGTATGATTTATTTTTTGGAAGACGACAACAGCATCCGGGAACTGGTGGTCTACACCATGAACTCCACCGGCTTTGAGGCCACAGGCTTTTCCAGACCCAGCGAATTTTGGGAGGCCATGGAGAAGGAAACCCCCAGCCTGGTGCTTTTGGATATCATGCTGCCCGAAGAGGACGGCCTATCTATTTTGAAAAAGCTGCGGGCCTCCCCCGCCACCCAGCGCCTGCCGGTGATGATGCTCACCGCCAAGGACAGCGAGTTTGACAAGGTGCTGGGCCTGGACAGCGGCGCCGACGACTACGTGCCCAAGCCCTTCGGCATGATGGAGCTGATGGCCCGCATCAAGGCGCTGCTGCGCCGCACCAGCCCCGATGGCTCCCAAGAACGGGACTACACCCTGGGCAAGCTGTACGTTTCCCCCTCCCGTCACCTGGTGAAGGTGGACGGCAAGGAGATTGCCCTCACCTTGAAAGAGTTTGAGCTTTTGTGCTTCCTGTTGGAAAACGACGGCATGGTGCTCACCCGGGACAAGATCCTGGCGCGGATCTGGGGCTACGACTTTGACGGGGAAACCCGCACCGTAGACGTCCACGTGCGCACCCTGCGGCAAAAGCTGGGAGAGTGCGGATCCCTGATTGAAACCGTCCGGGGCGTGGGCTACAAGATCGACCGCCGGGACTGAGGCAGAAAGGATTTGACCACCTGTGAGAAAAAAGATCTTTCAAAATATGTGCCTGTTGGCACTGGTGACCATTCTGCTCTCCTCCTTCCTGGTCACCATCGTATACTACGCAAACTCCACCTCCCGCATGAAAAGCGAAGTCCGGGAGGAGAGCCGGTTCCTGCGGGGGGCCGTGGAGCTGTCCGGGGAGGAGTACCTGGACACGGTACAGAACACCCCCAACCGCATCACCCTCATTGACACCGACGGCACGGTGCTGTTTGACAACCAGGCCGACCCGGCCACCATGGAAAACCACGCCGACCGCCAAGAGGTGCGCAAGGCGGCCACTGCCGGCGCCGGGGAGATCACCCGGATGTCCGACACCCTTTCCCAGCAGACCTTCTACTACGCGGTGAAGCTGCAAAACGGGCAGATCCTGCGCATCGCCTCCACCACGGATTCCGTGTTTGCCGCCGTCCTTGCCATGCTCCCCTGGATTGTGGGGGTGGCGGTGGTGGTGGCCGTGATCACCGTGATCTTCTCCCACTTCCTCACCAAGAAGATCGTCACCCCCATCAACCAGCTGGATCTGGACCACCCGGCAGACAACGACATTTACGATGAGCTCTCCCCCCTGCTGGGGAAAATCAACCACCAAAACCAGGCGATTGCCCAGCAGATGGAGTCCCTGAAGGAAAAGCAGGAGGAGTTCACCTCCATCACGGAAAACATGAGCGAGGGCTTCCTGGTGTTGGACAAAAACACGGACATCCTCTCTTACAACACCAGCGCCCTGCGGCTGCTGGGGGCGGAAGCCGCCCTGGCAGAGAGCCACGAAAGCGCCCTGGCGCTAAACCGCAGCGCCGGGTTCCGCAGCGCTGTGGACGGCGCCCTGGCCGGCTCCCGCAGTGAACAGCTGGTGCGCCACGGCGGCCGCTGCTGCCAGGTGATGGCCAACCCCGTCTTCCGGGACGGGGAGGTGGAAGGCGCCGTGGTGGTGATTTTGGACATCACCGAGCGGGAAGAGCGGGAAAACCTCCGGCGGGAATTCACCGCCAACGTGTCCCACGAGCTGAAAACCCCCCTGACCTCCATTTCCGGGTTTGCGGAGATCATTCAAAACGGCATTGTCAAAGCGGAGGACATCCCCCGTTTTGCCGGCAACATCTACATGGAATCCCAGCGGCTGATCTCCCTGGTGGACGACATCTTGAACCTGTCCCGCCTGGACGAGGCCGATGTGCAGCTGGAATGGGAGGACTTTGACCTGTCCGCCCTGAGCCGTGACGTGGCAGCCCGGTTAAAGCCCGCTGCCAAGGAAAACGGGGTGGTCATCACCACCCTGGGGGATAAAGCCGTCATCCACGGCGTGAAGAGCATTGTGGACGAGATGGTCTACAACCTGGTGGACAACGCCGTGAAGTACAACAAGAAAAACGGCCGAGTCACCATCAACGTGGAAAAAACAGAGGCAGGCACTGCCCTCACAGTGATGGACACCGGCATCGGCATCCCCCAGGCAGATGTGGACCGGGTGTTCGAGCGCTTCTACCGGGTGGACAAGAGCCACTCCAAGGAGATCGGCGGCACGGGGCTTGGGCTGTCCATTGTCAAGCACGGGGCTGCCTTCCACAACGCCAAGGTGTCCCTGGAAAGCACCGAGGGACAGGGCACAGTGATCCGCCTGGTGTTCCCCAACTAAACTGCTTACAAGTTCTTCTCTGAAAATATTTCCCCGAAAAGGGAAGGGCCCGCGTTACCGCGGGTCCTTCCCTTTTGTGTATTCCCTCACGGGGCAAGCCGTTTCTCTTCGTTCCCCTAGGGCGGGGGCGGCCGGACTGCAAGGCAGCCCACGTTCCTGGCTATCTTACGCCGGGAGCCACAGCCCCACGCTGATCAGGTACAGCGCCCCCCAGTACAGGGCCATAATGGGCTTCTGCCACTTTTTGTCCCAGTGGGACAGCTGGTTTTTCGCCACCAGCATATCGGAAACGTAGAACAGTACCGCGCCTACCGCCACCGGCGCCCACTTGGCCCCCAGCAGGAAGGGCAGCGGCACCGCCACGGCCAGGCTGCCTCCCAGCAGCGCCGGATACAGGCAGAAGGGCACCGTGAGCTTGCCCAGGGTGGGCAGCTCCTTGCGGAACAGCACCGCCGTGACCCCATAGGCTCCCAGCCACAGGACCAGGCTCCACCAGGAGGGCGTGACCAACCCCCACAGCCAGAGGATCAAACACACGTGGGCTGCGCCGAACACCAGCATCCCGGGGACGAAGTTGATCTCCAGCAGGGCGTCCGCCATAGTGCACAGCACAAAGAACCAGAACACCAACGGCACCTCCAGGACGCCTCCCTGGGCGATGGAGGCAAAGGCCGCGCTGCCCACCGCCAAAAAGCTGCCGGCGCACTTGGCGATGAGGCTCTCCTTGTCCATGCCGGCCCGGCGCAGATAAAAATACAGGGCAAACTGGGCCACCCACAGAGGGATGGCAAAGGCGGAATAGGTGAGCAATGTCATGGAACACACCTCCCAAAACGGTTTCTTCTGATTCGATTATACCTGGCTTTCTTCCAAAGCGCAATGTGTTTCCCCTTTTCAAACAGAGGCGGATTTGGTATGCTGAAAGAAAAAGGCAGGAACTTGTAACGAACGGGGAGTATGGGAGTCCTATTGACGGAAGCGGGGTGAGGAGATGGAGGATTTCGAGAAGATCTACTCGGAGTATTTCGACATGGTATACGGCTACTGCCTGCGGTTGAGCCACGACCCTTCCCTGGCGGAAGAGGTAACCCAGGAGTCCTTTTTCAAGGCGCTGAAAGCCATCGACTCCTTTCACGGGGAGTGCAGGCTCAGCGTGTGGCTGTGCCAGATCGCCAAAAACACCTACTTCACCCTGCTGAAAAAGCGAAAGCGGACCGCCCCGCCTCCCCCGGAGGACTGGGCCGACCCCCAAGACCTGGAAGAGCGCCTGGGAGATCGGGACGAGGCCCTGCGGATCCACCAGATCCTCCACACCCTGCCGGAACCCTACCGGGAGGTGTTCTGGCTGCGCACCTTCGGGGAACTGAGCTTCGCCCAGATCGGCGGGCTGTTTGAGAAAACGGAGAGCTGGGCCCGGGTGACCTACCACCGGGCCAGAATCAAGATCAAGGAGGAATTAGTATGAAAGTCCCTTGTTCTGTCATACAAGACCTGCTGCCCCTGTACCACGACAACGTGTGCTCCCCGGAGAGCAACGCCATGATCGAGGAGCACCTGAAAGACTGCGAAGCCTGCCAGGAGGAGTTCCACAAGCTGGAAGAAAGCCCCCTGGCGAAGAATGGGAAAAAAGAGGAAGCCGAGAAAGAGAACGTCCAACGGATGAAAAACGTGAAAAAGGTCCTGCACAAAAAGCGGGTCCGTGTTTCCGTCATCACAGCGGTGGTGGTGGTGCTTCTCTGTATCCCAACCTGGTTTGTCATGAACCTGCGATTCCTTGCCGCGAAGCCCCAGGTTTTGGAAACCGTTTCCGTGGAGGAGGACATCCTGACAGTCACCTTCAACAACGCTGTATGGGCTTCCTTTCTCTCCATGGACAGCGGCTACCTGGAGGAAAATGGCCAGCAGATCCCCATCCTGGTGCTCTTCAGCTCCGCCAGTCCCTCCCAATACCTGGATGCCACCCTCAGTCCCCCAGAGGACAGCGGATCTTCCAGGAGCATTTCCATGACGGACCTCTACAAGCTGCTGTTCCTTTCCTCGGGGGCGTACTACCAGGCCAGCGACGAATTGGGCTACCAGCCCGGCGCGTACCCCGATGAATTCGCCATGCAGGAAGTCCAGGAAAGAGCCCAGGAGATCCTGGCCGACTGGGAGCCTGCCCCCGGCGAAGGCTTCCAGCGAGTTTACTTCTACGATGGGTGCACGGTCAAGGGCCTGTACAATCTTTCCATAAGCTGGGAGGAAATGGTGGAAAACCTGGACTCCCACGGCACCCTTCTCTGGACCGCAGAGGACGGTGTGGTTTACCCCTAAAAGCGGACAGCAAAACTCCCCCGGGCCGGCTGGCTCGGGGGAGTTTTTTCGGTTAGTTGAAAAAGCGGGTTGGGTGAAAGGCCTCCGGCCCAAGGCGCTAATTGCCCGGGGGACAACCCCCGCTGGCGGGCAATTAGCCCATCTTGTAGATCTTCACCTCATAGCCCTTCAGCTCCACGGTGCCGTGAAGGTCGGTCTTCTCCCCGGTGAGCAGCTCGGTAGCAGGGCCGTGATAGGCACACTCCATCTGGCAGGGGTTCTCCTCGGCGTTCACCGCCACAATCACCGTTTCCTCAGGGCACTGCCGCACAAAGATCCACTGTTTGTTCCGCAGGGTGAGGTTCTTAAAGTCGCCGTCTTTCAGCGCCTTGCACCCGCTCTTGATCTTGGAAAGCTTGCCCAGGTATTGGGTCAGCTGGTTCTCTTCCGGCTTCTCAAAGCAGGGGCGCAACGCCTGGTCGCCCTGGTGCTTCTCCCCCAAGGCGCCCCACTCGGACCCGTAGTAGATGCAGGGGATGCCCGGCATACAGAACAGCACGGCGTACAAAGCCTCCAGCTGCTTCTTGTCCTGGAGGATGCTGGTGATCCGGGTGACGTCGTGGTTGTCGGCAAAGGAGAACAAGTGCATCCCTTTGTAGAGGGTCCACTGCTCCGGGCCAAACTGCCGGGCCAGGGAGTGGGCGATCTCGAATAGATTCATAGAATTAAAGGCGGAGTAAAGCCCCTTGTAGCACTCGTAGTTGGTGGCGCTGTCCAGCATCTCCGGATTGACGATCCGCTTGTAATCCCCGTGGATCATCTCCCCTAAGAGGAAGAATCCCTCGTCCCGGGACTTTACATAACCGTGGAGCCGCCGCATGAAGTTCTCGTCCAGCAGGTAGGCCACGTCCAGCCGCAGCCCGTCAATGCCGAACTCATCCATCCAGAAGCCCACGCAGTCCAGCAGGTAGTCCACCACGGCGGGGTTTTGCAGGTTCAGCTTCACCAGCTCAAAGTGGCCTTCCCAGCCCTCGTACCAAAAGCCGTCGTTGTAGCCGCTGTTGCCCCCGAAATTGATGTGGAACCAGTCTTTATACGGGGAGGCTTCCCGCTTCTCCTGGACGTCCCGGAAAGCCCAGAAGCCCCGGCCCACGTGGTTGAACACGCCGTCCAACACCACCCGGATCCCGGCTTCGTGAAGGGCCTGGCAGACCTCTTGAAAGTCCTCGTTGGTGCCCAGGCGGCAGTCGATCTTCCGGTAGTCCCGGGTGTCGTAGCCGTGGGAGTCGGACTCAAACACCGGGGAAAAGTACACCGCCCCAATACCCAGCTTTTCCAGGTGGGGGATCCACTCCTTCACCTTTTGGATGCGGTTGACCTCCACCCCGTCGTTGTGGAAGGGCGCGCCACAAAACCCCAAGGGGTAAATCTGGTAAAACACAGCGCTTTGGGCCCAATCTTTCTCTATTTTAAGCATGATGCTTCCTCCTTTGTATGGTGGGTCCTCCCCGGGACCCTCCCCTACAGTATAGGCTATTTTACGGAAAAAGGGAAGGCTTTTCCCGACAAATTTGCACCCTATCGCTAAAAAACCAATACCTTCTCTTCCCTAACATTGGGGATACCCACCAAAGGGGGCTCTCTCTTCCCCACCTGGGGAACCTGCTCCAGGGCAGGCGTTTGGGAAGCTTGTTTTCCAGCGTTTGGGCAGCAAAAAGGAGGGTTCCCCAAAACCCTCCTGCTATCCACCCCGCAGTCCGGGGCATTGCAACGGGCAGGGCGGCATGGGCCTCCCCTGCGGGTGCAACAAAAAAAGGAGGGGCGTTTGCCCCTCCTGAGATGGTTCGTCAATGGATCTCGTACTGGTCCCGGCCGGTGACGGTGAGCACCGTGTTGTAAAAGGCGGTCATGGCCTGCACCATGTACTCCAGGTCCTTGGCGCCCGCCGTTTCAAAGGGCGAGTGCATGGACAGCTGGGGCAGCCCGATGTCCACCGTGGGCAGGGCCACATGGGAACCGGACAGGTTGCCCAAGGTGCCGCCGCCGGGGATCTTGGAGTTGTTGTAGTACACCTGCACCGGCACCCCAGCCTTCTGGCAGATCCGCTGGAAGACCCCGGCGGTCAGGGCATCGCTGGCATAGCGGGGGCTGTGCTTCACCACCACGCCGCCGTTTAAGTAGCAGCGGTTGGTGGGGTCGGACTTCTCCGGGCTGTCGGGATGGACAGCATGGGCGTTGTCCGCAGAGAGCAGGAACCCTCCGGCGATGGCCCGCAGCAGCTCTTCCCGGCTCTTCCCGCAGCAGAGGGCCACACGCTCCAGCACATCGGACAGGAAGGTGGAATCCGCACCCTGGCGGGTCAGGCTGCCGATCTCCTCGTTGTCGAACAGGGACAGCACGGTGACGTTCTCCTGGTTGTCCGCCGCCAAAAAGGCCTTCGTAGCGGAAAAGACGCACTCCAGGTCGTCCAGGCGGGGAGCGGCGATGAACTCATTGCCCGCGCCGAACACGGTGCCCGCCGCACGGCTGTACAAATACAGGTCCCAAGAGAGGATGTCCTCCTGCTTCACCCCGGCATTTTCCGCCACCATGGCTTTCAAGTCAGCGCCGGTGCCGCCCAGCAGGGGCAGGGTGTCCTTCTGGGGGTCCAGCTTCACCCCTTCATTGACGCCGCGGTTCATGTGGATGGCCACCCCGGGGATCAACAGCAGGTCCCGGCGGATGTCGCACAGCACCCCTTTCACCCCATCTTCCGTGGCCACGGCCAGCCGCCCCGCCACAGACAGGGGACGGTCCGTCCACAGAGCCAGCTGCATCCCGCCATAGACCTCGGTGTTCAGCTTGGTGTACTGGCCTTCCACCGGCAGGGCGGGGGACTCCTTCACCTTAAAGCAGGGGGAATCCCCGTGAGGCGCCACCACGGAAAAGGCACGGAAGTCCTTTTTGGGCACCTGGAAGGCGATGAGGGCGCTCATGCCCCGGGTGGTGAAGTACTTCCCGCCGGGCTGCAAGTCCCAGGGTTCGGTTTCCAGCAGTTCGGTGAACCCGGCCTGCACCAGCATGGCCCGCACCGTGGCTGCGGTGTGGCTGGCGGTGGGAGAACACGCAATAAAATCAAACAGTTGATGGATCATGGCAAATGCTCCTTTCCAATACAGTGCTTCCAAATAAAAAGGCCCGCCCCAGCCCTGGGGGCTGTCATTGGGGCGAGGCCATGTCCCAATCGGGGATATATTGTTGCCCGCGGGCTTTGCGCTCTTGGGTAAAGCCTTCCAGGCCCAGGTCAAACAGGACCCCTTCCACCTTTTCCTGCTCCCGGCGGGTGATGGGGCGGCAAAGCTCCGGGAAACGGTCCAGCTCCCCGCAGGGGGTGTACTGGGCCATGAGGCTCACGGGGATGCCGGGGAACTCCTCCTTCAGCCGCTTCAGGCAGGCGATGGAGTTTCTCGTGTGGCCGGGCAGAATCAGGTGGCGCACCAGCACCCCCCGCTGCATCATGCCGTCCTCCCCGTACACCGGGGCCCCCACCTGCCGCACCATCTCGGCGATGGCTGCCCGGGCAACGGTGGGGTAATCCTCCGCCCGGGAAAGCTGTTTTGCCAGGCTGGGGTCGTCATATTTGTAGTCGGGCAGGTAGATGTCCACCAGGCCCTCCAGCAATCGCAGGGTTTCCACCCGCTCGTACCCGGAGGTGTTGTACACCACCGGCACCGGCAATTTTTTCAGCAGCAGGGCCTGCCGGATCTGGGGGACAAAGTGGGTGGGGGTTACCAGGTTGATGTTGTGGGCGCCCTCCTCCACCAGCCGGAAGAAGATCTGGGAAAGCTCCTGGGGGGTGACTTCCCTGCCCACCAGCTTGCCGTGGCTGATATCCCCGTTCTGGCAAAAGACGCAGCCCAGGGTGCACCCGGTGAAAAACACCGTGCCGCTGCCCCGCTGGCCACTGATGGGAGGCTCCTCCCACCGGTGGAGGGCCGCCCGGGCAATGCGGGCCTTCTCTCCACTGCGGCAGACGCCGTTTCCCGTTTCCCCCCGGGGGACGCCGCACTTCCGGGGACACAGGCGGCAGGCGGCGATCACGGCTTTAAGGCCAGCATGGCGCAGTTGCTGCCCCGCTGGCCCCGGGTCTTCCGGTGGGAGAACACCAAATCGCTTTCACACATGGTGCACACCTGGCCCACGGTGATGTGTTCCGGCAGCACCCCGGCAGAGAGCAAAAACTGCCGGTTGCACTCCCACAGATCCACGTGGTACTTTTCCCGTTCCGGGCCGGAAACGAACTTCTCCCACTGGGGCAGCTTTTGGAACTCCACCGCCACCGGTTCGTCCACTTCAAAGCAGCCCTTGCCAATGGAGGGGCCAATGGCCACCTGCAGCTGGGCAGGGTCGCTGCCAAACTCTTGGGCCATGCGCTCCACCATGGCTTTGGCCATCCCGGCGGCAGTGCCCCGCCAGCCGGCGTGGGCCAGGCCGATGGCCTTGTGTTCCGGGTCGGCAAAGTACAGGGGCACGCAGTCGGCGCAATAGATCACCAGGGTGACGCTGGGGTCGTCGGTGCACAGGCCGTCGATGGAGTCCCTGTCTTTTTCCCGCCAGATGCCGATGCCCCGCTGGTCCTTCCCCACCCGGCGGATGTTGATGTGGTGGTCCTGGGCACCGCACACCAGGGACTCCGTTTCAAACCCGGCAGCTTCACAGAACCGGCGGTAGTTTTCCGCCACCCGCTCCGGGTCGTCCCCCCGGTTGAATCCCAGGTTCATGGCGGCAAACTCCTGCTCGCTGACGCCGCCGATCCGGGTGGTAAAGGCATGGTTCACAAAGGACAGTCCTTCCCAAGCGGGGAAGCGCAGCACGCCCACCCCCTGGGGCAGGGAAAGCTCCATATTGCCCACAGGGCCGGGGGTGGCCTGGCGGGGCTTTTCAATATCCGGCAGGGGGAAAGTCTTTTTGTTCACGGTGAGTCCCTCGTATTTCTGTTTGATGGTGAGCCGCCCGGCAAAGAGATGGCCGCACCGGGTGCAGCGGAAATCCGCCCGGAAGCTCTTGTTTTTCAGGTTCCACTTGGTGAGCCTGCGGCTCTCCCCCCCGCACCGGGGGCAGGGGAAGCGCAGGTGGCTTTTCTCCACCAAGGGGCTGCGCAGGTCGCAGACATAGGTGGTTTTAAAGGTGATGCGCCGGTAAAACTCCGGCCCGCACTGGTCGATGTAGGGGGCGATGGCCTCCTTGGTGTAGACCTTCCGCAAGATCTGCAGGGTCATGCGGCTGTCGTCCAGGGCCCGGTGGTGGTCCATGCCGGAAACGTCCAGCCCCAACAGCTCCGCCGCTTTGGAAAGCCCCACCTGCTCTTTCCGGCCCAGGCCCATGCGGTCCTGGGTGAACATCTGCAAGTCGCAGTACCGCAGAAGGAAGGGCACACGGCCGTCCCCGCTGAAATAGCGGCAATTCTCGATCAGGGTCAAAATATCCGAGGTGCCCCAGGTCATCACCACGCAGTCCCCGGCCCACCGTTTGAACCGGCTCACGGCCTGCATGAAGGTCATGCCGCCGGTGAGGTTCTCATCGGTGATGCTGGTGAGGTTCTGGATGGTGGAGCTGATATGCTTTGCCACCTGGGGTTTGACGAAGCAGGAGAAGGTCCCCTTCTCCGAAAGGTCCGGCCCGCATTTTACCGCGCCAAACTCGATGATCTCGTTGATATAGCCCTTGAGCCGCCGGCTGTAGGTGCCGTTCCACTCCAGGTCTAAAATGACAATGTCCATATCAGTCCGCCTCCTTTCCACCCTACTTTCTTGAAAGAAAGTAGGCAAAGAACTTTTCTTTCGCGATGGCGTGCGCTCCGCTTACTCCCCAGGCTGCGCCTGGATGCAATTCACGTTTCCGCTCGTTCCTCGCTGCCATTGCGGGGCAGCTTTTCCTCGCAGCCCGCGGTTTATCCCATTCCAGGTGAGGCTACCACCCTCCCGTTCACAACGGTGAATTAGGAAAAACACCGTCCAGCCCGCGGCGGATAGCCCCCGCCTCTGCCAACGGCAGAAAGGCGGCTTGCTCACCGCAGGTGCTTATTTTTTCTTGCTGGCCTGCTTCATCCGCAGCTCTTTCGCAAGGATCATTTTCCGCATCCGGATGCTCTTGGGAGTGACCTCCACCAGCTCATCCTCGGCGATAAACTCCAGGCACTGCTCCAAGCTCAGCACAGAGTGGGGGGTCAGCTTCAAAGCGTCGTCCGAGCCGGCAGCGCGGGTGTTGGTGGCGTGCTTTTTCTTGCACACGTTCACCACGATGTCCTCATTCTTGGGGTTGGCACCCACGATCATGCCCTCATACACTTCCACGCCGGGCCCGATAAACAGCCGGCCCCGCTCCTGGGCGTAGAACAGGCCATAGCCGGTGGACTCGCCGGTTTCATGGGCAATGATGGAACCCTGGGTGCGCTGCTGGATATCCCCCTTATAGGGTTCGTACGAGTCGAACACGTGGTTCATAATGCCGTTGCCGTTGGTGTCGGTCAAGAACTCCGAACGGTAGCCCATCAGGCCCCGGGCAGGGATCTTGAACTCCATATGGGTGGTGCCGGATTCCCGGGAGCCCATATTCAACAGCTCTGCTTTCCGGGCACCGATCTTTTCCATGACAGCGCCCACGTAGTTGTCGGGCACCTCGATCATCAAAAGCTCCATGGGCTCCAGGCGCTTGCCGTCCTTGTCCTGCTTGTAGATCACCGTGGGCCGGGACACCTGGAACTCATAGCCCTGGCGGCGCATCTGCTCGATGAGGATAGACAGGTGCAGCTCGCCCCGTCCGGAAACTTTATAGGTGTCGGAGGACTCGGTTTCCTCCACCCGCATGGCCACGTTGGTTTCCACCTCTTTGAACAGCCGGTCCCGCAGGTTCCGGGAGGTGACAAACTTGCCTTCCCGCCCGGCAAAAGGGGAGTTGTTCACCATGAAGTTCATGGACACCGTGGGCTCGTCGATCTTCACAAAGGGCAGGGGCTCCACGCAGTCGGTGGCGCAGGCGGTCTGGCCGATGTTCAGGTCCGCGATACCGGAAACGGCAATGATATCCCCCAAAGAGGCGGATTCGTACTCCGCCCGCTTGAGGCCCTCAAACTGGTACAGCTTGGTGATCTTGGCGTTCTGGTGGTGGTCTTCTTCTCCGCCGCAAATGGTGACCGTCTGGCCCACCTTGATGGTGCCCCGTTCCACCCGGCCAATGCCGATGCGGCCCACATAGTCGTCATAGTCGATATTGGAAAACAGCACCTGGGTGGGGCCTTCCAAGTCGCCCTCCGGGCAAGGCACCTCTTTGACGATCATCTCAAACAGGGGGGTCATGTCGGTGCCGGGAGTGGCGGGGTCCAGGGTGGCATAGCCGTCCCGGGCGGAGGCATAGCACACGGGGAA
>CAJFMJ010000014.1 GCA_904391645.1 uncultured Neglectibacter sp.
ATAGGAAAGAAAAAAGAAACACGGCCCCTTTTGGGACCGTGTTTTTGTTTGCTTAGGATTGGTTCAGTTCTTTACAAAGAATTGGTCGTACCAGACGATGAAGGAGTAGAAAGACCAGATCTTCTGCATATTCTTGGCTTTTCCTGCTTTGTGGTCGTCCAGCAGCTTCATCAGTTCGGGGGTGACGAAAAACTTCTCCGCAATGTCGCTTTGGAAGGCTTCCTTCACCTGGTTGTAATACTTGTCCTCCCGCAGCCAGTCGCTGAGAGGCACCGGGAAGCCCAATTTTTTCATCCTGGCGGTCTTTTCCGGCAGCTGCTTCATAGCTGCGGCCCGCAGGGCTTTCTTGGTGGTTTCCGTAGCGCAGTCGGCCCGGTAGCGGCTGGGGATCCGGCAGGACAGCTCCAGCATCTTCCGGTCCAGGAAAGGCACCCGCAGCTCCAGGGAGTTGGCCATGCTCATCCGGTCGGCTTTTAAGAGGATGTCGTAGATCATCCAGGTGTGCATATCCACGTACTGCAGCTGGGTGGGCTCATCCAGACCGGCCACTTCGTCAAAGTAGCGTTTGCTGTACTCCTCCGGGCGTTTCGAGGTGATGGGCCGCTTCAGGTATTTCTGCCGCTCGGCGGGGTCTGTAAACACGTAATTGGCCCGCATAAACCGCTGATACGGTTCCATGCTACCCCGCACAAGAAAGTGTTTGCCCTTGAATTCCGGCATCCGCTTGGCCACGGCCCCGGCCATTTTCCGCACAGGGCGGGGAACCTTCCGGGTGTAGTCTGCAAAGTGGCCGCCCTGCAGGTACATGGGGTAGCCGCCGAACAGCTCATCAGCGCCCTCGCCGGAGAGCACCACTTTCACATACTTCCGGGCGTTCTTGGCCAGGAAGTACAGGGGGATCTCCGAGGGGTTGGGCAGGGGCTCGTCCAGCATATACTGGATCAGCGGCACTGCCTCGAAGAACTCGTCTGCGCTCACCTTGTTGGAGATGTTGGGCACGCCCACCGCCTGAGAGAACTCCTGGGCGTAGGGAAGCTCGCTGTACTTCTCCTCGGTGTAGCCCACGGAGAAGGTCTTCACCTTTTTGGTGCCCTTGCTGATCTCCTTCACCACGTAGCTGGAGTCCACGCCGGAGGACAAAAAGCAGCCCACTTCCACGTCGGAGATCTGGTGCATGGCCACGCTTTCAGTGAACTCCTTCTGGATGGCTTCCTCCCAGTATTCCAAGGACTTGTCATCCTCGATCTTGTACTGGATCTTGTAGTACCGCTCCACCGAGAGCTTGCCGTCCTGATAGGTGAAGCAGTGTGCCCCAGGCAGCTTGTACACGTTTTTAAAGATGGTGTTCTCGTAGGGGATATACTCGTAGGACAGATACTCGGGGATCTTTTCCTCGTCCAGCTCTTTCACAAAGCAGGGATGGGAGAGGAAGCTTTTGATCTCCGAGCCGAAGAAGAACTGGTCCCCATTTTTGTAGTAGTAAAAGGGCTTGATGCCGAAGATGTCCCGGGCGCCGAAAAGCAGCTGCTTCTCCTTGTCCCAGATGACAAAGGCGAACATCCCCCGCAGCTTTTGGAGGATGTCCTTGCCATATTCTTCATACCCGTGGAGGATGGTTTCCGAATCGGTGCGGGTCTTGAAGACGTGGCCTTTTTCCAGCAGGTCCTCCCGCAGGCTCTGGAAGTTGTAAATTTCCCCGTTGAAGACAAGCACCTTGGTGCCGTCCTCGTTGAGAATGGGCTGACGCCCGCCTTCCAAATCAATGATGGAAAGCCGCCGGAACCCCAGGGAAACCTGGTCATCCACATAGTAGTCGGCGTCGTCCGGCCCCCGGTGGATGATCCGGTCGGCCATTGCCTTGATTACATTCTGGGGGCTTGCCACCTCCGGGGTGTTTTTAAATCCCACAAAACCGCACATGGCGCGATCCTCCTTTTCCGTTTATGAAAGTAACTGCTCAAAAGATGCCTTCAAGGGCGCGCCACAAGTGGTGACACACCGTTTGGCAAGCACCTCCAGGGCGTCTAAAAAGCCGTGTCCCAAAGGGGTGTTCCGCTTGATCAGGGAGAGCTCTGTGCACCCTAAGACCACGCTGTCACAGCCGGCGTCAAACAGCTCGTCGCTGACCCGCCGGAACTTCCCCATATTGGCAGGCAGTCCCGCCTTGATGTCGTCGTAGATCAGGGACATGACCAGCCCCTGGCTCAGCTGGGAGGGCACGGCCCACTCTATGCCAAATTTTTCCAACGCCCGTTGAAACAACCCGGTGCTCACGGTGCCGGTGGTGGCCAAAATGCCTGCCTTTTTCCTGCCGGCCTCCTGCAATTCCCGGGCAGTTTCCTCCACCATGTGGAGGAAGGGCACAGAAACGCTGCCGGAAAGCTCCGGATAGAAATAGTGGGAGGTGACACAGGGGGCGCACAGCACCCCGCAGCCGATCCGCTCCAAGGTCTGGGCCATGTCCTCCAGCACCGGCAGGGGGGAGGGCTTTTCCCTGTCCAGGATGTAGGCGGTGCGGTCAGGGACCTGGGGGTTGTCAAAAACAATGGTACGCAGGTGTTCCTGGTCGGTTTTGGCGTCGGTCATCTGGATGACGAGCTCCAGCAGATACGCGGTGGCCATTGGCCCCATGCCGCCGATGATGCCCAAGGTTTCCATAGCATCCCTCCTTTTGCGGCGCGGCTCAGTCCCGCAGGCCCTTGTTGCCGAAATAGCGCCGGTATTTTTCAAAATAGTGGAACTGGTTTTTCATATAGTGGACCCAACGCTTCAAGGACCGGTCCCCCTCATAGTAATAGGAGTGGCAGACCTTCCCGGCCTTGATCAGGGCTTTGGCTTCGGCTTTGGCGCTTTCGCTTTTCACATAGTCGAAGATGATCTTTACAGGGATGATGGTCCACAGCACCTTGTTGGTGGCCACGGTGCAGGGCATCTCCTTGTGGTAGATCACATCGTCCACCAGCCACTTGGCCAGGTTGTAACCCGCCGCAGTGACAAAATAACTGCTGCGCCCTTGCCGCAGGTTCATTTCAAACAGCTTGTAGGTGCCGTCCCGATGGTCGTACTTCATGTCAAAGTTGGCAAAGCCCACATAGCCAATGCCTTCCAGGAAATTCTTCATCATTTCGTTCAGGCGCTCGTCGTAGCCGTTGATAATGGCCGCGTAGCTGCCGATGCCTTCCGGGGAGTGCTCTTCCAGCAGGGCGTTGCCCAGGGCGATGAGCTTCACCTTCTTGTCCCGGCCGCAATAGCAGTTCATCACCCGCATATTGCTGTCGTCCCCGGGAATGTACTCCTGCAGGATCAGGTGGTCCTTGTAGGAGGAGGAGTAGATGGCGTCCAAAATGGCGTCAAATTCCTCCCGGCTCTGGGCCACGAACACTTTCTTTTTGTGGGGGAACCGGCAGTTCCAGTAGGCCACGGAGTTGGAAGGCTTGATGATCACCGGGAAGTCAAAGGGCAGCTCCACCTGCTTGTAGGTTTCATAGGAACAGGTGGTGGTTTTGGGGAAGGCAAACCCGTGTTGGGTGCACACCTCATAAAAGCTCTCTTTGATGGAGAGCTTCATCAGCAGCTCCTCGTCAATGCATTCAAACTCGTAGGTGCCCCGCAGCTTGTCCTGGTTGCGCACCAACAGCTTGATGTAGTTGTCGCCGCAGGGGACCAGCAGCAGTTTCTTCCCACTGCCCTCATAGCGCTTGGCAAAGTCCAGCAGGGTTTTGACGAACACCTGGTCGTCCTCCAGATTGGGCTCCACCACCTCCACGGTGACGATCTTGCTGGCCAAACAAGGTCCCAGCACCCCTTTGCCGATGGCCACGGATTTGACCCCGTACTCCTGATGGAAGGAGCGGGCCATCCCATACACGTTGATGTCGCTGCCCAAGAGGACAGGCTGAAAATCGATTTCCTGGTTCATGCTTTCACGCCTCATTTTCAAGATCATTTTGCAGCTTCTTCGCTGAAGAATTGCTTATACCACACAAGGAAGGTGTACACGGTCCACACCCGGCGGCTGTTGTCCGCTTTGCCGGCACGATGGTCGTCGAGAAGCTTTACCAGCTTGTCGGTGTGGAAGAACTTTTGGGCGTTCTCCCCCAAGAACTCTTCCTTGACGATGTTGTAATATTTGTCCTCTTTCAGCCACACCCGGGTGGGCACTGGGAAGCCCAGTTTCTTTTTGCCGGCCCACTTTTCGGGCATCCGGCGCAAAGCGGCCTTCCGCATGGCGTACTTGGTGTTTTCGCTGTTGACCCGGTACTTGGTAGGGATGCGCCCGGCCAAGGCCATGATCTTCTTGTCCAGGAAGGGCACCCGCAGCTCCAGGGAGTTGGCCATGCTCATCTTGTCGGCCTTTAAGAGGATGTCGCCCACCATCCACATATTCAAGTCTACAAACTGCATTTTGGTGACCGCGTCTTTATCCGCCACCATGTCATAGTAGGGCTTGCACAGGGTTTCGGGGGCGGGGGCGCCGGTGGGGTCCTTCAAAATGGCCCGCCGCTCTTTTTCCGTGAACATATAGGCATTGCCGATGAAGCGCTCTTCCAGCCGCTTGCCCCGGCGCACCAGGAAGTTTAGCCCCCGGTGGGCAGGCAGCGCGCCAGCCACTTTCCCGATGAGCTTCCGGATGGGGAAGGGGATCTTGTCGTACCAGGCCATCTCCAAAGGCTCTTTGTAGATGTTGTACCCGCCGAAGATCTCGTCAGCGCCCTCGCCGGAGAGCACCACCTTCAGGTGCTGGCTTGCCAGGTTGCACACAAAGTACAGGGCCACTGCGGCAGGGTCGGCCAGGGGTTCGTCCATGTGGTACTGGATCTTGGGGAAGGTGCCCCAAAACTCTTCGGGGGTGATGATGTGGCTGATGTTCTTCACCGGGATCAGCTCGGAAAGCTCTTGGGCGTAACTGATCTCGTTGTACTTGGTGCCGTTGTCAAAGCCCACGGTGAAGGTCTTGTCCACGTGGGCAGAACAGGCAACATAGCTGGAATCCACACCGGAGGACAGGAAAGAACCCACCTCCACATCGGAAATCTTGTGGGCTTCCACCGAGTCGTCGAACACCTTTTCAATCTCGTTTACCCAGTAATCCAGGGGCTTGTCCTCTTCGGCGTCAAACTCCGGCAGCCAGTAGCGGGTGAGCTTCATTTTCCCATCTTTGTAGAGGAAGGAGTGGGCCGGGGGCATTTTGTACACGTTTTTGAAAAAGGTTTCCGGGCCAGGGGCATACTGGAAAGAAAGGTAGTTTTCCAGCATGGGCCGGTTCAGCTCTTTTTGAAAGTGGGGATGATGCAAAAAGCTTTTGATCTCCGAGCCAAACATCAGGGTATCGCCCATCTGGGCGTAATACAGGGGCTTGATGCCGAAAAAGTCCCGGGCGCCAAACAGCTCCCTTTTCTCTTTATCCCAAATGACAAAGGCGAACATCCCCCGCAATTTGTTCAGGAGCTTTTCGCCGTATTCCTCGTAGCCGTGGAGCAGTACCTCGGAATCGGTGGCGGTTTTGAACACATGGCCGGCTGCCAGCAAGTCTTTTTTGATCTCCTGGAAGTTGTAGATCTCCCCGTTGAAGGTGAGCACTTTTGAGCCATCTTCGTTTAAGATGGGCTGCCTGCCGCCTTCCAAGTCGATGATGGAAAGCCGCCGGAAGCCCAGGGAGATGGAGCCGTCCATATAGTAATCCGCGTCGTCGGGGCCACGGTGACGGATAGCGTCCGTCATGGAGCGGAGCACGCCAGCGTCCTGCTGGGTGTCGCCGCCGTTGATAAATCCAACGAATCCGCACATGGTCGTTGCCTGCCTTTCTCTGCTTGATTTCTTCTTGTAGTTGGGGAAGGAGCCGTGCTCCTTCCTGTGCCGGCTGCGGTAACCCAACCCGCAGCCACTCATTCCATTATTTTACCACAAACAGGGGGAAAATGACAAATACTATTTTCCTTTTTTCAGGTTTCTTCCGTCGGTTTATGCCGAAGTGTTCCCCAGAGAGAAACAAAAATACCCCGTCCCCCCAGGGGCGACGGCGTTCCAGGGGGAATGGGGAAATTGAATTATCCATTTAGTAAATTGCATGAATATTTATACATATAGTTTGATTGGGCCAGAAGGGAAGGTCGCTTGTTTCCAACAGAGCATTTAGGGATTGTTTTTTTCCAAAACAGCCTGTTCGGTGTTTTGCACCAGCTCAAATAGGGAGGGCGCATAGAGGGGATACTCTGTAGAAAGCTTAGTGGGGTTGAGCACCGGCAGGGCAGACTGTCCCACACCGGGAGCATTCTCCAGGCCATTGCCGTCCAACAGGAAGCGGGCTTTCCCCTGGGAGAGGGCCATGTGGGCATCCAATTGGGCGTCGTAGAGCCCGGGGCCCAGGGAGAAGGTTTCCTGGGGGTTTTTCTTGTAGGCGGAGTAAAGCAGCCGGAACATCTTGTACACAGCGGCATAAAGGAAGTTTGAAATGTGCCGGGTAACGCCTTCGCTATTGATTTTTTTCAAAATCCCGAATACAATATTGATAGAGTTTATCAGCACCCTGCGGTGGTATTCGGTAGAGGGCGCTTTTCCGCGGATGGGAGAGGATGGGCCTTCGCTGGGCAAAGTGCCGGGGGAAATCACCGCGCCGTTGCGGTGAGGGGTGCGCCCCAGCAGATAGTCGCAGGACACGCCGTAATACTCTGCGGCCCGCACCAGGAAATCCAGCCCGCACTCCCGGATGCCCTTTTCATAGTGGGAGAGCAGCGCCTGGGAGATCCCCAGGTCGGTGGCCGCCTTTTTTTGGCTGTAGCCCCGTTCCTTCCGCAGCAGTGTCAAGATCCTTGGGAAATCGTTGTTCGTCATGGTGGAACACCTCGATTGTCACCTGGATTTTTGTCTGGGCAACGGCCCAGAAAGAGTCTTGGAAAAAGCTTAAAGGAACAAAAGCAACGAATAGAAAAGGATAAATTCTAGGATAATTATACAATATATTCCCCTGGGATAATTGCCCTATTGGAAATAAAAAAAAGAAAACGCAAAAAAACAGCCCTTTCTTGCAGGAAAGGGCGGGAGGTTTGTCATGAAATCCTATGTCATCCATTTTATCCGCAATATGCCCTGTGAAGGGAACCTGGAGGGCCGTTACATAGGCCGCACGGAGTCGCCGCTGCCCCTGTCTTCCATCCAAAAGCTGGTGGAGCTCAAGCAGAAGTACCGCTATCCGGAAGGGGTGGCCTTTTATGCCAGCCCTTCCATCCGCTGCGTGGACACCCTGAAAGTGCTCTATCCCCAGGCGGACCCGGAGGTAGTGTTGGAAATGGCCGAGTGTGATTTCGGCGACTGGGACGGGAAAACCGCCCAAGAGCTCCAAGACGACCCCCGCTTTTTGCAGTGGATGGAACAGGGGGGCCAGACAGCCCCGCCCAATGGGGAAAGCGGCCTGGTGTTTCTGCAGCGGGTGTGCAAGGGTTTTGAAACCCTGGTGCAAAACATGATGGTAAAAGGGGAAACGGAAGTGGTGGTGTGCACCCATGCCGGGGTAATCACCGGGTTGTTGTCCGCCTACGGTTTGCCCCGCGCCCAGCCTTTTGAATGGATGTGCGAGCCTGGCTGCGGCTATTCGGTACGCATTACCCCCAGTTTGTGGATGCGCTCCATGGTGATGGAGGTCTATGAGATGCTGCCCCAGGGGGAAGAAGGGGAACAGCCCGACCACCTGGTGGTGGACATTGCCCGGGAGGCGGCGGACCGCGCCTGGGGGAAAAATGGGGAAAACCGGGAAGACCAGACTTGACAAACCCTGTTTTTTTGGCCTATAATGCCATCAAAGACCGTGAAGGGAAATAAGACGGCGGGGCGCCGCCCAGAGAGCCTGCGGGTGGTGGAAGCAGGCGGGCCCCCGGCGGGATAGCTCATCCCAGAGTCCCCTTCCCGAAGGCAGTAGGGGAGGGCGTGTGGCGGCGTTATACGCCTAGCTTCCTTTCAGGAGGGAGCTGGAGGGCGGGTTTTCCCGCCGAATACGGGTGGTACCGCGGAATGATTTTCGCCCCGGGCACGAGAGAGTCGTGCCCGGGGCTTTTTGCTGGCTTGGCCAGTTACTGGGAAAGGGAAAACCGTGTGTGGAAAGGAGCGATCCCTGTATGAACCAAGGATATCGCAAATACAAACCCTTTGTGCCCATTGGGCTGCAAAACAGGACCTGGCCGGACCAGGTCCTCTGTAAAGCGCCGGTGTGGTGCAGCGTGGACCTTCGGGATGGCAACCAGGCCCTGGTCAATCCCATGAACCTGGAACAGAAGGTGGAGTTTTTCCAGATGCTCACCTCCATTGGCTTCCGGGAGATCGAGGTGGGGTTCCCCGCCTCTTCGGAAACCGAGTATGAGATCCTCCGCACCCTGATCGAACAGGACTTGATCCCCCCTGGGGTGACCATCCAGGTGCTTGTCCAGGCCCGGGAGCACCTGATCCGCCGGACTTTCGAGGCCATCCGCGGCGCCAAGGATGTGATCATCCACTTCTACAACTCCACTTCCACCCTGCAGCGGAAGGTGGTTTTCCACACGGATATGCAGGGGGTCATCGACATCGCTGTGGAGGGGGCAAAGCTCATCCGGTCCCTGACGGAAGAACTCCGGGAAGCGGAGCCGGGAATGCGCATCCGCTACGAGTATTCTCCGGAGAGCTTTTCCGGCACCGAGGTGGAAAACGCGGTGCTTATCTGCGACCGGGTGTTGGAGGAGTTGGGCGCCACCCCGGAAAACCAGGTGATCATCAACCTGCCCAACACCGTGGAGATGTGCACCCCGAACACCTACGCTGACCAGGTGGAGTATGTGTGCCGGAACCTCCGCCACCGGGACAGTGCCATCATCAGCCTGCACCCCCACAACGACCGTGGCACGGCTGTGGCCGCCACAGAGCTGGGTTTGATGGCCGGCGCCCAGCGGGTGGAAGGCACCCTGTTCGGCAACGGGGAGCGCACCGGCAACGTGGACATCATGAACCTGGCCCTGAACTTGTACTCCCAGGGGGTGGACCCGGGGCTGGATTTCTCCCACATGAACCAGGTCAAACAGGTGTATGAGGAATCCACCCAGATGACCGTGCCGCCCCGCCACCCCTACGCAGGGGAATTGGTGTTCACGGCGTTTTCCGGTTCCCACCAGGACGCCATCAACAAAGGGGTGGACTACATGGCCAAGCACGCCTCCCCCTATTGGGAAGTGCCCTACCTGCCCATCGACCCGGCAGACCTGGGCCGCCAGTACGAGCCCATTGTCCGGATCAACAGCCAGTCGGGCAAGGGCGGTGCCGCCTTTGTCATGCGGCAGTCCTTTGGCTATATCCTTCCCAAGGCCATGCACCCGGAGTTCGGCGCCCTGGTGAAATCCGCCTGCGAGCGGGCCCGCCGGGAGCTGACCCCCGGGGAGGTGTTCGCCATCTTCCAAAAGGAATACTTGGAGGTGGTCCATCCTTACCATCTGCTCACCTACCGGATCTTTGAGGAGAACGGCGGGCAAGGTCAGGTGCTGGTGGATTTTGCAGGCATCATCCGCCACCATCATGTGAATAAGGAAGTTTCCGGCATGGGTAACGGCCCCATCGATGCCTTCTTCAATGCCCTGCGTGCCCTGGGCCTGCGGGATTACGAGTTTGTGTCCTACAGTGAACACGCTGTGTCCACCGGCGCAGACTCCAAGGCAGTGTCTTACATCCAGCTGCGGCACAAAGGGGAGATCATTTTCGGCGTGGGGGAAGACCACAACATCAGCATCGCTTCCATCAAGGGGATCTTGAGTGCCATCAACCGAGGGGAGGCCAAGGCAAGGCAGGAGGAAACCCTATAAAACAGGCAGAAAGAACAGGAAAGGCATCCAGGTGGGAAACCACTGGGATGCCTTTTTTCTAAGTTGTTTTGTGGGGCTGCCATCAGTGAGCCAGTTGTCCCAGCAGGAGGAAGATTCCCATGAGGGCCGGCTGATGGGCCAGGTAGATGAGCAAACTGTGCCGCCCCAAAAAGCTCAAGGGCCGCACCCCGGGGGTGAGCAGCTTCTTGGCACGCTGGCTGCGGGAGAGCACCCCCCACAGGAAATACCCGGTGCAGTACAGGAAGAACCAGGGAAGCAGCGGGAAGTAGTCGGTGCTCCAAAAGCTGGGGGAGGGGAATCCCAGCACTGCTGTCACGTCTGTTTGGTACAGCCACGCTGGCAGCTGGCAGAGCACCAGCCCTTCAAACCCCAGGCTTCCCCGGGAAATGTTCCGGGTGACAAAAAACAGCAGCGGTGCCCCGAAAAAACCAGCCCAAGGTGGGAGCTTTTGAAAGGCTTTGTGAAGGGGGATCATCAGAAGGGCACACAGCCCCAGCAGGTTTAGCACCCCATACAAGATCCGCTGGCTGGGCATCACCACCAGGGTGACCAAGGTGATGGCCGCCCCGCACCCCACCAGGATGAGCCCCCGTTTCAGGTGGTGGCGGGAAAGCTGCCAGCACATCCCCGAAAGGAGGATGAAAGTCCAGCAGATGCTTTGCTGCCACAGATACCCGGGCAGTCCCCAGTACCAAGAGGAGGGCAGGCCAAAGATATCCACCAGGTCATACATCCCGTGGTAGGCCACCATGCTGAGAAGGCAAAGCCCCCGCAAGGTGTCCAACAGCTGGTAGCGGGAGGGCGTTTCCTGGGCGGTCAATAGCCCAGCACCCCCTTTAAGGACTCGTCATCGGCAATCCATTCCGCCACCTGGATCACCCGGTAGTGGTCCCGGTCGTCCCGGACGATGACCTGCTCAATGCCGGCGTTGATCACCATGCGCTTGCACATGGAGCAGCATATGGCGTTTTTCACATATTCCCCCGTGGGCACTTCCTTGCCCACCAAGTACAACGTGGCGCCGATCATATCCCGGCGGGAGGCGCAGATGATGGCGTTGGCCTCCGCGTGGACGCTGCGGCACAGCTCATACCGCTCCCCCCGGGGGATGCCCAGCTTGGTCCGCAGGCAGTAACCCAGGTCGGAGCAGTTCTCCCGGCCCCGGGGCGCCCCCACATAGCCGGTGGAGATCACCTCGTCGTTTTTCACGATCACTGCGCCGTAAAGCTTGCGCAGGCAGGTGCCTCGCTGGCTGACAGCCTCGGCCAGATCCAGGTAATAGTTCACTTTATCGCGCCGTTGTAATGGTTCCATAGTGCCAATTCCCCTTTCTTTTGCTGCTATTATACCTTGTCCCGGCACGTTTGGCAACTTTACTTTTTCTCGGCCCATATGATATAATAGCCGCAGAAAACGGGGACGCGGGTGGCGCCTGGGGCCATCTGGCGGCAATGCTGTTTCACAGATCACCAGAAGGAGGAAAAACCATGGAGGGTACCCTTGGAGGGGCTGTTTTCGCTGCGGCGTTTTTTGCGTTGTTCCAGCTTTCCGGGCTGAGTGTTGCCCGGTTGGTGCTTCCCCGGGAGAGCGCCGGTGTGAGGCTTTTGATGGGCAGCGTGTGGGGCAGCGTGATGCTTCAGTGGTTCCCGGTGGTATTTGCCTTCCTTTTGGGGTTCAGCCCCGCAGCTCACGGTTGCGCCTTGGCAGTGGCCCTGGGGGCGGGGATTGCCGCCTTATGGAAGGGCCGCAGCAACCCATGGGACTTTCAAAAAAGCTTGTCAGCCTTTTCCCGCCGCCGCTTTTTGTGGATCGTGGGCCTGGTGTGGCTGTTTTTTTGTTACCTGGTGTGGCATTCTTTCCGTTGGCAAAACGGCGTGGTCTATTCCAGCCAGGCCACCTATGGGGACATGAGTATGCATCTGAGTTTCCTCACCAGCCTTGCCAACCAGCAGCAGTTCCCGCCGGACTATTCCCTGTTGCCGGGTGTGCGGCTGTCCTATCCCTTTTTGTCTGACAGCATCTCTGCCAGCCTTTACCAGTTGGGGGCACCCCTGTGGTTTGCCTATGAGCTGCCCATGTGGGCGGCGGGCGCCCAGGTGTTCTTTGGGTTGTACGCCTTTTTCTCCCGCATGACGGGGAGCAGGGGGAAGGCTGCCCTGGCGTGGCTGTTTTTTGTGTGCAATGGAGGCTTTGGGTTCCTCTACTTTTTAGGCGGGAGTGTGGAAAACTTCACCCGCATCTTCACCTCCTTTTATGAAACCCCCACCAACCTGGTGGCGGAGAACATCCGCTGGGTCAACGTGCTGGTGGATATGATGCTTCCCCAACGTGCCACCCTGTTTGGCTGGGCCATGCTGTTCCCCGCGTTGTATCTGTTGTATCGCGCTGTTTTTGAAGGCCAGCGCTCTGGGTACCTGTTAGCAGGGCTCATGGCGGGCGCCATGCCCATGGTGCACACCCACTCCTTCTTGGCCCTGGGGCTGATTTGTGGGGTGTGGCTGGTGTTTTCCCTGTGCCGCAAGCTCCAGTGGGAGGAAGCTGCCGCCCGGGGTGGGAAAGTCCTGCTGGTCCTGGGGTTGCTGGCGTTGGCGGTTGGCAAGGAGTGCTTCTGTGGGCGGGAGGATTCCTCGCTTTTCCTGGGAGTGGCTGGTGTGGTTTTGGCGCTGTTCCTGGCCGTGACTGCGTTCCTGGCAGTCAAAACTGCCCGCCTGCCGGGCGGGTGCAAACCCGCTTTGCTGCCCTGGGGCGTGCTCTTGGCGGCTGCCCTGTTGCCGGCGTTGCCCCAGCTTTTCTACTGGACCTTCCATCAAGCCGGGACAGGAGGCTTTGTCCGGGGACACTTGGGGTGGGTTATCGGGGAAGATGCCTACCTGCTGTTCTACTTGAAAAATATCGGATTGGTGGCGTTGCTGGCTTTGGGCGGCCTGCTCTTAGCCAAGGGGCGGGAGTTTGCCCAATACGCCCCGGCGCTGGCCATCTGGCTGCTGGCAGAGCTGGTGGAGTTCCAGCCCAACGATTACGATAACAACAAGCTGCTGTATCCGGCCTTTGCCTTTTTGTGCTGTGCCGCTGCTCAGTGCGCCTGGAAGCTGTTCCAGCTGTTCCGAAGCCGTAAGGCTATGGCAGGGGCTGCTGCCGGGATGGTGGCGCTCACCTCGGTGTCGGCCGTGCTCACTTGGGGCCGGGAGGCCGTGGCCAGCTATGAGCTGTTTGGATCCGGGTCCTTGTCCTTGGTCCAGTGGGTGGAAGGGAACACCGCTGCTGACGCCCTGTTCCTCACGGATACCCGCCACAACAATGAGATCGCTTCCCTGGCAGGCCGGGATGTGGTGTGCGGTTCGCCCTCTTACCTCTATTACCACGGCTTGCCCTATGGTAAGAACCAGCGGGATGCCCAGGCCATCTATGAATCCCCCCAAAGCGCCCAGACCTTGGTGGAGCAGCTGGGGGTGGATTATATCCTAGTCAGCGATTTTGAACGCAGTTCCTATCAGGTGGATCAGGCTGCTTTAGACAGCCTGTATCCCCGCGTGTACGACGACGGGAGCCGGGTGGTCTACCAAGTGACCGTCCCAACCGAGAGCCCCGCAAAGGAGGATCCCCATGAATAACCATCCCAACGAAACACCGCGCCAAAGCGGCCTGTCCGACCCCGGCCGGATCAAAGAGATCTTGTCCCGCCATGGGTTTCACTTTTCCAAGGCGCTGGGGCAGAATTTCCTCATCAACCCCGGAGTGTGCCCCCGGATGGCGGCTGAGTGCGGGGCCCAGGAGTGTGCCGGCGTCATCGAGGTGGGTCCGGGTATCGGGGTGCTCACTTGGGAGCTCTCCCAGGTGGCGAAAAAAGTGGCCGCCATCGAGCTGGATTCCCGTCTGTTCCCTGTCCTGGAGGAAACCTTGGCTGGCCGGGACAATGTGAAGATCGTCCCCGGCGATGTGATGAAGCTGGACCTGAAAACGCTGATCCAAGAGGAGTTTGGCGGCGGGCCGGTGTGCGTGTGCGCCAACTTGCCCTACTACATCACCTCCCCCGTGATCTTGCGGCTGCTGGAGGAGGAGCTGCCCCTTTCTGCCATCACGGTGATGGTGCAGAAGGAGGCGGCCCAGCGGTTGTGCGCCGCTCCCGGCTCCAGGGAGTGCGGGGCGGTGAGCGTGGCGGTGCACTACCGCAGTGTGCCCAAGATCCTGTTCCCGGTAGGCCGGGGGAGCTTTTTGCCCCCTCCCAAAGTGGACTCTGCTGTGATCCGCTTGGATTTGCGCAAAGAGCCTCCCGTATCGGTCCGGGACGAGGAATGGTTCTTCAAGGTGTCCCGGGCGGCTTTTGCCCAGCGGCGGAAAACAGCGGCCAATTCCATTTCCGCAACCCTGGGGTTGCCCAAGCCCCAGGTGGAGGATGCCCTGGAGGCCGCAGGCGCCGAGAAAAACGTCCGGGCGGAACGGCTGTCCTTGGAGCAGCTGGCAGGCCTGTCCAACAGCCTGTTGGCCTAAGCACTTGCAAAAGAGGGAAAGAACGGGTACAATAAGCACAGATTGTGGAACAGGGAAGGGGAGATCCGGAATGACGGATGTGGAACGCAGGCTCTACCGGCTGCTGCTTTTTGCGGACGCTGCGGCCATTGTGATCAGCATGGTGGCGGGGCCGTTGCAGCATACGTCCATGGCGATCGGGGCGGCCATCAGCGCGGGGATCATCTCCTTGTGCCTCGTTGTGTACGGCCTGTATTTCTGGCCGTGGAAACGGTGAGCGGGGGAGAGGGGAAGCTCCGCCTGGCCCGGGTGGAGGACGCCCCGGCCCTTTTGGAGATCTATGCCCCCTATGTGACGGATACCAACGTTTCCTTTGAGTATGAAGTCCCCAGCCTGGAGGAGTTTTCCCAGCGGGTGAAGACCATCTCCGCGCTGCACCCTTACCTGGTGTGGGAAGAGGGGGAGAAGCTTTTGGGCTATGCCTACGCCCACCCTTATGCGGCTCGGCCGGCTTATCAGTGGGGCGCCGAGCTGACGGTCTACCTGCGGCCGGAGGCCACCCACCGGGGCCTTGGCCCCAAGCTGTACGGCGCGCTGTTTGATTTGCTGCGGCTGCAAGGGGTGCGCACAGTGTATGGCTGTATCACTGCGGAAAACAAAGCCAGCGTGGCGATGCACCGGGCCATGGGGTTTGCCGAGGGCGGGCTTTTCCGCAACGCCGGCTATAAAATGGGCCGGTGGCTGGACGTGCTCTGGTTGGAGAAGGACATCGCCCCTTATGGAGAGCCTCAGCCGCTGCTTCCTTTTCCCCAGGTGGACGGGCAGGCAGTGGAGCGGGTACTGGCAAAGTGGAACAGTTTCTAAATCTAAAAGAAAAAGGACGCTCAAGCTTTTCAGCTGGGCGTCCTTGTTTTTTTGGTTTTTAGATTTTTATAGGTTACATACTCTCCGGCGCGGTGACCTTGAACAGTTCCAACCCGTTTTCCAACACGGTACGGGTGGCAGTACACAGGTACAGCCGGGCAGCGGTCAAGGCTTCGTCTGTGCCTTTCACGCGGCAGGCGTTGTAGAACTTGTGGAACAGGGTAGAAAGGTTCATCACGTACTTGGTGATCTTGGCCGGGTCCAGGGCTTTGGCCGCCGCAGTGACTTCCCCTGTGTAGGAGGACAGGTAGCGGATCAGCTCCAGCTCTTCCGGCGCGGTGAGCAGTGCCAGCTCTTCCCCCGTACACTCCCGAGGGGTGATGCTGTCGGAAGCCAGGTTCTTCAGGATGCTGCAGATCCGGGCGTGGGCGTACTGGACATAGTACACCGGGTTCTGGGAATCTTGCTGCACGGCCAGGTCCAGATCGAAATCGATGCGGGTGTTGGCCTCATAGGAGTTGAACAGGAACCGGGCGGCGTCCACCGGCACCTCTTCCAGCAGGGTCACCAGGGTGATGGCCTTGCCGCTGCGCTTGCTGGCCTTGACGATCTCCCCGTCCCGGACCAGGCGCACCATCTGCATCAATACCACGTTCAGCCGGGAGGCGTCCACGCCCAGGGCGGTGAGGGCTGCCTTCAGCCGGGGCACATAGCCGTGGTGGTCAGCGCCCAGCACGTCGATGGCCATGTCGAAGTTCCGGGTCACCAGTTTGCCGTAGTGGTAGGCGATGTCCGGCACTACATAGGTGGGCACGCCGTTGCTGCGCACCAGCACAAAGTCCTCGCTGCCATATTCTTCCCCGTGGAACCACACAGCGCCGTCCTTTTCATAGGTGGCGCCCTTTTCCTTCAGCAGCTCCACCACTTTCTCCACAGAGCCGTTTTCATGGAGGCTGGACTCCTTGAACCAGTTGTCGTACTCCACCCGGTAGCGGAGCAGGTCGTCGTGGAGCCCCTGGATGTTCTTGGGCAGGGCATAACCCACCAAAGCGGCCCGGCGTTCCTCCTGGCTTGCCTCCACATACTTGTCCCCGTATTCCTTGGCAAAATTCTCGGCGTGGGCGATGATGTCCGCGCCCTTGTAGCCGTCCTCCGGGAAGGGGATGGCGTCTTCCCCTTTGAAAATCTGGAGATACCGTGCCTCCAGAGAAGCGCCGAACTTGTTCACCTGGTTGCCGGCGTCGTTGATGTAGAATTCCCGTTCCACATAATAGCCGGCGGCGTCCAGCACAGAGGCCAAGGCGTCGCCCAACACGCCGCCCCGGGCATTGCCGATGTGCATGGGGCCGGTGGGGTTGGCGGAAACGAACTCCACCAGCACCCGCTTTCCCTGGCCGTAGTCTGAACGGCCGTAGTCCTTGCCCAGTTTGTGGATGTCCTGGAGGACTTCCCCGTAGAACCGGGGCTCATAAGTAAAGTTTAAAAAGCCGGGGCCGGCGATCTCACACTTGTTGAAATAGGTCCCGGAAAGATCCAGGTTTTCCTGGATGGCCTGGGCAATTTTCTGGGGGGCCATACGGAAGGTGCGTGCGCCTGCCATGGCGGCGTTGCAGGACCAATCCCCGTGGGCGCGGTCCGCAGGAACCTCCAGGGCGATCTCGGGCAGGGGGGCCTGCGGGAGCTGGCCCTTTTCCATGGCCTGCTTCATGGACCGCTCCAAGGCATCCCGCAGTTGGGCAGTGGCGGTGGCGACTAATTCAGACATACTTTTCAAATCCTTTCTGTTGGGTTAAATCCGAAGCCCTGTCTGTCTGCGGGGCTTAATCTCTACGGTGATCTCATTGCTGCTGGACAAGTTGGAGTCGATGTCCAGAGTGTACTGGATGTCGATCCGGCCCCCCTGTTCCCCCAGGGAGGAGGACAGGGAGCTGGTGAACACCCCCACGGTCATGGTGCCGTAGCCGGTGTCGTACAGGCATAAGTGGCGCTTTCCCTGCTCTAAAATCAGCCGGGTGGCCGAACCGGAACGCATCATGGTCACTTTACCGGATTCCACCTTCAGCACAGAGGTGCAGCTGACCTTGGGGTTTTCCTCGTCATACTCTTTATAGGCGATAAAACGCGCCCCGCCCCGGCGGGTGTAAGAGCCGGTGGTGTTCAGGGTGATCTCCCCGGAGCCCTCCGGGAAGTCGGCGTAATCCAGCCGGCCGATGATGTTGATGTCATAATCGTCCTTTAACATTCCCATTCCCTTCCCTTCTGCGTTCAGGTGGGATAGCTTTCGATATCAATGCGCTGGGTGCGGCCCTCCACGCTGTGGCCCAAAAACAGCTCTGCCACATTCATAAAGTTTTCCGGCGTGTCGGTGACGTAGTATCCCACTTGCCGGGGGGCGCCCTCCTGGCTGAGGAGCCCCTGGGCCTTCAGCGCTTCCGCTGTGGCCAGAGCGGCTTCCCGGCCGCTGTCGATCAAGGTGACGCCTTTTCCCATCACTCCGGCAATGGTGGGGGCGATGATGGGGTAGTGGGTGCAGCCCAAGATCAAGGTGTCCACTCCTGCGGCCCGGATGGGGGCCAGATACCGTTCCGCCACCAGGCGAGTCACCTCGTCTTGGGGGGCGACGAAACCGCTTTCCACCAGGGGGACAAACAGGGGACAGGCCTGGGGGAAGACTTCGAATTTGTGGTTGATCCGCAGCAAAGCACTGCGGTAGGAGTCGCTTTGAATGGTGGCTGCCGTGCCGATGACGCCGATCCTCCCGTTTTTCGTGGCGGCGGCAGCGGCTTTTGCGCTGGGGCCGATCACGTCGATAAAGGGGACGCTCAAAGCTTCCCCCACGCTGCGTGCCACGGAGCTCACCGTGCCGCAGGCGGCCAGAACGGCCTTCACGTTTTGGGAGAGCAGGAACGCCATGTCCTGCTTGGCGTAGCGGAGGATGGTGTCCTTCCCACGGGACCCATAGGGCACCCGGCCGGTATCGCCAAAGTAGACGATGCTTTCTCCCGGCAGCACCTGTTCCAGCTGCTTGACGGCCGTAAGGCCTCCCAGGCCGGAGTCGAACACACCGATGGGACGGTTATCCATGATCCACGCTCCTCTCACTTGCCGGCTTTTTGGAAGGCCAGTTCCACCAGCCTATCCAGCAGCTGGCTGTAGCTGAGGCCCATGGCCATCCACAGTTTGGGGTACATACTGATGGAGGTGAAGCCCGGCAGGGTGTTGATCTCGTTCAAGATCACCCGATGGTCCTCCTCGGTGACGAAGAAGTCCACCCGGGCAAGGCCGGAGCAGCCCAGAAGCCGGTATGCCCGCACCGCTACCTGGCGGATCTTGTCGGAAACCTCCGGGTCGATCCGGGCAGGGATGTAGAGCTGGCTAGTGCCGTTGATATATTTGTCGTCGTAGTCGTAGAATTGGGCGGAGGCGCCGATCTCCCCCACAATGGAGGCTTCTGCGTCCCGGTTGCCCAGCACGGCACACTCCACTTCCTGGCCTTTGATGCCCTCTTCCACCACCACTTTTTTGTCCTCTTTGGCGGCTTTGCGGATGGCCTCGTCCAGGTCTTCCAAGCGCTCCACCTTGCTGACCCCTACCGAAGAGCCGGCATTGGCAGGCTTGACGAATACAGGGAAGTCCAGCCGGGCTTGGATTTTGTTTTTAATGGTGTCGGGGGCCACGTCGAACCGGTCGGCGTAGAACCACAGGTAATGGGCCTGCTCGATGTCCGCGTTGGAAAGCAGGGTGTGGGTGACCGCCTTATCCATGCACACGCTGGAGGAGAGGGTATCGCAGCCCACATAGGGGATCCCCGACAGCTGGAACAGCCCCTGGATGGTGCCGTCTTCGCCGTTTTTGCCGTGGAGGGCGGGGAAGATCACGTCCACCGGGATGGTTTCCGCAGTGCCGTCACGGAGCACCACCAGCCCGTGGACCGAGGGGTCCGGGGCCAGGAAGGCCGGGGCCACCGGGCCCTGTTCCCAAGCGCCGGAAACGATCTCTTTCACGTCGCCGGTGTAGAGGAGCCATTTGCCCTCTTTGGTGATGCCCACCATGTGCACGTCATATTTTTCAGAAGAAAGGTTTTCCAAAATGGAAGTGGCCGACATCCGGGAAACCTCGTGCTCGGAGGACACGCCGCCGAAGATCACACAAAGGCTCAATTTGCCGCTGTTGTTCATTGCCATCACACCCCATGAATGTAGTATTTAAAAGGGCGGCCTTCCGCCCCTTTTTTCAATGGTTTCTTTGCCTTGGCACACTCGATTCATTATTATACTATGCTCCAGTGGATTTCGCAACTCTTTTCCGGGGCTTTCCCAAAAGGGTGGGGAAAAAAAGATAGACTTTTGCCGCTGCTCATGCTATACTGTTAGCCAAACCAGTTTTATCATCACGATTTTTGGAGTGGATCATTTTGGATTTAAAAGCCTTTGAATGGATACAGGACGGACTTTATGAGGAGCTGGCCAAGCAGGGTTTCAGCGAGCCCCAGCCTTTGGAGGACCCTGCCGGCAAACTGGTGATGTTCACCGCTGCCGATGTGGCCTATGGGCTTTTGTACGATGTGAAGAAGCAGCGGTTTGAGCTGCGTTCCACCACCCTGAAGGACGGTGAGCCCGGTACCTGGCGCAGCCTGTCTTTGTGGCTGTTCGACGAGAACGAGGGCACCCGCGCCGACGCGGAGAGCATTTTGAACGACTTCATTGAAGTGGTCCAGGGCCCCAAGCGGGTGGCAGTGGTGCAGCAGAAGCGCCGTGGGAAAGACGGCGAGCGCACCATCGATCCCCTGTTCTTTATGAACCGCTTGGTGAATGTCTTCCCCGAATTGAAAGAGGAACTCAACCAGGAGAAGATCGCTTATGGGCAAGTGCGGTATGTCACTTTTGTGAAGAGCCATGTGGTGCCCCGGTGTGAGGACCTGGCTGCCAAATACCCCAACAGCGACCCCATGAACAAGCTGTGCTCCGTGCTGGACGATATGTATAAGAACGGCGACCTGGATACCCGTGCCATCGTCACCATCAGCTTGCTCAATTCCCTCTCGGACGCCGGTTTCCAGGTGTTTGAAGAGCACGTGGGGGACGAGCTGAAAAAAGACCTGAAGTACACCCGCAAGCTCAAGGGCAAGAACATTAAGCCCGAAAAGAAAAAGAAAAAGAAGAAGGTCATGGCCAAGACCCTGGACAATAAACACTGAGAACCCCTGGCGGCGGCCCCGTTGGGAAAAAGCCGCGGCGCAGCGGGAAACCGAAAGGAAAAACCTTGACAGAAAGAACCTCTTGTGCTATACTTGTAGCACCTCGAAAAAGAGGTTCTTTTTTTGTGCCTGTTTTTCCGAGGGAGGCCGGGGTGCGATACACCCCAAAAATTTTTCCGTAAAACGGGAGGTGCCGACAAATGAGAGTGAAGGTCGTGTTGGCCTGCACAGAGTGCAAGCAGAGAAACTACAACACCAAGAAGAACAAGAAGAACGACCCCGACAGGCTGGAAATGAACAAGTATTGCAGGTTCTGCCGGAAGCACACCCTGCACAGGGAAACC
>CAJFMJ010000015.1 GCA_904391645.1 uncultured Neglectibacter sp.
TTGATGCGTCCCGGCCGGTTTGACCGCCAGGTGATGGTGGGCTATCCCGACATCAAGGGCCGCGAGGAAATTTTGCGGGTCCACGCCAAGGGCAAGCCCCTGGCTCCCGACGTGGTGCTCTCCACCATTGCCAAGTCCACCGCCGGCTTTACCGGCGCCGACCTGGAGAACCTTCTCAACGAGGCCGCCCTGCTGGCAGCCCGGAAGAACCATCGGGCCATCACCATGGAGGAGATCGAGGAGGCCACCATCAAGGTGGTGGTGGGCACGGAGAAAAAGAGCCGTGTCATGAGCGAAAAGGAAAAGAAGCTTACCGCGTACCACGAGGCTGGCCATGCGGTTACCACCTATTACTGCAAGACCCAGGACCCTGTCCACCAGATCTCCATTATCCCCCGGGGTATGGCAGGCGGCTATACCATGCACTTGCCCACGGAGGACCGGACCTACCAGAGCCGGGATGAGATGCGGGAAGAGCTGGTGGTGCTGTTGGGCGGCCGTGTTGCCGAGGCTTTGGTGCTGGATGACATCTCCACCGGCGCCTCCAACGACATCGAGCGGGCCACCAAGATCGCCCGTGCCATGGTGACCAAGTACGGCATGAGCGACAAGCTGGGGCCCATCACCTACGGCACCGACGACAGCAACCCGTTCCTGGGCAAGGAAATGGGCCACATCAGCAATTACTCCGAGCGGACTGCTTCGGAGATTGACGAAGAGATCCAGACCATCATCTCCACGGCCTACGCCAAGACCGAGAAGATCCTGAAGGACCACATGGATGAGCTCCACCGGCTGGCCGGTGTGCTCTTCGAGAAGGAAAAAGTGGACGGCGTGGAATTCCAGCAGGTGATGGACGGCAATTTGCTCCCCAGCGGCATGACCCAGCAGACCTTGGGCCAGGAGCCCCAGGCTGGTTTGCCCCAAGAGGGCCAGGCTGGTTCCCAGGAGGATCCCGCTGGTTCTCAGGAGCAGGATTGATCGAAACAGAAGATAGCAACCAAGGGAATGGGATACATTCCCTTTCTTGCTGTTTGCAAGTGTGTAAAGCGAACTGGCTTGACAGGTAGACAGGAGGCACTATGGCAAAAAAGCAGACCTACGGCAACGACAGCATCACCAGCCTGAAAGGCGCGGACCGTGTCAGGCTGCGGCCCGCGGTGATTTTTGGCTCGGACGGCATTGACGGCTGCCAGCATTCCATCTTTGAGATCTTGTCAAACTCCATCGACGAGGCCCGGCAGGGATATGGCAAGGAGATCACCATTACACGGTTTTTGGACCACTCCGTGCAGGTGGAGGACCACGGCCGCGGCATCCCGGTGGATTACAACACCAAAGAGGAACGCTACAACTGGGAGCTGGTGTTCTGCGAGATGTACGCCGGCGGCAAGTACAACAACGACTCCGGCGAGAACTACGAGTACTCCTTGGGCCTGAACGGCCTGGGCCTGTGCGCCACCCAGTACGCCTCGGAGTATATGGATGTGGACATCCGCCGGGACGGCTGCCGCTATACCCTGCACTTTGAGCACGGGGAAAATGTAGGCGGTATGAAGAAGGAGCCCTATGGCAAAAAGGATACCGGTTCCCTCATCAAATGGAAGCCGGACCTTCAGGTGTTTACCGATATCGACGTGACCTTGGAATATTACCTGGATGTGCTCAAGCGCCAAGCTGTGGTCAACGCGGGGATCACCTTCCACCTGAAAAACGAGGTGGCCCCCGGCAAATTTGAAACCACCGACTTCTGCTATGAGAACGGCATTTTGGACCACGCCCGGGAGCTCTGCGGCGAGGATAGCCTCACCCCGGTGCAGTTTTGGCAGAGTGAGAAGAAGGTCCGAGACCGGGCGGATATGCCTCTGTACAATGTGAAGATCAACGTGGCGGCGGCCTTTTCCAACCGGGTCCACCTGGCGGAATACTATCACAATTCCAGCTGGCTGGAGCACGGCGGCGCACCTGACAAGGCCGTGCGCAACGCCTTTGTGTACCAGATCGACGCCTACCTGAAGCAAAACAACAAGTACAATAAAAACGAGAGCAAGATCACTTTCCAGGACGTGGAGGACTGCCTGGTGATCGTCATCTCCTCCTTCTCCACCCAGACTTCCTACGAAAACCAGACCAAAAAGGCCATCACCAACAAGGGTATCCAGGAGGCCATGGTGGAGATGCTCCGTCACAACCTGGAAGTCTACTTCATCGAGAACCCGCTGGACGCGGAAAAAATTGCAGGCCAGGTGCTGGTGAACAAGCGCAGCCGGGAGGATGCGGAGCGCACCCGGTTGAACCTCAAGGGCAAGCTCACCGCGAAAATGGATATCACCGGGCGGGTGGCCAAGTTTGTGGACTGCCGTTCCAAGGATGTGGAGGAACGGGAACTGTTCATCGTGGAGGGCGACTCCGCTCTGGGGTCTGTCAAGCAGGCCCGGGACCCCAACTACCAGGCCATCATGCCCATCCGGGGTAAGATCCTAAACTGCCTGAAGGCAGACTACGACAAGATCTTTAAAAGCGAGATCATCACCGACTTGATCAAAGTGCTGGGCTGCGGGGTGCAGGTGAAAAGCAAGGCCAACAAGTCCATCGGCGCCTTTGATATCAACGCCTTGCGCTGGAACAAGGTCATCCTCTGCACCGATGCGGATGTAGACGGCTTCCATATCCGCACCATGCTGCTGACCATGCTCTACCGGCTGACCCCGGACCTGATCCGGCAGGACAAGGTGTTCATTGCGGAATCCCCCCTGTATGAGATCACCTGCAAGGACAAGACCTATTTTGCCTATAACGAGCGGGAAAAGGAGCAGTTCCTCCAGGAGCTGGCAGGTCAGAAATTTACCATCCAGCGTTCCAAGGGCCTGGGCGAGAACGACCCGGAAATGATGAACTTGACCACCATGAACCCCAAGACCCGGCGGCTCATCCAGGTGAAGCCCGGGGATGTGGAGCAGGCCACCCAGATGTTCGATGTGCTGCTGGGGGACAACCTGAGCGGCCGGAAGGATTATATCGCCGAACACGGGGGAGAATACCTGGACGACCTGGACGTGTCTTGAGAAGAGGAGGGAAACAGAGAATATGGCAAAGAAACAACGGCAGCCCCTCCGGGGAGGCTCCCCCAAAATGCAGGGGTTTATCGCCGGGGCAGGCGAGATCGTGCAGCAGGACATCAGCGATACCCTGCGGCAGAATTTTATGCCCTACGCCATGAGCGTCATCCTCTCCCGGGCCATCCCGGAGATCGACGGCTTCAAGCCCTCCCATCGGAAACTGCTTTTTACCATGTATAAAATGGGGCTTTTGGGTTCTGCCCGGACGAAAAGTGCCAACATCGTGGGCCAGACCATGAAGCTGAACCCCCATGGCGACGCCGCCATCTACGACACCATGGTGCGGCTGTCCCGGGGGTATGAAGCCCTGCTGCATCCTTATGTGGATTCCAAGGGTAACTTCGGCAAGGCCTATTCCCGGGACATGGCCTGGGCAGCTTCCCGATATACGGAGGCCAGGCTTGACCCCATCTGCAAAGAGCTGTTCCAGGACATCGACAAGGACACCGTGGACTTTGTGGACAACTACGACAGCACCATGAAAGAGCCCACCCTGCTGCCGGCCACGTTCCCCAGTGTGCTGGTCAATGCCAACACAGGCATCGCCGTGGGCATGGCCAGCAACATTTGCCCCTTTAACCTGGGGGAGGTCTGCCGCACCACCATCGCCCTCATCCGGGACCCAGAGGCTGACTTGTTCCAGACTATGCAGGCCCCCGATTTCCCCGGCGGCGGGCAGATCCTGTTCGACCGGGACCAGATGGGCTCCATTTACCAAACCGGCCGGGGCAGCTTCCGGGTGCGCAGCCGCTATACCTACGACAAGAGCGCAAACTGCATCGACGTGACCCAGATCCCGCCCACCACCACCATTGAGGTGATCGTGGAGCGGGTCATCGACCTGGTGAAGCAGGGGAAAGTCAAGGAGGTCGCGGATATCCGGGACGAAACCGGTTTGGACGGCTTGAAGATCACCATTGATCTAAAGCGGGGCACAGACCCGGATAAACTGATGCAAAAGCTTTTCAAGCTCACCACCTTGGAGGACAGCTTTGCCTGCAACTTTAACGTGCTCATCGCCGGGACTCCCCGTGTGCTGGGGGTGCGGGAACTGCTGGAGGAGTGGACGGCCTTCCGTGTGGAGTGCGTCCGCCGCCGCACCTATTACGACCTGCAAAAGAAGAAAGAGCGGCTCCACTTGCTCAAGGGCTTGGAGCTGATCTTGCTGGATATCGACAAAGCGGTGCGCATTGTGCGGGAAACCGAGGAAGAGGCTGAGGTGGTCCCCAACCTGATGATCGGCTTCGGCATCGACGAGGTGCAGGCCGAGTATGTGGCGGAGATCAAGCTGCGCCATTTGAACCGGGAATACATTTTAAAGCGCACCAACGACATCCAGGACTTGGAGCAGGAGATTGCCCAGCTGGAAGACATCTTGGGTTCTAAGGCCAAGGTGAAGGGCATCATCATCAAAGAGCTGGAAGCTGTTGCAGAGAAATATGGCCAGCCCCGTCGCTCCATGATCCTCTATGCCGATGAGGTGGAAGAGGCCGAGATCGTGGAAGAAGTACCCGACTACCCGGTGAACCTGTTCTTCACCAAGGAGGGCTACTTCAAAAAGATCACCCCCCAGTCCCTGCGGATGAGCGGGGAGCAGAAGCTGAAAGAGGGGGACGAGATCGCCCAGCAGCTGGAAGAGCAGAACAATGCCGAGCTGTTGTTCTTCTCGGACAAGAGCCAGGTCTACAAGCTGAAGGCCGCAGATTTTACCGAAACAAAAGCCAGTGTCTTGGGGGATTATATCCCTGCCAAAGCTCAAATGGAGGAGAACGAGCGGGCCGTGTATATGGCTGTCACCCATGAGTACGACGGGTATATGCTGTTCTTTTTTGAAAATGGCAAGGTGGCCAAGGTGGAACTCTCCGCTTACCAGACCAAACAAAACCGGAAAAAGCTTTTGAATGCCTACAGCGACAAGTCGCCTTTGGCAGCGGCCCTCCAGATCCGGGAGGACTGCGAGGTGTTGCTGACAGCCTCTTCCGGGCGGATGCTGCTTTTCCACACGGGGCTGATCCAGCCCAAAACCACCAAGAACACACAGGGCGTCCAGGCCATGAACTTGAAGAAGGGACAGCGCCTGCTGCGTGCCCAGGTCTACCAGGAAGGGATGCTCCAAAACCCCAACCGCTACAAGAAAAACCTCCCGGCCCTGGGAGCCTTGCCCGAAGCCGGGGATACGGCTGGAGAACAGCTGGAGCTGTAAAACGACTGTGGTTGCCAGGCCGGAAACCGCATACAATTAAGAAGGGGCCCACGTGGCCCCTTTGCTGTTTCCAGCCGATGTTTGTCACCGGGGGCGCAAATAGGCTTTACCCTGGGTGGGCTTTATGGTATAATACCATGCAGAAAACTGGGACGCGGACGGCGAGAAAAGTATTTCCGCCCAGCCCGGCGGCTCAAAAGCCGCCTGCGCGACGTGCCCACCGCAGGTGTGGTAGCATCCCCGCAGAAAACGGGGACGCGGGCGCCGAGGGAAGTATCTCCGCCCAGCCCGGCGGCTCAAAAGCCGCCTGCGTGAAATGCCCACCGCAGGTGTGGTAGAATAAACCGGATATGCAAATGGGGAGGTGGAGCTGTGCGCATCTTAGGGATCGATCCCGGCTATGCCATTGTGGGGTACGGCGTGATCGAGGCAGCAGGGGGCAGGTACTGCCCTTTGGAGTATGGAGCCATCACCACCCCCGCAGGCGTAGAGTTTGGCCGGCGTTTGGAGGAGATCTACCAGGGTATGGGGGAGATCCTCACCCGGCTGCGCCCCGAAGCCGCTGCGGTGGAAAAGCTCTACTTCACCAACAACAAAACCACCGGCATCGGCGTGGCAGAGGCCCGGGGGGTGATCCTGCTTGCCTTGGCCCAGGCCGGGGTGCCTTTGTATGAGTACACCCCCATGCAGGTAAAGCAGGCTGTCACCGGTTACGGCAAGGCTTTGAAGCCCCAAGTCCAAGAGATGACCCGGCGGCTGCTATGCCTGCCCAAGGTGCCCAAGCCGGACGACACGGCCGATGCGCTGGCGTTGGCCATCTGTCATGGGCAGGCAGCAGGTTCCCCTTTGCGGCGAGGGCTGCTCAGGCGGAACCACAAGCCGGAGCAGGTGATTTGACGGGCCTAGCCAGTTTTGGAAAGCTGCTTCCCAGCTTCTGGGGATAGTTGCCGGGACAGCGTTTTGGACGGGGAGCCCTGGCTGGCCCTTCGGGAAAGGAACGATTCCATGATTTATTCTGTAACAGGTACTTTGGTCCACACAGAGCCGGGGGCCGCTGTGGTGGATGTGGGAGGCGTGGCCTTCAAGTGCATGACTTCCATGAACACTTTGCGCTCCTTGCCACGGCTTTCGGAGAAGACCACCTTGTACACCTATTTGAACGTCCGGGAAGACGCCCTGGACCTGTTTGGCTTTGCCACCAAAGGGGAACTCTCCTGCTTTAAGCTGCTCACCTCCATCAGCGGGGTGGGGCCGAAAGTGGGGCTGGCCATCCTCTCCCAGCTGACCCCGGAGGACGTGGCCATGGCTGCTGCCGCCGGGGATGCCAAGCGGTTTACCAAGGCCAGTGGCGTGGGGCCCAAGCTTGCCCAGCGCATTGTGCTGGAGCTGAAGGACAAGGTGAAGGACCTTTCCGGCGGCGTGGCCCTGGAAGGGATTCCTCAGCCTGGCGGGCCGTCTGCTTCGGGGAATGCCTCCCAGGCGGTGAATGCCCTGGTGACCCTGGGATATTCTGCCTCGGAAGCGGCTGCCGCTGTGGGGAAGCTGGATTCCAGCCTCTCCCCGGAGGAGTTGATCCGCTTGGCGCTGAAAAGTTTTGGCAGCGGCAAATAAGCCGCCGCGTTGGATAGACGAAAGGAGGGAGCCCTATGCCGGTAGAACCCTATGGTGGGGAAATGGATCTGGAGGGCGGCTGGGATTATGAAAACCGCATGATGGAGCCGGGTTACACCCCGGAGGACCAGGCGGTGGAAAACCCTTTGCGCCCTCGGACCTTTGAAGAATATATTGGCCAGGACAAGGCCAAGGAAAACTTGAAAGTGTATATCGAAGCAGCCAAAAGCCGGAAGGAAACCCTGGATCATGTGCTGCTGTACGGCCCGCCGGGCCTGGGCAAAACCACCCTGGCGGGGATCGTGGCCAACGAGCTGGGGGTGAATCTGCGGATCACCAGCGGCCCGGCCATTGAAAAGCCCGGGGATCTGGCGGCGCTGCTTACCAACCTCAGCCCCGGGGATGTGCTGTTCATCGACGAGGTCCACCGCTTGCCCCGGACGGTGGAGGAGATCCTCTACCCGGCCATGGAGGACTTTGCCCTGGACATCATCACCGGCAAGGGACAGATGGCGGCTTCCTACCACCTGCCCCTGCCCCGGTTCACTCTGGTGGGGGCCACCACCAGGGCGGGACAGCTCTCCGCCCCGCTGCGGGACCGTTTTGGTGTGGTGTTGCGGCTGGAGTTGTATTCCCCCCAGGAGCTGGGCAAGATAGTCATGCGCAGCGCGGGGATCCTCCATGCCCAAATCGAAGCGGACGCCGCCTTGGAAGTGGCATCCCGGTCCCGGGGCACGCCCCGGATCGCCAACCGGCTCTTAAAGCGTGTGCGGGACTTTGCCGAGGTAATGAGCGGCGGGGTCATCACCTTGAACACCGCCAAAATTGCCTTGGACCGGATGGAGATCGACGAGCTGGGCCTGGACGCCAGCGACCGGAATATGCTCCGGGCGATGATCGAAAACTACAACGGCGGCCCGGTGGGCCTGGACACTTTGGCGGCGGTCATCGGTGAGGAGGCTGTCACCATTGAAGATGTCAACGAGCCCTACCTCATGCAGATCGGCTTTTTGACCCGCACTCCCCGGGGCCGCTGCGCCACCGCGTCGGCGTACTTGCATTTGGGGTACCCTGTGCCCAACCGGTTGAAGGACGACGGCCAAATGGCCTTGGAGGACCGTTGACCGGGGGCTTTGCGGGCTTTCACGAAACGAAACCTGGGGCGTTGTCCCCGTTTGCCAATTCAATTCAAGAAAATGAACCACTTGGAAGGATGGATCGATTATGGGAAGATTGTTTGGAACAGACGGCATCCGCGGCATTGCCAATAAGGACTTGACCTGTGAACTGGCCACTCAACTGGGCCGGGCAGCTGCCAAAGTGCTTACAAACAAATCCAACCGGCACCCTCGGGTGCTCATTGGCAAGGATACACGGCTCTCTTCCGATATGCTGGAAACGGCTATGGCGGCGGGCCTGTGCAGCATTGGCGCCAGCGTGGTGACCTTGGGCGTGGTGCCCACACCGGCTGTGGCATACCTGGTGGAGAAGTATAAGGCTGACGCCGGCGTAATGATCTCTGCCTCCCACAACTCCTTTGAGTACAACGGCATCAAGATCTTCTCCGGCAACGGCTACAAGCTGCCCGACGACCTGGAGGAGAAGATCGAAGATATCATCCTGGGGAAAGAGGACATCTCCCACGAGTTCCCCGCTGAGGATGGTATCGGCACCGTCAGCCGCGCGGAGAACGCCGTGCGGGACTATATCGACCACGTGAAAAACACGGTCCACTTCTCCTTGGACGGCATGAAAATCGCCATTGACTGCGCCAACGGCTCTTCCAGCGTCACAGCCCAGACCCTCTTTACCGAGCTGGGCGCCCAAGTGGTGATGCTTCACGATCAGCCCGATGGCGTGAATATCAACCGGGACTGCGGTTCCACCCACATGGAATCCCTGATGGCCTATGTGAAAGAGCACGATATGGATGCCGGTGTGGCCTTCGACGGCGACGCCGACCGCTGCTTGATGGTGGACGAACAGGGCAACTTTGTGGATGGCGACTTTATTATGGCCATCTGCGCCATGGATATGAAGAGCCGGGGCAAGCTTGCCGGCAATGCGGTGGTGGGCACCATCATGACCAACCTGGGCTTCCAGCGTTTCTGCGAGGACAACGGCATGAAGTTCGAGGCCACCAAGGTGGGCGACCGCTACGTGCTGGAGGAGATGCTGCTGGATGGCTATAACTTTGGCGGCGAACAGAGCGGCCATGTGATCTTCCGGGATTTTGCCACCACCGGCGACGGCCAGCTCACCGCTTGCCAGCTGTTGAGCCTGATGCACCGCCGGGAGGCAAAACTGTCTTCTCTGGCCCAATTGATGCAGCGCTTCCCCCAGACCATGGTGAATATCCAGGTTTCCCCGGAAGGCAAGCTGGCCTTCTACACCGACCACAAGGTGAAGGCCGCCATTGACAAGGCGTCGGAAACCCTGGGGCGTGACGGCCGGATCATCGTGCGGCCTTCCGGAACGGAACCCCTGCTGCGGGTGATGGTGGAAGGCAAGGACGAACAGCTGATCCAAAAGCTGGCCCAAGATGTGGCAGACGTGATCAAAACAGAACTGGTGTAACAAGAAAGGTGGAGGGCAATGCGGGCTGCGCAGTGGCAGGATTATGAGCTCATCGACACCCTGGATGGGGAACGGCTGGAGCGCTGGGGGGATGTCCTCCTAATCCGTCCGGACCCACAGATCATCTGGAAAGGGGAGCACAAGGACCCCCGCTGGGGCCAGGCCCATGCCCGGTACCAGCGGTCCAGCTCCGGGGGCGGCAAGTGGACCGACTATAAAAAAGTCCCCCCGGTGTGGAAGATCCAGTGGCAGGGGCTGACCTTCCGGCTGAAGACTATGGGCTTTAAGCACACAGGGATCTTCCCGGAACAGGCGGTCAACTGGCAGTTTGCCATGGAGAAGATCCGCAGCGCCAACCGCCCGCCGGAAGACCCTGTGCGGGTGCTGAACCTGTTTGGCTACACGGGGGCGGCCACCCTGGCCTGTATGAAGGCCGGGGCAACGGTCACCCACGTGGACGCCAGCAAGGGTATGGTCCAGTGGGCCAAGGAAAACGCCCAGGCAAGCTCCATTGCCGACCGCCCCGTGCGCTGGCTGGTGGACGACTGCGTGAAGTTTGTCCAGCGGGAGCAGCGCCGGGGCCGTACATACGACGGCATCATCATGGACCCGCCCTCCTACGGCCGTGGCCCCGGGGGCGAGGTGTGGAAGCTGGAAGAGCAGCTCTACGACTTGATCCAGATGTGCGTCCCTGTGCTCAGTGAGAAGCCCCTGTTCTTCATCCTCAACTCCTATACCACAGGGCTTTCCCCCTCGGTGATGGAGTACCTGCTGGGGGTGCTTTTGCAAAAACGGTTCGGAGGCAAGGTGAGCTCCGATGAGATCGGTCTGCCGGTGACCAGCACCGGCTTGGTACTGCCCTGCGGCAGCACGGCCATTTGGGAGGCCGACGGGGCACAGCCGTGACCTCCTTTGTCGGGGTGCCCCGGCGCCCTGGCCCAACCGTGAACTTTTTCTAACGTCTATTTTGAGGTGATTCCCATGTCCTTTATCCAAGCCCAACAGGTGCGCTTTTCCTATGACCCAGAGTCGGTGGACGCCCACGAAGTCCTACACGGGGTAGACCTCTCCATTGAGGAAGGGGAGTTCGTGGCCCTCTTGGGGCACAACGGCTGTGGGAAATCCACCATGGCCAAGCTGTTCAACGGGATGCTGCTGCCCACCGCCGGGAAAGTGCTGGTGGACGGCATCGACACCGCCGTGGAGGAAACCCAGCTGGAGGTCCGCCGCCGGGTGGGGTTGGTGCTGCAGAATCCCGACAACCAGCTGGTGGCCGGCGTGGTGGAAGAGGACGTGGCCTTTGGCCCGGAGAACCTGGGCATCCCCCCAGAGGAGATCCGCCGCCGGGTGGACGCCGCCCTGAAAGCGGTGGATATGTACCAATACCGGGAGCACGCCCCCCACAAGCTGTCCGGCGGGCAGAAGCAGCGGGTGGCCATCGCGGGGATCATCGCCATGGAAACCAAGTGCATTGTGCTGGACGAGCCCACCGCCATGCTGGACCCCCAGGGCCGCACCGAGGTGATGGAAACCATCCAGCGCCTGAACCGGGAAAAGGGCATCACCATCGTGCTGATCACCCACTACATGGACGAAGCAGTCCAGGCTGGGCGCGTGGTGGTGATGGACGAGGGCAATATCCTGCGGGATGGAACGCCCCGGGAAGTGTTCTCCGACGTGGAGTTTTTGAAACGCCATGACCTGGATGTGCCCCAGGCCACCGAGCTGGCTTACCGGCTGTCCGCCACGGGCATCAAGCTGCCGGGGATGCCGCTGGGCGTGGAGGAATGTGTGAAAATGTTCCGGCGGTATCTGGCCGGGGAAAGCCATTAAAGGGAAAGGGGAAACAAGTTTTGGCCATCATTGAAACCAAAGACCTGGCTTATCGCTACAGCGCCGGTACACCCTTTGAAAAAACTGCGGTGGAGAACGTGTCCATCCAGGTGGAAAAGGGCGAGTTTTTAGGGGTCATCGGCCACACAGGCAGCGGGAAATCCACGTTGATCCAAATGCTCAACGGGCTGCTGCGGCCCACCTCCGGCCAAGTGCTGCTGGACGGCAAGGACATTTGGGCCGAGCCCAAAAAGATCCGCCAGGTGCGCTTTAAAGTGGGGATGGTGTTCCAGTACCCCGAGTACCAGCTGTTTGAGGAAACCGTGCTGAAAGATATCATGTTCGGCCCCAAAAACAAGGGGTGCTCTGACCAAGAGGCCGAAGAGCGCGCCCGGGAGGCCGCCCACTTTACCGGCTTGAAGGAAGAGCTCCTGGAAAAGTCCCCTTTTGAACTGTCCGGCGGCGAAAAACGCCGGGCGGCCATTGCCGGTGTCATCGCCATGGACCCGGATGTGCTGATCCTGGACGAGCCCACTGCCGGTTTGGACCCCAGAGGCCGGGACGTGCTCCTGGCCCAGATCACCCAGTATCACAAGGCCCGGGGGAACACGGTCCTGCTGGTGTCCCACAGCATGGAGGATATCGGCCGCACCGCCGACCGCATTTTGGTGATGAACCACAGCCACGCTGCCATGTTGGACGATACAAAGAACGTGTTTGCCCGGGGGGAAGAGCTGGAACAGATGGGCCTGCGGGTGCCCCAAATCACCAAAATCCTGCAGGAGCTGCAAAAGATGGGCCTGCCGGTGGACCCCTCCACACTGACAGTGGACGACGCCCTGCACCAGTTGATCCCCATTTTAAAGCGGAAGGAGGAGCTGCGATGATCTCGGATATCACCCTGGGGCAGTATTTCCCCCAGAAGTCCCTCTTGCACTCCACCGACCCCCGGATGAAGATCTGCCTGGTGATCTACGCCATTGTGCTGTTGTTCATGGCGGGGAACTTTGCCTCCCTTGCGTTGGCAGTGGCCTACATTGGCGTGGGGATGGCCTTCTCCAAGATCTCCCTGAAACTGTACTTAAAAAGCCTGAAGCCCATTTTGTTCCTGGTGGTGTTCACCGGTGTGCTGAACATTTTCTATGGCACCGGGGACCCCTTGGTGCAGTTTGGGATGTTCAAAATCACCCTCACGGGTATCTTTAACTGCATTTTCGTTTCGGTGCGCATCATCGCCCTGATCTTGGCAAGCTCCGTGCTGACGTTCACCACCTCGCCCACCCAGCTCACCGACGCCATCGAGCGGTTGTTGAAGCCCTTGTCCAAACTGCGGGTGCCGGTGCACGATTTTGCCATGATGATGACCATTGCCCTGCGGTTCGTGCCCCTGCTGCTGGAGGAAACCGACAAGATCATGGCAGCCCAGAAAGCCCGGGGCGCCGATATGGAAAGCGGCAGTGTGATCCAGCGGATCCGCGCCCTGGTGCCGGTATTGATCCCCCTGTTTGTTTCGGCGTTCCGCCGAGCCTTTGACTTGGCCGTGGCCATGGAGAGCCGGTGCTACCACGGCGGCGAGGGCCGCACCAAGATGAAGCAGCTCCACTTCGGCAAAGGCGATTGGTGCGTCCTGGCCTTTTCCCTGGCAGTGTTGGTGCTTTTTGGGGCATTGAATCTGCTGCTGCCCGCTGTGAGCCGGTGATGAGGTGGGCCATGCAGCGAAATTATTTGATCAAACTGGCTTACGACGGCGCCGCCTACCACGGCTGGCAGATCCAGGAAAACGCCCGGACTGTGCAGCAGGTGTTCCAGGAGGCGCTGCAAAAGATTACCGGCCTGTCGGAGGATATCAAGGCCTGTTCCCGCACGGATACCGGCGTTCATGCCCGGGAGTTCTGCGTCAGTGTGAAGACGGAAAGCCCCATCCCGCCGGAACGGCTGTTGGCGGCGCTGAACCACTACCTTCCCGAGGACGTGGGGGTGCGGTCGGTGGAGCCTGTCCCCCTGGACTTCCATGCCCGGTATTCCTGCAAAGGGAAGGAGTACGTCTACCAGATTTGGAACCACCCCGTGCGGGATCCCTTTTTGCGGGGGCGGGCACTGCATTATTGGTACCCCATCGATGAGGCTTTGCTGGATGGAGCGGCCCAGCATTACTTGGGAAGCCACGATTTCACCTCGTTCTGTACCCTGGACCGCCGGGAGAAAGGGGACCTGACCCGCACGGTGACCACCTCCCGGGTGGAGCGCCAGGGGGACATGGTCACCTTCACTGTGGCGGCGGACGGCTTCCTGTACAACATGGTGCGGATCATGGTGGGGACGCTGCTGCGGGTGCAGCAGGGGAAGTTTGCCCCAGGGGATATCCCCGCCCTTTTGGAAGCCAAGGACCGGAAAGCCGCCGGCCCCACGGCCCCTGCCCAGGGGCTGTACCTGAACCGTGTCTTTTATTGAGCAGGGCGGCAGCCCAGGAAAGGAGTGTATCCAGTGGCCAAACATAGCGAAAAAAAGGGAAAGCGGAAGATCATCCAGCTGAAGGACCATATGCCCCAGCAGCCGGCAGAGCCTTCCTCCCCGGAGGAGGAAACCGTCCCTCAGGAGGAAGAGCTTCCCCAGGCTACCATCGAGTATGGGGAAGGGGAAGACGGGGCGGAAAAGGAAAAAAAGCCCCTCCAAACGCCCAAAGCGGTTTACCGGGTTGCAGTGGTGCTGCTGGTTGCCGTGTTGGCGTTGGCACTCTGGGTCAACCGGGACAACCTCACCCCGGAAAAGATCTGGAACTGGGTGCAGATCCAGGTCATGGGCGACGGCACTGGTGACGGCTACCCGGTGTCCATCACCGGTTCCTCCGTAGCCGAGCGCAACTTCCTCTGCACGGATGGCAACGCGGTGGTCCTCAGTGACACTGCCCTGACCATCACAGGCCCTTCGGGGCAGGAGCTCCTCTCCCTGCGCCACAGCTTTAACCAGCCGGTTCTGGAGTCTGCATCCGGCAAGTACCTGCTGTTCAACCAGAACAGCACCGGCTATTTGGTGGCGGACAGCTCTGGGACAAAGCTGGATGGCTCCACCACCCAGGACATTTTGGCGGGGGCCATTGCCCCCAATGGCCGGTTCGCCTTGGCCACCCAGGGGGCGGAGGGAGCCTCGGAGATGACCGTGTACCTGGCCACGGGGGAGGTACAGTATACCTATAATTTTGCTCAAGATTACATCACTGCCCTGGCTTTGAACAGCGACGGTACCTGGGCCATGGCCTGTACGGTCCGGAGCCAGGGGGGCGAGCTGATCTCCAAAATCACGGTGTTCAACCTGGATGACCCCACCCCGGCGGCGGAAGTGGAAGTCCGGAACAACCTGCTGTTGGGCGCCTATTGGGGGAGTAATGGCGTGCTCTATGCTTTGGGGGACAGCTCCCTGTTCCGTGCCCGCTCCTCGGACCTCTCCTTTGTGGAGTACAGCTATGGGGGCCGGACGCCCACTGCTTTCCAGTTTGCAGGAGGCCAGGCCTATGTGTCGGTTTCCGCCTATGAACACGCCGGGGCTTGCACGTTGTTGCTGTTCCGCAATTTGGATGACCCGGTAGAAGTCCAGTCAGAGGAACGGATTACGGCCCTGTCGGTGTGCGGCGGGACAGTGGGGGCATTGATCAACCAACAACTCGTGCTTTTTGATTCCACCACAGGCCAAGAGCTGGCCCGGGTGGATGCGGGGAGCGACGCCAAGAGCATCGCCCTTTCCAGTGAGAGCGCGGCCTATGTGTTGGGGGTCAGTGAGATACGGCGGGTACAGGCTTCGTAAAGCGCTTTGCCCTAAAAACAAAAAAGTAAGGGGCTGTTGCATCAAAGCAACAGCCCCTTCGGTATTCAGTGGATTTACTTTCTGGGCAGGAAATAGCGGTTTTCCTTGGGTTCCTTCAGCCGTTCTGAAAAAGCCGCGGCAAACTGCTCATATTCCGGGGTGAACACCCCTTTGGCCTTTACCGGGCAGCGCTTGACACACCGGAAGCAGGAGATGCACCGCTCCCCGTCAATGGTGGTGCAATCTTCGCCAATGGCCCCCATGGGACATTGCCGGCGGCACAGCCCGCAGTGGACGCAGGTGTCCTTTGTCTGGGGCACAAAGCTGCCGCCTTTGCCGCCTTCTTTGTAAGGATGGTTCCCGGGAGGGGCGAATTCCTGCCAGCCTGCTTGCAAGTCGTCCCAGGCTTCCAGGGCGAAGGCAGCGTCCTGCTGCAAGTCCTCCGGGGTGGGCCTGCCTACCTGGATGGTACCATAGGTGTGTTCGCCCACCAGGGCAGCCCCGGCAAAGGGGAGAAAGCCCCGTTCCCGGCAAAAGTCGGTGAGTTCCAACAGGGCATCGTCAAAGTCCCGGTTGCCATAGGTCACGGTGACGATGCAAGGGGTGTTCTGCCCCTGCAGGGCAGAAAGGCGCTCTAAGGCCCCTTGGAATACCCGGCCGCCATAGACCGGGGCCCCAAAGACCACCAGGTCTTCCGGAGTGAATACCTGCTGGGGCGCAGGAGTGCAGGTGGCGTCAATGAGGGTGGCTTCCCCCAAAGCGGAAGCAATGGCCCAGGCGCCTTTTTGGGAGGTGCCGGTGGGGGAGAAAACAGCAGCATATACAGCCATTTGATCAAGCCCTTTCTGGTAAAAATGGGGAATTTGTTTGGGTTCCTCCTCTGATTATAGGCCTATCCCCGCCATTTTGCAAGAAGAAGCACCTGTAAGAGATCCGTAAGGGGCAAAGGGCTTGTGGAAATCCGGGGTTTGTGTTATATTTATCAAGTAACGGACTTTTTCGTTTGGAAAGGGAGGCTCCTCTGTGGGATATGCCTTAGATTTGATCATTGTGGTTGTATGCGTCCTGTTTGTGGCCATTGGCGCCCACCGGGGGTTCATCCGTTCCGCAGCCCATTTTTTGGGTGCGGTGATCGCTGCCAGTTTTGCAGGACTTCTGGGGGGCCCTGTGGCCCAGTGGCTGTTTGATACACTGTTCCGCCCTGCTTTGGTGGAGCGCATTGGGGAATCCCTCACCGAACTGGGCAATGGGGATACCTACACCATGGTGCAGGGGGTGTTTGCCTCCCTGCCGGATTTTCTGATCCGCGCCCTGGAAAGTGGCGGCGTCACCGCCGCCAGCGTGACAGAGGCCATGGCAGCGCAGTCCGGCCAAGCCGCTGATTTGATTGCCTCGGCCTTGGCCCCGGTGTTTGTGGGCTTTCTCAAGGTGTTGGTGGTGATCGTGCTGTTTTGCCTGTTTATGGTGTTGGTGCGGGTGGTATCCAACCTGTTGGCAACGGCGTTCCGCCTGCCCATTTTAAATGCGGTGGACGGCCTGTTGGGCGGGGTGTTTGGCCTGTTTTTGGCAGTGGTTTCCATCTGGATCGTTTTGGCGGCTATCCATGTGTTCACCCCCATGCTGGCTGCCGATGCACAGGCGCAAGTGGAAACGGCGCTGCGCCAGTCTTACCTGACGGGTTTGGTCGTTCACTGGAACCCCTTGGGGATCATGTTCCAGTGAGCCTGTTGAGGAATTTTAGGGAATTGCCCAGTAGGATATAGGGGAGTCAGTGAGAAACCGAGATTTGTGAGAGTGAGGGAAAAGAAACCCATGTCCCAGGAAAAAAAGCCGATCAACCAAAACTTAACTGTGCCCAACGCCCTTTCGGTGCTGCGCATTGTCATCATCCCCTTTTTTGCATGGTTCTTTTTAAAAGATCAGCTGCTGGAGGCAGTGGCGCTGCTGGTGCTTTCAGGCTTGTCCGACTGCGTGGATGGGTTCCTGGCCCGCAAATTGAACCAAGTGACCGAGCTGGGGAAAATGTTGGACCCCCTGGCGGACAAGCTCACCCAAGGGGTGGTGGCCATCTGCCTGGCGGTGAAATTCCCAGTGATTGGCCCGCTGCTGCTGGTGTTCATCATCAAAGAATTGGGGATGCTCTGCTGCGCTGTGGTGCTGCTGAAGATGAAAAAGCGCCCTTGTGCCGCCAAGTGGTACGGCAAGGTGGCCACGGTGATGTTCTATTTCTCCGTGGGCGCCATTGTGGTGATGGATGGGTTCCTCCACTTGGAGGGAATGGTGTTCGACGTGATCTCCTTTGGGCTGCTGATTATCACCGCCGCCATGATGATCTACTCTGCGGTGCGGTATTTCCAAGTGTTTTTGATGATCCTCCGTTCCAACGACAGCCAATATGAACTTTCCCTTTCCGACGAGATCCGTGCGAAAACTGTACGGGAAAAGCGGAAAGGCTGAGAAATGGAACCCCCGGGGCGTGCTGCTCCGGGGAATTCCCGTTTTTTTCACAGCCTCTTCACATTCCAGAAATGATTTTCTGGTATACTATTTCTTTGGGAAGATGTGCCTTGCTGCTTGTCAGGGGCACTGATTTCCGGGATTGGCGGGCAACGTGGAAGAAGCTTGCCAAAGTCACCCCCAGGGAAGCGCCCTGGGCTGAAACGAAAGAAAGGACGATGTGCCATGTTGATGTGTACACGCTGTAAAAAACGTCCGGCAGTGGTCTTTGTTTCCAATGGCCTCAATGGGCAGGACCCTCAGGGCCTGTGCCTGGTCTGCGCCAAAGAGCTGGGGATCAAGCCGGTCAACGATATTATGGAGAAAATGGGTATCACCGACGAGGAGCTGGAAGCTGCTACTGCCCAGATGACCGAACTGATGAACCTGGATAATGATGACGACGACCAGGAAGACGGCCTGTTCACACCGGGCGGCGCTGCCACCCTGCCTGTGGACCAGATGCTGGGAGGCCGCCCCGGGGAGAACGGCGGCTTTGGCGGGGCAGGCGTCCAGCAGAAGAAGGAGAACTTCCACAAGAAAAAGCGGAAGCACATCCAGAACTTCTGTACCGACCTGACTGCCAAGGCAAGGAACGGCTTGCTGGATAACATCATTGGCCGGGAAAAGGAGATCCAGCGGGTGGTGCAGATCCTCTCCCGCCGGACCAAGAACAACCCCTGTTTGATCGGCGAGCCCGGCGTGGGCAAGACCGCTGTGGCAGAAGGCTTGGCCCTGCGCATCGCCCGTGGGGAAGTGCCTGCCAAGCTGCGGGATAAAGAGGTCCAGTTGCTGGATTTGACTGCCCTGGTGGCGGGCACCCAGTTCCGGGGGCAGTTTGAAAGCCGGATCAAGGGTTTGGTGGACGAGGTGAAGGCCGACGGTAATGTGATCCTGTTCATCGACGAGGTCCATAACCTGGTGGGCACCGGCGACGCCGAAGGCAGCATGAACGCCGCCAATATCCTGAAGCCTGCGCTGAGCCGTGGGGAGATCCAGGTGATCGGCGCCACCACCTTTAACGAATACCGCAAGTATATTGAAAAAGACGCTGCCCTGGAGCGCCGGTTCCAGCCGGTCACTGTGGCGGAACCCTCCATTGAAGATGCCGTGGAGATCCTGCAGGGCATTAAGGGCTATTACGAGAGCTACCACCGGGTAAAGGTGTCCGACCAGATCGTTCGGCGGATGGTGGTGCTTTCCGAGCGCTACATCAACGACCGCTACTTGCCGGATAAGGCCATTGACCTGCTGGACGAGGCCTGTGCCTGTGCGGCTTTGCGGAACAAGAAGCTGGAGGAATACGACGAAACCCAGCTGACTTTGAACAAGGAGCGCCATCGGGAGCAGGACCTTCAGAGCCCTGCGGACGGCAGCCAGGTGGATTATGAAGAGCTGGCCAAGACCCACTACCGCATCGCCACCCTGGAAGAGAACCTGAAAAAGCTGGAGGATGAAGGCGCCTTCGCCCAGGTGGAGGAGCAGGATGTGGCCAAGGTCATCGAGCTTTGGACGGGGATCCCTGCCTCCCGGGTGCAGGAAAATGAGCTGAAGAAGCTGGCAAACCTGGAAGAGGTGCTTTCCCAGCACATCATTGGCCAGGACGAGGCGGTGAACGCCATTTCTGCGGCTATCCGCCGCAGCCGTGTGCAGATCAGCCCCCGGCGGCATCCGGCTTCTTTCATCTTTGTAGGCCCCACCGGCACCGGTAAAACCGAGTTGGTGCGGGTGCTTTCCCAGGAGCTGTTCGATACCCCCGAAACGCTGATCCGCCTGGATATGTCCGAGTTTATGGAGAAGCACTCGGTTTCCAAGATCATTGGGTCGCCTCCCGGCTATGTGGGCTATGACGAGGCAGGCCAGCTGACGGAGAAAGTCCGGCGCCGGCCCTACTCGGTGCTGCTGTTTGACGAGATCGAAAAGGCCCATCCCGATGTGCTGAACATTTTGCTGCAGATCCTGGATGAGGGCCGCATCACCGACGCCCACGGCCGCACGGTGAACTTTGAGAACACTGTCATTGTCATGACTTCCAACGCGGGCAGTGAGCGCAGGGAAAGCGCATTGGGCTTTGCCAAGACCGCGGCGGATATGAACCGGGAAAAGGTGATGAAAGCCCTGGGCGAGTTCCTGCGTCCCGAATTTTTGAGCCGGATCGATGAGGTGGTTGTGTTCCGTCCCCTGGATGTGGAGGATTACAAGAAGATCGCCGCATTGATGCTGAACGAATATGTGGGCAGCCTGAAGGAGAAGGGCATTACTTTAGCCTATAACCAAGAGGTGTGCGCGTTCCTGGCGGAGAAGTCCATCCACGGCCAGAGCGGGGCCCGGGACCTGCGCAACAATATCCGCCGCATGGTGGAAGACAAGTTGGCCATGCTGCTGGTGGAGCAGGGCGAGGGGGCTATTTCCAGTGTGTCCCTCACCATACAGGAGGGCGAATTGAAGCTGGAAACCCTGTAAAGAAAGAGCAGAAAGGGAGCGCAAAAAAGCGTTCCCTTTTTTGTTTGGAAAAAAGCAAAAATTCCTTGACTATGGGGCGGATGCATGGTATAATAATTCCCGTCGCAAAACGTGCGGGTGTAGTTCAGTGGTAGAACCCCAGCCTTCCAAGCTGGTCGTGTGGGTTCGATTCCCATCACCCGCTCCAAAGTTTCCTAGCGGCGAAAAGGTCGCTTTTGGACTTCCGCAGCCGCGGAAAGAAAATAGATATGCGGGCCAAAAGATGCCCCCAAAGATGCGCCAATAGCTCAGCTGGATAGAGCAACTGCCTTCTAAGCAGTAGGCCAGGGGTTCGAGTCCCTTTTGGCGCGCCAATATG
>CAJFMJ010000016.1 GCA_904391645.1 uncultured Neglectibacter sp.
GGTCCCCGATACCTATACCAAGATTGACGATGAAGAGGTTATCGTCAAAATGCAGAAGATGCTGGACCTTTTGGAGGACAACGACGACGTGCAGAACGTGTGGCACAACTGGGATGCCCCCGAAGAGGAAGAAGAGGAATAAGTCCGGGACCAATGGTCCTGGGAAAAAAGGCAAATGCCTGTCCAGGGCCGTCGCGGAAGAGTTTCGCGGCGGCCCTTTTGGGGAAAACTATTCTTTGATTTGGCAAGACCATTTTGGGAAAGGAAGGGACACTATGCGACACCTGATCGACCCGTTGGACTTTACCCGGGAGGAAACCGACCGGCTGCTCACTTTAGCGGAACAGATCCTTGCAAACCCCGCAGACTATGCCCACGCCTGCGACGGGAAAATTTTGGCCACCCTGTTTTACGAGCCCAGCACCCGCACCCGTTTGAGCTTTGAATCTGCCATGATGCGTTTGGGCGGCAAAGTGCTGGGGTTCTCCTCAGCAGGGAGCAGCTCTGCCTCCAAGGGGGAGAGCGTGGCGGACACCATCCGCATGATCTCCGGCTATGCCGATATCGCCGCCATGCGCCACTTTAAAGAGGGTGCTCCCTATGTGGCGGCCCGTTATTCCAAGATCCCCGTGATCAACGCCGGGGACGGCGGCCATCAGCATCCCACCCAGACCCTGGCGGATATGCTCACCATCCGGCGGAAACGGGGACAGATCAGCGGGGTGACCATCGGCCTGTGCGGCGACTTGAAATTCGGCCGTACCGTCCACTCCCTCATCAAGTCCCTGGTGCGCTATGAAGATGTGAATTTCGTCCTGATCTCTCCGGAAGAGCTGCGGGTGCCCAGTTACATCTTAAAAGAGGTCATCGAGCCCTCCGGCCACAGCTGGCGGGAAGTGCGGGACATGGAGGAAGTCATGCCCCAGCTGGATATCCTCTATATGACCCGTGTCCAGCGGGAGCGCTTCTTCAACGAGGAGGATTACGTCCGCTTGAAGGACTCCTACGTCCTGACCAAGGAGAAGCTGGACTTGGGCAAGAAAGACCTGGCAGTGCTCCATCCGCTGCCCCGCGTCAATGAGATTGCCCCCGAAGTGGACGACGATCCCCGCGCTATGTACTTTGAGCAGGCCCGGGGCGGCGTGTTTGTCCGCATGGCACTGATCCTCACCCTGCTGGGCCTCGCCCCCGGGGTGCTGGACGCTGAGTAAAAGGAGGGGGAGAATATGCTGAATATCGATAGCATGGAAAACGGCATCGTCATCGACCATATCACCGCCGGCCGAGGGATGCGCATTTATGAACTTTTGGAATTGGACAAGCTGGATACCTGCGTGGCCATCATCAAGAATGCCCGCAGCAGCAAATATGGGAAAAAGGACATCATCAAGATCGAAGGGGTTATGAATATCGACTTGGACGTGCTGGGCTTTATTGACGACAACGCTACAGTCTGCACCATTGTCAATGGGAAGCTTGCCAGCAAGACAAAGCCTCCCCTGCCTAAAAAGCTTGTCAATGTGATCTCCTGCAAAAACCCCCGGTGCATCACCTCGGCGGAGAACGTGGACCAGATCTTCACCCTCTGTGATGAAAAGGCCCACCGGTACCGCTGCATCTATTGCGAGCAGGAGTATAAGAAATAAGGAGGCGCCCATGGACATCCGTCTGGAAAAGCCGGAGGAATACCGGCAGGTGGAAAACCTGGTCCGGAAGGCTTTTTGGAATGTGTACCAGCCGGGCTGTGTGGAGCACTACCTGCTTCACAAGCTGCGGGACGACCCCCGGTTTGTGCCGGAGCTGGACTACGTGGTGGAAGAAGAGGGCAAAGTGGTGGCCCAGATCGCCTACGCCAAAGGGATCTACCGGCCGGACGCAGGGGGCGAGCAGGAGTTGCTTCTGTTCGGCCCTGTGGGGGTGCATCCAGAGTATCAGAATAAAGGGTACGGCTCGGCGTTGATCCGGTTTACCTTGAACCGGGCCAGAGAGCTGGGCTGGCCTGCGGTGGTCATCACCGGAAACCCTGCCTATTACAGCCGGTTCGGATTTGAACCTGCCGGGAAGTACGGCATCCACCATGCTATGGTGGACCGGGAAGACCCCTTCCCAGTGTTCCAGATCCAGGTGCTGGACCCCAGCCGTCTGCCGCCTTCCCCGGGCACCTACTGGGACCCTCCTTGCTATGAGCCCTCCCAGGAGGACGTGGAAGCCTTTGACCGGCAGTTTCCAGAGAAGAAAAAAGAAGTCCGCCCGGGGCAGCTCCGGGGATAAAAGGAGGTAGCCATGAGAAAACCGTGGGATATCCCAGCCGGCAGCCAGGGCTGTTCCGGCGTGGGAAGGCAGTATGCCCGCCGGGCGCCTAGGGCGCGGTCCAGGGTTTCGGGAGGAAAGCTCTTGCTGGGGATTATCACCCTGCTGAATGTGGCCTTGTCCTTGGCGCTGGCAGTGGTCCGGCGGGACGAGCTCCTTCATGCTGTGCGCAGCCAGGACGGGGAAGAGGTGCGGGTGCTCCTCACCGCGAAAAAGCAGACAAAAACCTGAGTTTCGCCCTTGACTTCCCCTTGCCCGTATGGTAAACTGTATAAGCCGCTTATTGTAGGCTGTGGGTGATTTATGCCCATTTTAAGTGAGCTTTGCTCCGCCCAGCAGTAGCGAGATCAACGAAAAGGTAGGAAAAAGTATGTTTGCAGTCATCGAAACCGGCGGTAAGCAGTACAAAGTGCAGTACGGCGACGTCATCTATGTGGAAAAGCTGAACGTGGCGGACAACGACACCGTGGAGTTCCCCGTGGTGGCCGTGTTTGGCGAAGAGGGCACCAAGATTGGCACTCCCTATGTGGAAGGCGCCACAGTCACCGGTAAGGTGGTCAAGAACGGCAAGGCCAAGAAGATCACCGTGTTCACCTACAAGCCCAAGAAGAATTCCAAGCGCAAGATGGGCCATCGTCAGCCCTATACCAAGGTGCAGATCGAGGCCGTGAAGGCGTAAGATGATCCGTATCCAATTTTTGACTCAGCCGGAAGGAGCCCTGCAGGGCTTTTTCATGGAAGGCCACGCTGAGTGTGGGGAAGCTGGGCAGGACATTGTCTGTGCCGCTGTTTCCTCCGCCGCATACCTGGTGGCCAACACCCTCACGGAGATCTGCCGTGTGACGCCCCTTTCCCTTCGAGTGGGGGAAGGCGAGATGTTTTTCCGGATCGAGCCAAAAGACGAACCCCTATGCAGGGACCTGCTCCAGGGGTTAAAGCTCCACCTGCAAGGCTTGGAGGAACAGTATCCCCACGCCATCCAGGTGGGATATTTGGAAGTCTGAATCCACATTTCATAGAAAGGAAGACGAACGTCATGCTGAAAATTAATATCCAGCTTTTCGCCCATAAAAAAGGTATGGGCTCCACCAAGAACGGCCGTGATTCCGAGTCCAAGCGCCTGGGTGTCAAGCGCGCCGATGGTCAGTTCGTGCTGGCCGGCAACATCCTGGTCAAGCAGCGCGGCACCAAGATCCATCCCGGCACCAACGTGGGCCGCGGCTCCGATGATACCCTGTTCGCCCTCATCGACGGCAAGGTGAAGTTCGAGCGCATGGGCGCCGACCGCAAGAAGGTTAGCGTGTACGCCGAGTAAGAAAACAACCACGAAAGGCTTCTTCGGGCACTGCCGGAAGAAGCTTTTTTGTTGAAACGGAAAGGGGCGGGCATATGTTCATCGATACCGCGAAAATCTATATCAAAGCCGGTGACGGAGGGGACGGGGCCGTGTCCTTCCACCGGGAGAAATACGTGGCGGCTGGCGGGCCCGACGGCGGCGACGGTGGCCGAGGCGGCAGCATTGTGTTCCAGGTGGACGACAACCTGTCCACCCTGGCGGATTTCCGCTACAAGCGGAAATATGTGGCCCAGCGGGGCGAGAACGGCCGGGGCAACCGGTGCTTTGGAAAAAGCGCCCCGGATCTGGTGATCTACGTGCCCCGGGGCACCCTCATCAAGGAAGTGGAAACCGGGCGGTTGCTGGCGGATATGTCCGGGGACGAGCCCCAGGTCATTGCCAAGGGCGGCAAAGGCGGATGGGGCAACTCCCACTTTGCCACCCCCACCCGGCAGGTCCCCCGGTTCGCCAAGCCCGGCACTCCCGGCGAAGAGCTGGAAGTGCAGCTGGAGCTGAAGCTTTTGGCCGACGTGGGCCTGGTGGGCTTCCCCAATGTGGGCAAATCCACCTTGATCTCCGTGGTCAGCCAGGCAAAGCCCAACATCGCCAATTACCATTTTACCACTTTGACCCCGGTGTTGGGTGTGGTGACCATGCCTCAGGGCAAGTCCTTTGTCATGGCGGACATCCCGGGGCTCATTGAGGGCGCCTGGGAGGGCGTGGGCCTGGGCCACCAGTTCCTGCGTCATGTGGAGCGTTGCCGGCTGCTGGTCCATGTGGTGGACGTTTCCGGCAGCGAGGGCCGTGACCCCAAGGAGGATTTTGCCATCATCAACCAGGAGCTGCAGCGCTTCAATCCGGAGCTGGCCCAGCGGCCCATGCTGGTGGCAGGCAACAAGTGCGACTTGGCCACCGAGGAGCAAGTGGCCGATTTCGAGAAGTTTGTCACGGAACAGGGGTATGAGTTCTTCCCCATTATGGCGCCCATCCGGGAGGGGGTGGATCCGCTGCTGAACAAGGTGATGGAACGCCTTTCCCAGTTGCCGCCCATCCGCCGGTACGAGGCGGAAGCTCCTGCCCTCCAGCCTGTGGAGGAGCTGAAGCGTGGCCAGGTGGAGGTGCAGAACCACGACGGCGTCTACTTTGTCAAGGCGCCCTGGCTGCTGAAGATCATGAACACCATCAACTTTGACGATTCCGAATCCCTCCAGTATTTCCAGCGTGTTCTCATCGAAACCGGGGTGATCGACGCGCTGCGGGACGCCGGCTGCCAAGAAGGGGATACCGTGGACCTGTACGATTTGGAATTTGACTTTGTGGAGTAAGGGGCGCTTTCTTTGGATACACTTTTGCAAGAGGGGCAGACGCCCCAAAGCCTCAGCCCGTTGACCCTGGCCTTTGTGGGAGATGGGGTGTATGAGCTGCTGGTGCGGGAACATCTGGTGGCCCAGGGCAACTGCCCGGTGCGCAAGCTCCACAGCCGAAAGGTGGAGCTGGTGCGGTGCCAAGCCCAGGCCAAAGCCCTGGAATCCCTGTGGCCGGTGCTTTCCGAGGAAGAGCGGGATGTGGCCCTGCGGGGGCGCAACGCCCATGTGGGCCACGCGCCCAAAAACGCAGCTGTGGCGGACTATCACGGAGCCACAGCCCTGGAAGCTCTGTTTGGGTACCTGTATTTGGCAGGGAGAGGGGAGCGCCTGCGGGAATTGTTTGCCCAGGTCATTGCAGTGTTGAGCCAAAACCAAGCCCTTTGAGAAAGGCGGTGTCCCTATGGTTGGACAGAAAGCAAAGACGGCGTTTTTGGACTTGTTGTTTATGGCGTTGGGGTCGGCCGTGTACGCGGTGGAGGTCAATGCTTTTACCGCGCCCAACAACATTGCTGCCGGCGGCATTACCGGTATCTGCACCATGCTGAATTACCTGTTTTCCACCCCCATCGGTCTGGCCTCGTTCCTCATCAACATCCCCATTGTGCTTTGGGCGGTGGTGGAGATCGGCTATAAGCTGGTGGCGAAAACGGTCACGGCCATTGTCCTCATCTCCCTGATGATCGACTTGTTTTCCCGCTTTGTCCCGGCCTACCAGGGGGACCCCATCTTGGTGGCGTTGTTTGCCGGGGTGCTGGAAGGGGTCGGCCTTTCGCTGATCTTTGTCCGGGGCGCCACCACCGGCGGCAGCGACTTGGTGGCCCGGCTGTTGGGCAGGCGGCTGCCCCACCTGTCCATGGGCAAGCTGATGCTGGCTGTGGACGGTGCAGTGGTAGCTGTTTCGGCCTTTGTGTACGGCAGTGTGGAAAACGCCATGTATGCCTGCATTGTCATTTTTGTTTCCACCCGGCTGATCGACGCCATCCTCTATGGTTTCGATGCCGGGACAGGGAAGCTGTTCTATGTCATGTCCCCCAAAGTGAGGCAGATGGGGAACCGCGTGATCCAGGAGCTGGAGCGCACCGTCACCTATTTGGACTCCCACGGCGGCTACACCGACGAGCCAGGGGAAACCATGCTGTGTGTGGTGCGCCGGTTCGAGGTGTACCAGCTCCAACGGATCATCCGGGAGGAAGACAACGATGCCTTTGTCATTGTGGGAGAGGCGGGTCAGGTAACCGGCGAAGGGTTCCGTTCCATGCATCCCGATGACAAGTCTGTGAAAGAGCTTGTTAAAGGGCTCCGCCGTGGCAAAAAGGACACCCCTGCTCAGTGAACGGAAAAGCGCCCCCCACTGGGCAGTGGAGGGCGCTTTTCCATGGGCCGCGTCAGTTTTGGCCGTTGTTGTGATGGCGGCAGGCTTTGCCGTCCATTTCGGGCTCCTGATACTGGCTCTTGCCGCCGCGGTCAGGGATCTCCTGCCGGAGGTTCTGGCTCTCCGGCTGAGATTGCTGGTTTTGGCGATTTTCAAAAGATTTCTGCTTCTGTTTGTTGCTCATGATACTTTCGCCCCTTTCCGACCTTAGTGTGTGAGGTTGAGGGGCGTTCATGCAGGGAAAAAACTTGGAAAAGGAGGCATTTTATGGAATTGCCCAGCGCCTTTTTAAATGCAATGCAAACCCTTTTAGGGGAGGAATACCCCTCTTTTTTAGAGTGCTGGCAGGGTACGGCTCACAGGGGCCTGCGCCGCAACCCGCTAAAGTGCGGGGAGGCACAGCTGCGGGATGCGCTGCCCTTTCCCATAGAGCCTACGGCGTTTTCCCCCTTGAGTTACCGTTTCAACGCGGGGGAAGAAGGGGTGGGCCGCCTGCCTGCCCATCACGCCGGCCTGTTCTATGTTCAGGAACCCTCCGCCTGTTCCGCTGTGACGGCGTTGGATCCCCAACCCGGGGAGCGGGTGCTGGACTTGTGCGCTGCACCAGGGGGCAAGTCCACCCAGATCGCGGGGCTTCTAGGCGGGGAAGGGCTGTTGTGGAGCAACGAGATCGTCAAGAGCCGGGCGCAGATCCTCCTGTCCAATGTAGAGCGTTTGGGTGTACGCAACGCCGTGGTGTCCTCCTGCCGTCCTCAGCGGCTGTGCGAAGGGCTGCAGGGCTTTTTTGACCGGGTGTTGGTAGACGCTCCCTGTTCCGGGGAGGGAATGTTCCGCCGGGACCCGGCAGCCGTTTCCCAGTGGACGCCGGAAAGCCCAGCTGCCTGTGCCCAGCGCCAGCGTGCCATTTTGGATTCCGCAGCCCTGGCGGTGAAAGAGGGGGGCGTGCTCACGTATTCCACCTGTACCTTTGCCAAAGAGGAAAACGAGGACAATGTGGAGTGGTTTTTGGCAGCCCATCCGGAGTTTGAGCTGGTGCCCCTGGAGCTGCCCTTCGGCCGTCCTGGGGTAAACGGGCTGCCAGTGCGCCGCATCTACCCCATGGATGGCGGGGAGGGCCATTTTGTGGCAAAGTTCCGCCGGGTGGGGGAGAACCCCTGTTATGCGGGAAGTTTTGCGGGGACCCTTCCTCCTCGGGAGGTAGGGGAAGCCCGGCAGCTTTTCGAAGAGCTGTTCACGGTGCCCTTCCCGGAGGAAGTGGCCCGTTTTGGAGATCGGTTGCTCCTGTTGCCTCCGGGGTTGCCGGAACTTTCCGGACTGGGAGTGCTTCGGGCCGGGGTGGAGTTTGCCCGGCAAAAGGGCCGGCGGCTGGAGCCCTCTCACGCAGTGTTCCAAGCGGCCCGCAAAGAGGAGTGCCGCCAGAGCATGGATCTCCCTTGGGACGCACCGGCCCTTGCAGCGTTCCTCCACGGGGAGGAGATCGACTGCGATGGCAAAGGATACGTTGCCGTTTGCGCCGGCGGCGTGCCTACGGGATTTGGTAAAGCTTCCGGCGGCAGGCTGAAAAACCACTATCCCAAAGGCCTCCGTTTGCTTTCCTGAGTCACTTTCTTGAAAGAAAGTGACCAAAGAACTTTTGCTTCGCGTTTTGCGCACTTCATTTGCTTCCTGTTGCTTGGTACAGCAGGGGTGCTGTCGACGGGTTTAAGCCTGGAGGGAAGCAGCGGTTTGAAATGTGGTGTTTGTTGGCAGAGGTTTCCCCGTGACGTTTGCGCAGAACCTAAAAGGCGGCTGCTCCCCAGAGAGCGGCCGCCTTTTTATTCCTTATCAAAATCCAACTTTCACAACCGGCCGGGTGTAGTCTTGGCCACAAGGGGGAGGGGCGGGCAGGCTGAGGCCGTACAGATCGTCCGCGTGGGCCTCCCGCTCAAACAGGGAGAGCGCTTCCCCGCCAAGGCGCTGGAAATCCCCTGGCCGGATGGCGATGGGCAATGTAGGCTGTGCCTGTTTCAAGATCCGCTGGCCTGTGGAGGTCATACCCAACACCCGCAAGTAGCAAGGCAGCTCCGGCAGGTTGCCGGAAAGCCCCAGAAACGCTGCCATGGTCAGCCGGCGGATCCGCGCCAGGGGATACCGTTTGGATTTCACCAAGTCCCAAAACTCCTCCAGCCCTCCAGCCTGCCGGGCAGCCTTGTAAAGCCGGTATTCCAGCCCTTCGCTGATGTCGGGGAGCAGGGCAAAGTCCTCCACAGTCAGAGAGCGGAGTTTACACAAAATGGCCCGTTCCAGCCGTCCCAGGGAGGCGGGGCACTGGCCTTTTTCCAAAAGCGCCTGCCAAGCTGCCAGTGTGGTTTCCGGCAAGCGTCCTGCCAAGTCGGTCCCTTGTACCAGCAATTCCCGGGCGTGGCTGGCAGACAGGAGCACCCCTTGGCGGTCTGGTACATCGTGGCCTGCCCCCAGCCGGGGAAATACCTCCACGTCCATGCCGCCGCCTTGCCTGCGCAGAGCCTTTACATATTCCACCCCCAAAATGCAATTGGGACGCTCCAACAGGGAGGCAGTTTCCTCTCCAATCAGCTGTGCCGCCGCCTGTTGACGCCGCTGGGCAAAGGGGAGGGTGGGGTCGGTGGCCTCCAGAGCTTGGGGGAAGGCAGGGGAATCCAACAGGGTTGCCAAGTCCCACAGGGATTTCAGATCCTCCTCTTCGCTGCCGAACAAAAGGGTGTCCACTGCTCCCAGGGAGCGGGCTAGGGCAACACCCCCTGCAGCAAAGCGCTCTGCGCCAGCCATCGCCCAGGGGAGGGGAAGCTCCAGCACCAGGTCAGCCCCAGCGGAGAGGGCCAGGCGGGTGCGTGCCCATTTGTCCAGGATCGCCGGCTCTCCCCGCTGGACGTAGTTGCCGGAAAGGATGCACACTAAGCCGTCAAAGCGGGATTTGGCGTGGGAAAATAGGGCTTGATGGCCGCTGTGAAGGGGGTTGAGCTCACAAATAATGGCGGAAATTTTCATTTCTCCTGCATTTTCCTCCGAAACTCTTGAATTTGACTGGGAAATGTTCTAAAATGGGACTGCATTCTTAATTTTGTACTTATTTTACAGGAACAGCCCGCAGGATACAAGGGCTGGGGAAAAACAAACTTTTGGAAAACGTCCCTCAAGGCAGCTGGCGCGTTTTGAGGCGCTTTGTCCTGCCGGGGTGGTTTCCAAGGGAACAGATTTGGAAAGGAAAGATCAGGAACATGAAAATTCTCGTCATCAACGCGGGCAGTTCTTCTCTGAAGTACCAGCTCATTGACATGGACAACGAACAGATGGTGTGCAAAGGCAACTGCGAGCGCATTGGTATGCCCGGGGGCATCTTCACCCACAAGACCGCCGACGGCCGCGAACTTCAGAGAAACGTGAATATGCTGGACCATACCGCTGCCTTTATGCAGGTGAAAAACGCCTTGATCGACGAGGAATACGGTGTCATTAAAAACCTGGACGAGGTTTCCGCTGTGGGCCACCGAATCGTGCAGGGTGGCGCCATTTTCCACGAGTCTGTGCTGGTGACTGAGAAGGTCATCGAGGACATTGAAAGCCTGATCCCCCTGGCCCCTCTGCACAACAAGGCACATAGCCAGGGTATCCGCGCTTGCCGGGAAGTTTTCGGCGAGCAGGTCCCTGAAGTGGTGGTGTTCGACACCTCTTTCCACGCCACCATGCCCCCCAAGGCCTATATGTTCAACGTCCCTTACGAGTATTATGAGAAGTACGCTGTCCGCCGCTATGGCTTCCACGGCACTTCCCACCGGTATGTGAGCCACCGCTGCGCCCAGCTGATGGGCAAGGACATCAAGGACCTGAAGCTCATCACCTGCCATCTGGGCAACGGTTCCTCCATCACCGCCATCGACGGCGGCAAGGTCATTGACACCAGCATGGGCCTCACCCCCCTGGATGGCTTCATGATGGGCAGCCGTACCGGCACCCTGGATCCCTCTGTGGTCACCTTCATCATGGAGAAGGAGCACCTGACCCCCTCTGAGATGGATCAGATTTTGAATAAGAAGTCCGGCCTGCTGGGCATTTCCGGTGTTTCCAGCGACGACCGGGACGTGACCAAGGCTGCTGCAGAAGGCAACGAGCGTGCCAAGCTGGCTCACGACATTCTGGAGTACCAGATCTCCAAGTTCATCGGCGGCTACCTGGTGGCCCTGGGCGGCTGCGATGCCATCGTCTTCACCGCTGGTGTGGGCGAGAACCAGGCCCATCACCGTGAGGTGGTCGGCAACTACCTGTCCTTCCTGGGCGTAAAGCTGGATCCCGCTCTCAACGAGGAGATGGTCCGCGGCAAGGAAGGCAAGATCTCCACTCCCGATTCCTCCATGGAAGTGTATGTCATCCCCACCAACGAGGAATTGGTCATTGCCCGGGATACCAAGGCCCTGGTGGAGAAAGCGTAAGCAGGAAAAACATAGGTTTCTAAGAGGCTGCTGGCATTGCCCGGCGGCCTCTTTTTGTCCGGGTTTTCCTGCGGTAAAGTGGAAATGTTCGGCAAAAGGTTGCAATTTTGTAATATTTTCGCTATAATGGACGTTGTATTTTAGAAAACCAGGCATACAGCCTTTGTGATTGTGGGAGGTCCAACGTGGGAAAAACGGGAAAAAGAAACATCGTCGCATGGGTGGCGCTGCTGTTAGCGCTGCTGCTGATCTTGCCCGCACCAGGAGTGCTGGCCGCTCAACCCCCTGCTTCTTCCGAAACAGTTTCCGCAGTGGAATCGGCCCTGGAGGAGAGCTCTTCCCAGGCGGAAGAAGAGTCCACATCCACAGAAACCCCGGAACCTTCTTCCGAACCTTCGGAGGAGGACAGCCAGACATCTTCCGAGGAAACTTCCTCTTCTCAGCTTTCAGAGGAGAGCCAGCCGGAGGAGTCTTCCCAGCCCGTGGAAGGGGAAACCTTGGAGGAAACCCAGGAGGAAACCTTTGATGCCACCGCTTTGCTGAAAGTGGGTGGACACGATGCGTATATGTCCGGCGAGGAAGGCGCCCTCTTTTTCCCGGATCGGGCTATGACCCGGGCGGAAATGGCGCAAGTCCTGTACAACTTGCTGGTGTCCTATCCGACTGTTTCGGAAAATTATTTCAGCGATGTAAGTTCCGGCGCCTGGTACGCCAAAGCGGTGAATACGCTGGTGTACCTGGATGTCCTCAGCGGCTATGAAGACGGCACTTACCGGCCCAACAACCAGGTGACCCGCGCGGAATTTGTCACGGCTGTATGCAAGTGCTTTGGTTTGTCCAGCGGTGCTTCCAACAGCTTTTCCGACGTGGGCAGCCATTGGGCAGTGGGGTATATCAATGCGGCTGTGGGCAAGGGATGGATCTCCGGCTTTGAGGACAACACCTTCCGGCCGGATGCCAATATCACCCGGGCTCAGGTGACTCCCATTTTGAATAACGCCTTGGAGCGCACCGGCGACGGCTTTGCCGCCGATGCCGGTACCCAGGAGTTTGTGGATGTGCCCTCCAGCCATTGGGCCTATGAGCATATCGCGGAAGCAGCCGACCCTGTGGCTGCCGCCGTGGAAGAGGGCTGCATTGTGCAGGTCACCGCAGATGGCGGCTTGAACCTGCGCTCCAGCCCGGATTCCAGCCAGAGCAGCAATATCATTGGCGGCGTGCCAAAGGGCTCCCAGCTCACCGTGTTGAAGGTGGAGAGCAACGGCTGGCTGCAAGTGCGTACCAGCAGCGGCCAGGTGGGGTATGTCAGCGGCGATTATGTCACCGTGGTTTCCGGCCCCTCTGAGGAAGACCCGGAAGACCCCGAGGATCCGGAAGATCCTGATCCCTCCGGTTTCCAGGTGGGGCAGCAGGTGAAGGTCACCGCGGACAACGGCTTGCGCCTGCGTTCCGGCCCTGGGACGGACTATACTGCCATCACGACCTTAGCGACAGGCGCCCTGTTGACCATCACCTCCATTGAAAGCAATGGTTGGTTGGGTGTGAAGACCCAAGGCGGCGTCACAGGCTATGTCCACCCGGACTATGTGGTGGTTTACGAAGAGGGCAGCGAAGGAGGCGGCATCGCCAGCGGGGCCACACTCACTTCCAAAAGCCTGAGCATTGCCCAGTACCAGAGCATCCGTTTGGACGGTTCTGTCAGCGAAAATATCAGCGCCATGAAGTGGCAGAGCAGCGATCCCAGCGTGGCCTATGTGGCCTATACCATCCCCTATGGCAGCACGACCCAGATGGCCATGATCTACGGCGCCAAGCCTGGCACGGCCACCATCACCTTTACCGACGGGCAAAATACCTCGGCCACCTGTACCGTCACGGTGAAGTCACCTCAGGCGGTGCGCTTTGCCTATGCAGAGGGGAATATTGTGGGCTTGGGACAGACGTTCAACCTGACAGCCATCACTGACACCGGCAAAGCGGCTGTGCATTTTGAGATCACCAGCGGTCCTGCCACCGGTGGCTGGACCACCCAAACCTATACAACAGAGAGCCATGTGTCCAGCTATGGCCTGCCCACCAACACGGTGCGGGTTTTCACCTACCCGGTGGCGTTCCAGGCAGCGGGCACTTACACGATCCGGGCCACTTCCAGTACTAGTTCCGGTGGCTCTATGTCTTCGGATTCCTATGAGTTTACCGTGCAGGTGACTTCCAGTGCGGTGTCCTCTACCACCGCCACAAATGACACCCGGCGGGCCAGCGGGGAGATCATCAAGATCCTGGCGAACTTTGAAGGCTTTGTGCCTGAGATCGAGGACGACAAGCTGGCTCCTGGCAACCCCACCGTGGGGCATGGATACGTGGTAGGCAAGCATATTCCCTTCTACAACAACCTCACTTCCGAAGAGGCTTATGCCCAGCTTGTGAGCACGGTGAATAAGGGAAGCTATGCCTCAGCTGTAGAGAGTTTCCGCCAGCGTTACAACATAAAAATGAGCCAGGCCCAGTTTGACGCCCTGACCAGTTTTGTGTACAACTGCGGCCCTGGGACGCTGAGCGAAGATTACGGGTTCTGCCGTGCCATACTCAATGCGGTAGACCCCACCGGGATTTCCGAGAGCAGCCCGGTGACAGGCGTTTTGAATGTGTCTGATGGAATCCTGTATAAGGCAGCCTCCATCAGCAGCGAAAAGGTAGGCACTGTGGCGCTCAACACGAAAGTGACGGTGGACGGCTACCAGGCCACCCGCACATCCACCCAGCAGGAGGTGTGGTACCATGTGACCACCTCCGACGGCAAAGTGGGCTGGATGCCTGCCGGCTATGTCCAGCTGCAGGACGGCCGTGCCCATGACCTTTCCTGGGCGGATTCCACCGTGGTGGCAAATAATATCCTCCAGTGGAACTCTGCCAACGGCGTGGTGTATCCTGGACTGGTGTACCGCCGCTTGGCCGAGTGCAAGGTGTTCTTCTTTGGCAACTATGCGGAGGCCAACAATGGCCTGGGTACCTGGTATGTGAATACCTATCACTTCAATTTCCCGGACAATATCCAGCAGTATAACAGCGACAACAAATAAAGCAGTAAGAAACCGCCCTTCCCCAGTGGGGAGGGCGGTTTTTTGCACCTATTTTTTCAGCCAGTATTTCCGGTCCAACGTCCGGTATTGGACGGCTTCCGCCACATGGGAGGTGTCGATCTGGTCGCTGCCATCCAGGTCGGCAATGGTGCGGGCCACCTTTACCACCCGGCCATAGGTACGGGCAGAGAACCCAAAGCGATCAAAGGCCCGCTGCAGCAGTTGGGACGCCGCTTGGGTGGCGGGGCACATCTCTTGGAGCTCCCCGGCAGGGATGTCCGCGTTGCAGTGGTACGGCTTGCCTTCAAACCGCTGGCGCTGCCGTTCCCTGGCGGCGTTGACCCGCTCTCGAATAGCAGCGGAAGGCTCCTCCTGTTTTGTGGAGGAAAGCTCTTCAAACGGTACGGCCGGCACCTCAATGTGCAGGTCGATCCGGTCCAGCAAAGGGCCGGAAACCTTTCCCAAGTACCGTTCCACCGCGTGGGGATGGCACAGGCAGGGATGGGTGGGATGGCCAAAGTAGCCGCAAGGGCAGGGGTTCATGGCTGCCACAAGCATGAACCGGCAAGGGTACGAGGTGCTGCCGCTTACCCGGGAGATGGTCACCCGGCCGTCTTCCATGGGCTGGCGTAACACTTCCATGGAGGCCCGGGAGAACTCCGGCAGCTCGTCTAAAAAGAGCACCCCGTTGTGGGCCAGGGAAATTTCCCCCGGCTGAGGGGACGGCCCGCCTCCTGCCAGACCGGCGGTGGAAATGGTGTGGTGGGGGGACCGGAAAGGCCGGGTGCGGATCAGGGAAACCCCCTGGGGGAGTTTCCCCCGGATGGAATGGATCTTGGTAGTTTCCAAAGACTCCTCAAAATTCATCTCCGGCAGGATGGAGGGCAGGCGTTTGGCCAGCATACTTTTCCCGGACCCTGGCGGCCCGATCAGCAGCACATTGTGGCTGCCGCTGGCTGCGATCTCCAAGGCGCGCTTCGCCTCTGGCTGGCCCTTTACATCGGAAAAGTCCAGCAGCTCCGGGTCAGAAGTTTCCCCACATTGTGGCACAGCGGGGACAAGTTCCAGCTTGCCGCGCAAATGGTCGTACAGCTGCATCACGTCCCGGACGCCGTACACCTCCAGCCCCTGGATCACAGCGCCTTCCCCGGCGTTTTCCTGGGGAACATACAGCCGTTTGAACCCGGCTTCTTTGGCTTTGTCAGCCATGGGCAGCACGCCCCGTACCGGACGGATCTCCCCCGAGAGGGAAATCTCCCCCAGAAAGATGGCGTCGTCGGTGGGGCAGCTCAGCTGTTGGGAGGCCTTTAAAAGGGAGATCAGCAGAGGCAGGTCGTAAATAGGTCCCTCTTTTTTCTTGTCAGCGGGGGCCAGGTTCATGGTGATGCGGCTGACTGGGAACTCGAACCCGCAGTTTTTCATGGCAGCCCGCACCCGGTCCCGGGATTCCTTCACGGCGGCATCGGGCAAGCCCACCAATTCAAAGGCTGGCAACCCTTGGGAGAGGTCTGCCTCCACCTCCACCGGGAATGCCTCCATGCCGTACAGCCCCATGCTGTAGGTTTTTTCAACCATGCATCTCGCCATCCTTCCCAAAAAATGATTGTTTTCTTCTGAATTATACCATAAAACCACAAGAAACACAACGCGCTGTAATAAAAACTCCCCATAATCACGGGGAAAAAACAGCATCTTGACGGATTGCCCCCTTTTGGATTATCATAGGGAAAAGAAATGGGGAAGGGGTGCGGGATGGAGTTTCAAAACCAAAGCGACGCCCAGCTGGCTGCCCTGGTGCGCCAGGGCCAGGGGGAAGCGTTTGCCGAGTTGAGCGCCCGGTACCTGGGCCTCATCCGGGACAAGGCCCGCCAGTTTGAGGGCAGCTTTGCCCCGGAAAAGGAAGACCTGTGGCAAGAGGGCCTGTTAGGGCTGTATGCCGCCGCTGTTTCCTACCGGGAAGGTGGGGCTGCTTTTTCCACCTATGCGGGGGTTTGTGTGCAAAACAGGATGACCAGCGCTGCCCGGAAACATTCCAGCAGCAAAAACCGCCCCTTGAACGAGTCGGTGCCCTTGGAAGCTGCGGGGGAGGCCGCCTCCCATCAGGGACCGGAATCCCTGGTGGAGCTGCGGGAAGATTTCCAGGCATTTTGTAAAAAGATGAATGTGTCCCTGTCCCCATTGGAGCGCCGGGTGCTGGCCCTGTATTTAAGTGGATGCAGCCGGGGGGAGGCTGCCCAGAGGGTGGGGGTGCCTTTGCGCTCTTACGACAACGCCCTGCACCGGGTGCGTGCCAAGCTGAAAAAATTTTGACCGTTATGCCCTGCTGCGCAAGCGGTGGACCCACCGGAGTGGTGCAACTCCCTCCAGGGCTTGATTATTCCAGAAAAGACAAAGCGAGGTAAAAACCATGTACGAAGACAAAACACTGGTCTGCAAGGAATGCGGCAAAGAATTTGTATTCACCGCTGGTGAGCAGGAATTTTACGCCGAGAAAGGGTTCCAGAACGAGCCCCAGCGCTGCCGGGACTGCCGCCAGGCCCGGAAAAACGCCAACCATCCCCAGCGGGAACTGTACACGGCCGTGTGCGCAGCCTGCGGCAAAGAGGCCAAGGTGCCCTTCCAGCCCCGGGAAGACCGCCCGGTCTATTGCAGCGAGTGCTTTGCCCGCATGAAGGAAGAGCAGGAATAACCCGCAGTTTCAGTTTAGCGCAGCGCCCTTGGCAGAAAAAGGGCGCTGTTTTTTTGTCAATTTGTTGTTGCGGAGCCGGACAAAGGGTATTATAATACTATTAACAAAAAAGAGAACAAGGAGGAATCTTCCAATGGCTTCCATTACCAAAGATACCATCATCGGTGAAATTTTAGATTTAGACCAGACTACTGCCCCCTTCTTTTTAGAGATGGGGATGCATTGCCTGGGTTGTCCTTCCTCCCGCGGGGAAACGGTGGAGCAGGCTTGTGCTGTTCACGGCGTCAATGCAGATGAATTGGTCGCCAAGCTCAATGAGCACTTGAAAAATAAGTAAGACCATCACAGCTGCCGCGCGACATCACCTGCCGGGCGGCAGCGCTGCATCTGGAGAACTTTTCATGCGACCACTGTTTCAACTGGGCCCGCGGCTGGCCCTCTGCGCTTCCCTGGTACGGGAAGGCAGTACCTTGTGCGATGTGGGCACCGACCACGGATACTTGCCCATCTGGCTTTTAAAAACGGGGAAGATCCCCAAAGCCCTGGCCTGTGACATCAATCCCGGCCCCCTGGAGGCCGCCCGGCGGGACGGGGCGAAATACGGCGTGGGGGAGGAGCTTTCCTTCCGGCTGTCCGATGGCCTGGAGGCCGTTTCCCCAGAGGAGGCGGAGGACATCGCCATCGCTGGGATGGGCGGGGAGCTGATCCTGCGCATCGTCACCCAAGCCCCCTGGCTACGGGATCCCCAAAAGCGGCTGATCCTCCAGCCCATGAGTTCCGTGCCGGAGCTGCGCCTGGGCCTGCGGGATCTGGGCTTTGCCGTCCTCCAGGAGGAGGCGGTGGAGGATGGGGGCAAGGTGTACTCCGCCTTTTCTGCCCAATACCAGGGCTCCCCTGTGGAAACCGGCCCCTTGTACCCCTATTTGGGGAACCTCCGGCCCGGCGCCCCTCAAGTGGAGGCCTATGCCCAAAAGGTATTGCGGGTTTTGACGGCCCAGCAGAAGGGCGCCCTCCACACCGGGGATGAGGACCGGGCAGCCTTCCTGGAAGGGCTGATCCGGCAAATACAAGAAATGTACCTGCCCCACACGTGAGGGGCGCTCCTTGGGGACGAACGGGTGCGGTCCTGAATTCCCACTGTGAAAAGGAGAACCTTATGGCAAGAGTTTGCGACATTTACGATATTATCAACGCGGTGGCCCCCTTTTCCACTGCCTTGGATTTTGACAACGTGGGCCTGCTGGTTGGGGATGGCAATACGGTGGTGACCCGGGCGCTGCTGGCCCTGGACATCACCCCCAACGTGGTGGCCGAAGCGGCCTCCATGAATGCCAACCTGATCATTTCCCACCATCCGGTGATCTTCCACCCGGTGAAATCCCTGGGGCCCCAAGACGTGCCCTATCAGCTGGCCAGCCGGGGCATTGCCGCCCTGTGCTGCCACACCAACTTGGACCTGTCCCCGGTGTGCGGGGTCAATGTGGCCCTGGGCAGCAAACTGGGGCTGCGGAACCTGCGGCGGGAAGACGTGTTTGGCGAGGACAGCGTCCTCTATTCCGGTGACCTGGAGGAGCCCCTGGACGCCGAGGCTTTTGCGGCCCTGGTAAAGGAAAAACTCTCTGCCCCGGCAGTGAAGTTTGTCCCCGGGGACCGGCCGGTGCAGAAGGTGTTCCTGTGCAGCGGCGCCGGTGGGGAGTATGTCCACCAGGCGGCTTGCCGTGGGGCAGACGCCTACCTCACCGGGGAGATCAAGCACCATGAGGAGCTGGAGGCCGCCTATTCCAGGCTCACCTGCGTGGCGGCGGGCCATTATTATACGGAGAAGGTCTTCGCGGAATTTTTGGCCTCTTACCTGCGGAAGCGGGTGCCGGATACGGCGTTCCTCCTGTCGCAGATCGAGGCTGCTCCCATGCGGGTGCTATAAACAAGCATATTACCAGAAAGGACTTACATATCTATGGCATTGGACGGCGCATTTCTGCGGCACATCAAACAGGAGCTGGAAGAGAAGCTCTTAGGGGCTCGGGTGGATAAGATCCACCAGCCCAACCGGGAGGAGATCCTGGTGGCTTTCCGCACAAGGGAGGCCGCGTATAAGGTGCTGTTTTCCGCCAGGGCCAATTCGGCCCGGGTGCACTTCACCGCCATCCCCCTGGAAAACCCCAAGCAGCCGCCCATGCTGTGTATGCTGCTGCGCAAGAAGCTGCAAGGGGCCAAGCTGGTGGCCATCCGCCAGCCGGAGCTGGAACGGCTGCTCCATTTCGACTTTGACTGTATCAATGAACTGGGCGACCACGTCACCCTGACCCTCACCATGGAGATCATGGGCCGTTACAGCAATATCATCCTATCGGACGAAGAGGGGAAGATCGTGGACGCCTTAAAGCGGGTGGACGCGGAAATGTCCTCCCAGCGGCTGGTGCTGCCGGGGCTTTCTTACCACCTGCCCCCACCCCAAAATAAGTTGTGTCCCCTGACCACCTCCTCCCAGCAGGTGGTGGAGGCCCTGAAAGCCCTTCCCAAAGACATGGAGCTCTCCAAAGGATATCTGGCGGTGCTCCAAGGCGTGTCGCCCATTGTCTGCCGGGAGCTGGCGCATCAGGTGGGCCGCGGCCGGGAGCTTACGGTGAAAACCATGGACGAGGAGCAGGTTTTCCGGGCAGGGTTCTTCTACCAGCAGATGCGGGATACCGTGGAGGACGTTTCCGGCAAGCCCTTCATGGCGGTCAGCCCCCAGGGCAAGCCCATGGATTTCTCCTTCCTGGAGATCCACCAGTACGGTACAGCTGCCGTGGTGAAGGAGGCCGAAAGCTTTTCCCAGCTGCTGGACGAGTTTTACCGGGAGCGGGACAAGCAGGAGCGGATGCGGGTCCGGGAGCAGGACCTGCTGAAGCTGCTGTCCACCCATTCCGAGCGGCTTTCCCGGAAGATCAATGCCCAGCGGGGGGAGCTGGAACAGTGTGCCGACCGGGACGGCCTTCGTGTGGCGGGGGATTTGATCAGCGCCCATATGTACCAGATGGAAAAAGGCGCTGAAAGTGTGGATTTGCCGGACTTTTACCAAGAGGGGAGCCCTCTGGTGCACATCAAGCTGGACCCGGCTCTGACGCCCTCCCAAAACGCCCAGAAGTACTATAAGGAATACCGCAAAGCCAAAACTGCCGAGGAGAAGCTCACTGAGCAGATCGAGTTGGCCGGCAAGGAGCTGGAATACCTGGAGAGCGTCTTGGATGCCCTGGCCCGGGCCGAAACGGAGCGTGACCTTGCGGAGATCCGGGCGGAGCTGCAAGAGCAGGGGTACCTGCGGAAGCTCCGCAGCAAGAAGGAGAAGCCGGCCGCTGTCAGTGCACCCATGAAGTTTACCACTTCCGATGGGTTTACGGTGCTGGTGGGCCGGAACAACCGGCAAAACGACAGGCTGACCTTAAAGACTGCCAATAACAATGACATTTGGTTCCACACAAAAAACATCCCAGGTTCTCACACCGTGCTGGTCACCCAAGGGCGGGAGCCCACGGAAACGGCCATGGAAGAGGCGGCCCTGCTGGCTGCCCAGCACAGCCGGGCCAAGGATTCCTCCCAAGTGCCGGTGGATTATACCCAGATCCGCTATGTGAGCAAGCCCCAGGGCGCCAAACCTGGCATGGTGATCTACGTCAACTACAAAA
>CAJFMJ010000017.1 GCA_904391645.1 uncultured Neglectibacter sp.
TCAAACTTGTCAGCCGTGTAGGCGCTGTCCACGCAATGGCCAACCTCTTCCGAGGTGAAGTCGGTCAAAAATTTGCGAAAGATGGTTTTTGCCAAAGCGGGATACTCCAACTTCGCCAAAGCGGGCAATTCCTCCCGCAAGTTCGGCAGGGTTTCCGGCACAAACAAACCGCCCTCTTCCGAAATTCCCTGGGCAATCACTTGGGAGGCTTCCAACCGCAGTTGAGAATTGCGGGTGCTTTTGTAGCGCATCTGTATCACCTTACTTTAAAAAATGCTGTTTTTCTCTTTGCTGGGAACTCCCAGCCTATGTTGTATAACTATACCGTACTTTTACAATTCTGTCAAAGCAAATTCTGCTCTTGGAACAGCCGCGCAGCATTCCCATAAAAAAGCTTCTCCACCAGCGGTTCCGGATAGTGGCGCAGGAACAGCTCGTAAAGAGCGGGGATGGCTTGCAGCCCGGGCATATCCTGGGGCAAAGCCGCACCGTCCCAATCGCCGCCCATGGCAAGGGTGTCTTCACCGCCCAGAGAGAGAAAATACTCCGCGTGGCGCAGCACATCCTCCATGGATGCTTTTTCCGGCTGATCGTTTAAAAAGGCCGTGAAAAAGTTGAGTCCCACCAGCCCACCGGAATGGCAAATGGCCTCAAATTGCTCCTTGGTCAAGTTGCGGGGATGGCCGCAAATGGCCTTGGCGTTGGAGTGGGAAGCCACCAGCGGTTTGCGGGCCATTTCTGCCACATCCCAGAACAGCTCGGGGCTGGCGTGGGACAGGTCCACCAGGATGCCTGCATCCTCCATAGCGGCTACTGCCTGGCGGCCAAAGTCTGTCAATCCTGTGGTGCCGGGAGCCATAACACCTCGGCCCAGCTCGGTAGCACCGTTCCAGGTGAGGGTGCACATCCGCACACCCAGGCGCTGAAAGTCCTGGATGTGTTCCAGCTTTCCGCCCAATGCCGCCCCGCTTTCCACGGTGAGGATGGCGCCATGGCGTCCGGTGGACTCCATCCGCTTGAGATCTCCCGGGGCGCGGAGCTGTTCTAGGCAGTCCTTGTTTTCCTCCACTTCCTGGGAAAAGCGTTGAGCCACTTGCAGAAACCGCTGCCAAGCCGCTTCCCCCCGCAAGTCATCAGGGAGCCACACTGCGTAGCATTGTACGTAGTGATCCCATCCCTTTACGGTTTCCAGATTGACGTGGCAATCGTTGTCCCGCAGAGGGATATCCTTGAGGGCACAGTTGGTCATGGTGTCACAGTGCAGGTCAAAATAACGCATAAAACTCCTCCCTTTCGTTCTGTTCAGCCCCAAAAGGCATTTTCTAAATAGCTCTCCCCAACGATCTTCCCGTTTTTCAGATATACGGCTGCGGCGTCAAACCGCGGTTGAAGGTCACAAGGGTGGCGTTGCAAATATGCCTTTGCTGTAGCGAGGATCTTCCGCTGTTTTTGCGGGGTGATGGATTCAAAAGGGGAAACCAAACTGTTTTCCTCCCTGGCCTTCACCTCCACAAAGGCAAGATACGGCCCTTGTTGCGCAATGATGTCAATTTCCCCAAACCGGGAATGGTAATTCCGGGCCAGGATGTGATAGCCACGCTTTTCCAGCCAGCGGGCAATGTGGTCCTCCCCTGCTTTTCCAGAATCTGTTTTCAAGGCTGTTTCTCCCCCAGGTTCTTTAAGAAGCTCTTTCGGTGGATGGGCAGCACACCATGGCGCAAGATGGCATCATAGTGGGCCTTGGTGCCGTAGCCTTTGTGCTTTGCAAAACCGTATTCCGGATAGAGGGTGTCCCATTCCTCCAACAGCCGGTCCCGGCTCACCTTTGCCAAAATAGACGCCGCGGCAATGCTGGCGCACTGGGCGTCCCCTTTTACCACGGTTTCCCCGGGAATGTCCAAAGGCGGCATCCTGTTGCCGTCCACAAGGGCCCAACCTGGCTGGACGCTCAACTGCTCCACCGCCCGCTTCATAGCCAAGAAGGTTGCCTGTAAAATGTTGATGGAGTCAATCTCTTCCGCGCTGGCCCAGCCGATCCCCCAGGCAAGGGCTTTTTCTTGGATGAGGGGAAACAGGGCCTCCCGCTTTTTTTCCGTCAGCTTTTTGGAGTCGTTCAGGCCGTCAATGTGGCAATCCAGGGGCAGGATCACCGCCGCAGCACACACAGGCCCTGCCAGGGGGCCCCTCCCCGCTTCATCGATACCGCATACAGGACCCAAACCCTGTTCCTGGGCCCTGCGCTCCCAGGCAAACCAGTCAAGGTTCTCTGTTAAGACTGCAGCCTTTTTACTAGCCATGGTTTCTCCCCTTTCTTTAGGGACGCTCCAAGGTGATGCGCCCCAACTTGCCGCCCCGGTACTCATCCAGCACAGTGATGGCAGCCCGCTCGGTGTTCACTTCGCCGCCGGAAATCAACATCCCCCGCTTGCGGCCCACCCGTTCCAGCAGTTCATGGCCGGGTAAATGGTCTTCGGGAGAAATGTCTGTTTTATAGCGCGTATTGATGGCATTGGGGTACAGTTCCATCAGCAGCTCCAACAGGCTGGCAGCCAGCCCTTCGATGTCTAAGATCTCGTCACGGACAGCGCCGGTAAAGGCCAAGTGCTGCCCCACGATGGGGTCTTCAAACTTGGGCCACAACACACCGGGGGTATCCAACAATTCAAAGCCTTTCCCCACGGTAAACCAGCGGTTTTGCCGGGTGACGCCTGGCCGGTCCTGGACTTCGGCCTTGCCGGCAGCGCCGCCCCGGATCATCCGGTTGATAAAGGAGGATTTCCCCACATTGGGAATGCCCACCACCATCACACGGATGGGCCGGCCTACCATGCCTTTGCGTTCCCAAGCTTCGATCTGGGGCTTGAGCACTTCCCGGATAGCGGGATAAAAGGAGTTTACCCCTTTGCCGGTTTTGCTCTCTAAGGGAATGGCTTTCTCCCCCTGGGAAGCGTAATACGATACCCACTTAGAGGTTTGGGCAGGATCGGCCATATCGCTTTTATTGAGCAACACCACTTTGGGCTTGCGCTGGATGATTTCACGCAGCACGGGGTTGGAACTGCTTTTGGGCACCCGGGCGTCTAAGATCTCTGCCACGATGTCCACCAGCTTTAAATCTTCCTGGATCTTTCTCCGGGTTTTTGCCATGTGGCCCGGGAACCACTGGATCGACTGAATCTCGGCCATGGGGATTCCTCCTTTATAACTTGAGAATGGGCGTCCCGCTGCGACCGCAGGCCCGCCCATTTCTCCCATATTTCATGTTGTAAAGCACAGCTGCTTTCCGCTTATACAAATCCAATCTTGGAAACCGGATAGAGATTGAACACCACTTTGCCCAGGATGTTCCGCTGGTCCACCATGCCAACGGTCACAAAACGGCTGTCAGTGGAGTTGTCCCGATTATCCCCCAGGACAAACACGCACCCCTCCGGCACTGTTTGAGGGAACTCCAACACCATGCCGGGAAGATCCGGCACAAAGGTGATGCCGTCCTCAATGCCAAACACAGAACCCGGTAAAGGCTGGCCGTCCACGGTCACTTCCCCCAGCTCCGGGTCGAAGTCCACGGTTTGACCCTCTGTAGCGACCACTCGTTTGATAATGGGTTCTTCCAATGCCCCTACCACGATGACAACGTCCCCTTGCTGGGCTTGTCCTGCCAGTTTTGTCACCAGCACCCGGTCACCGTTATAATAGGTTGGTTCCATGGACACACCGTCTACTGTGATCACACGTGCCACGAAAGTGAACACCACCGCCACCAGCACCACAGCCATGACGATGGTTTCCACCCATTCCATGACGGAGCGGACAGCGGGAGATACCCTCCGGGGCTTTGGAGGCTCCTGCCGCGTTTGGAGTGTTTCTTCCACAGCGCTTCCCCCTTTCTTGGTCACTTAAAGCTTACACCAGTCCAAAATTCTGGAACGGGAACAAGTGGAGTACTGCCTTGCCCAGGATGTTCCGTTTGTCGATCATCCCCACATCTTGATAGCGGCTGTCCTCGGAAACAGCACGGTTATCCCCCAGCACAAATACGCAGCCCTCTGGGACCGTCTGGGGAAACTCCAAAAGCTGGAAGGAACTGAAGGGTTCACCGGTGATGCCGTTTTCCAGGCCAAACTGTGTTTCGTCCACCACTTGGCCGTCCACCAGCACAGTGCCGGCATTGTAGTCAAAGTCCACAGTCTGCCCTTCCGTGGCGATCACACGCTTGATGATGGGATCCTGCAACACATTGACAATCACCACCACATCGCCCTGTTCCACCCCGGTAAAATCGTTTACTACCAGTACACGGTCACCGCTGTGAAAGTTGGGCACCATAGAAGTTCCTGTAACCGTGATCACCCGGCAAGCAAAGGTGAATACCACCGCAATCAGCACCACTGCGATCACAAGCTCTTCCACCCACTCCAGGAGAGTGCGCACAAGCTTGCTTCTTTTGGGAACGCTTCCAGTATTCTGATCCACGGTCATTCTCTCCTATCTGGCGCTCGGACGTGCCAAGCGCACCAAAAATTGATAGCAAAAAAGGGACAGCCAATGTCCCTTTCTCACGTTTGCTTATGCTGCTTTTACTTGAGCTGTTCCTTGACCTTGGCGGCCTTGCCCACGCGGTTGCGCAGGTAGTACAGCTTGGCGCGGCGCACACGGCCCTGACGAACCACATTCACGGCCTTCACGTTGGGGGAATGCAGCGGGAACACCCGCTCCACACCTACGCCATAGGAAACACGGCGAACGGTGAAGGTTTCGCTGATGCCGCTGCCCTTGCGGGCGATGACAGTGCCTTCAAACTGCTGGATACGCTCCCGGTCACCTTCACGGATGTTCACGTCCACACGTACGGTGTCACCGATGGAGAACTGGGGAACTTCAGCCTTCAGGGATTCCTGAGCGATCATTTTGATTGCGTCCATTTGATATTCCTCCATATCGTAAATGTTCAGACATTCATGCCAGTTGCCCGGCAGCGGACTGCCCGTTTCCTAGCGCGGCGGCAAAGCGCACCGCGGTTCGGTCCCCACGGGCAAGCCTTTGAGGAAAACCCGCGGATTTCAAATGCTCGAATATTTTAGCATAAAACCTGGTAAAAAGCAAGGATTATTTACCTTAATTCGGAAAAATCTTTCAGCAGCAGCCGTTTCCGCGTGATGGTGGAATAAGGTTCTTCTCCCTCGTACTGTTTGAGAGCTTCCAACAGCAGAGCCGGGTTGGTGCTGCCGCCCATACTGCAGGGCAGGCGCAACTGCAAAAGCAGACCATTCTCCTGGGTTTGTACCTGGATATCTGCGAAATCCGGCTTAATGTCAAAGTCCTTGTCCCCTTTTTTCGTGTGCTTCCGCACCAGGATGGCCTCCCGGCCCAGAAGAGCGTCCAGCTTGGCTTGTAAAACGTCAGGGGCCTGGGACTCCAAAAACACCTCATAATCGCCAAACTGGATTTCCTCAAATTTGTCCACGGGCTCCGTAGCCTCTAAGGCCCGCAGGTCTGCGGGAAGGTGGGCGTTCAACCGGGGAGCGATCTCCTCTAAGGGAAACTCTTCCGTCAAGCGGATGTCCATGCACTCCCGCTCGCCACAGACGCCCAAAGAAAGGGGCATGGCGTAAGTCATATAGATCCGGGGATTAAACCCTTCGGTGTACCACACCGGCAGGCCGGAAAGCTTAATTCCCCGGGACATATTCCGGGTCAGATCCAGGTGGGAGATATACCGGACCGCCCCTTTTTTCTCAAACCACACTCGCACGTTTTTCAACGCAGATCCCCCCTTTATAGCAAGCCGCCCCACAGTGAGAACACTTCTCTTTGCAGTTGGGCGTGGTCTGGGCCGCATAAGCCCGTTTGCACTCTTCGATAAAGAACTCCTTCTTCACGCCGTAGTCCAGGTGGTCCCAGGGGAACACCTCATCGAATTCCCGGTGGCGGTTGGCGTAAAAGGCAGGGTCCAAACCACAGACTTCAAATGCTTCCATCCACTTGTCAAAGTCAAAGCAGTCATCCCAGCCGTCAAACCGCAGGCCAAACTCCCGGGCCTTTTCCATCACCGCGCAGAGGCGCCGGTCGCCTCGGGCAAACACAGCCTCCAAAAAGCTGGTTTTTGCCCCGTGGTAGCTGACGGAGAGCTTCCGGGAATGGACCCCTCCCTTTAAAGCGTACTGCTTTTCCTGAAGGGTTTCCATGGTATCCTGGCCAAACCACTGGAAGGGCGTGAAAGGCTTAGGCACAAATGCCGCAGCACTGAGGGACACCTCCACCCCTTTGCCTTTGGGCTTGTCCTTGTTCTGGTAGAAAGCGTCCACCACTTTTTGGCCCAGCTCGTCAATGGCCAGCACGTCTTCCAAGGTTTCGGTGGGCAAGCCGATCATAAAGTACAGCTTGATGCGGGTCCAGCCTTCGGTAAAGGCCACGTTTACCGTGTGGAGCAGCTCCTCTTCCGTGACATTTTTATTGATCACGTCCCGCATCCGCTGGGAGCCGGCCTCGGGGGCAAAGGTCAAGCCGCTTTTCCGCACAGAGTTGATCCGTTCCATCAGCTCGGGAGAGAAGTTGTCCACCCGCAGGCTGGGCAGAGAAAGGCTGACCTTCTCTCCTTCCGTCCACTGGTGCAGGGTGTCGATCAGTTCATTGAGTTTGCTGTAATCGCTGGTGGACAGAGAGGAAAGGGAGATCTCATCATAGCCGGTGGAATGGCACAAGTCACGGCACTGGCGGTCGATGGTTTCAATGCTCTTTTCCCGATAGGGGCGGTAGAGGAACCCCGCTTGGCAGAACCGGCACCCCCGGATACAGCCCCGGAGCACCTCTTCGGAGATGCGGTTGTGCACCACGTCGATCAGGGGCACCACAAAATCCTTGGGGTAGTAGGCCTTGTCCATATCCCGGATGACCCGCTTTTTGATGGTGGCAGGAGCGCCGTGGGTGGGAGTGTACGCCTTTACGGTGCCGTCCTCGTTGTAGGTTACCTCATAAAACGCAGGGACGTAAACACCCTCAATCTGGGCAGCCTGTTCCAGAAATTCCAGCTTGGATTTGCCCTCTTTTTTGCACTGCCGGTACAGCTCCATCACTTCAATGTCCACTTCTTCCCCATCTCCCAGGAAGAAAATGTCGAAGAAGTCTGCCAAGGGCTCAGGGTTGCACACGCAGGGGCCGCCACCCACCACGATGTTAAACAAATCGTGACGGTCAGCGCTGCGCAGGGGGATCCCTGCCAATTCCAGCATATTCAGCACATTGGTATAGCTTAACTCATACTGGAGGGTGAAGCCGATAAAGTCAAACTGGTTGACTGGGTCACCGCTTTCCAAAGCGTACAGGGAGATGTCTTCCCGGCGCATCTCCTCTTCCATGTCCACCCAAGGGGCGAACACCCGCTCGCACCAAAAGTAAGGGACTTCGTTAAAGGCCCCATATAAGATCTTGATTCCCAAGTGGGACATCCCAATTTCATAGGTATCAGGGAAGCAGAAGGCAAAGCGCACATCCACCTGGGCGGGGTCCTTGACCACGGAGTTCAATTCCCCTCCCACATAACGGCCTGGCTTTTGCACTTTTTGCAGGGCGTGTTCTAATTTAATGTTGCGTTCCATAGGGAAACCTCTCGATCTGTTAGAATGATAACTTTCTCTGGGATGATACTAGTATACCACCCTTTACCGGTTGGCTCAATGGATGAACATGGCGTCGCCAAAGGAGAAGAACCGGTATTTTTCTTCTACAGCAACATTGTACGCATGGAGAATGTTTTCCCGGCCCGCCAAAGCGGATACCAACATGATTAGGGTGCTCTCCGGCAGGTGGAAGTTGGTGATCAGAGCGTCCACGCCCTGGAACTCACAGCCGGGGTACAGGAAGATATCCGTCCAGCCTTCGCTCTCTTTAAAGCAGCCCTCTCTCTGGGCCACAGACTCGATGGTCCGGCAGCTGGTGGTGCCCACGGCGATCACCCTGCCGCCCCGGGCCTTTGTCTTGTTGATCAAATCTGCCACCGACTGAGGCATATGGTAGTGCTCGGAGTGCATTTTGTGGTCCTGGATGTTTTCCACACTCACCGGGCGGAAGGTACCCAGCCCCACATGGAGGGTGACAAACCCCAGCTCCACTCCCTTAGCCTGGATCTTTTCCAGCAGCTCCGGGGTGAAGTGCAGGCCAGCAGTGGGAGCTGCCGCAGAGCCTTCCTCCCGGGAGTAAACGGTCTGGTAGCGTTCTTTATCCTCCAGGCGGGCTTTGATGTAAGGAGGCAAGGGCATCTGGCCAATCTGGTCCAGGATGTGGAAGAACATCCCTTCGTATTCAAAATGAATCAGCCGGTTGCCGTCGGGAAGGACGTCCACCACTTCACAGCGGAGTAGCCCATCGCCAAATTGGAAGCGGCTCCCCTTTTTGGCCCGTTTGCCAGGTCCGGCCAAGGCTTCCCAAACGTCGTTGCCTTTGTTCTGCAGCAAGAGGAATTCCACGTGGGCACCGGTGTCTTCCTTGATGCCGTAAAGCCGGGCAGGAAGCACACGGGAGTCGTTTAAAATCAGGCAGTCGTCGGGAGTGAGGTAATCGATGATGTCGTAAAAATGGCGGTGTTCCAGTTCTCCGGTGTGCTTGTCCAGCACCATCAGCCGGGAGTGGTCCCGAGGCTCTACAGGTGTTTGGGCAATCAGTTCTTCCGGAAGGTCAAAGTTGAAATCGCTTGTTTTCATAAATTGCTTATCCTCGTTTCTCAAACCAGGGTGTGGCAAGCACAGCCCCGTAAAAAATTCATACAATAAATTGTGGCGGAAAAATTGACAACCGACGGAATCTAGGGTATGATTAAAACCAAATAGAGGCGCGGCTTTCAAAAGTAGCGGGATGGAGGTTGCCAAAACCGACGAAGTCTTGTAAAAGGGTGAGCTGCCGAAGGGGAATATCGGGCGAATATTTTCCTGGTTGCAACAGCAAACAGCTTTGCGACTGTCATCACTTGTGATGGAGTGCTATTGACATACGTTTTGGGCAACCAAAACAGCATTTCTATTATAGGAGATAGGCAGCCGGTTTTCAACCGGTTTTTTCTTTAGGTACCCCTTTTTAGCCTATATCACCACATTGCCGCACAGAAAGGATTTTTTATTATGAAGCAGTATCGCGTTGGGATCATCGGATGCACTGGCATGGTCGGCCAGCGTTTCGCAACCATTTTGGAGAACCACCCCTGGTTTACTGTGACAGCATTGGCTGCCAGTGCCCGGTCCGCCGGTAAAACTTATGAGGAAGCCGTGGCCGGCCGTTGGCTGATGAAGACCCCCATGCCTGCCGCCATGGCGAAAATGCCTGTCTATGACGCAGAGAAAGACATCGATCAGGTGGTTTCCCTGGTGGATTTCGTCTTCTGCGCTGTCAATATGAAAAAAGAGGACATCCGCGCCCTGGAAGAGCTGTATGCACGCCACGAGTGCCCGGTGGTTTCCAACAACAGCGCCCACCGCTCCACCCCTGATGTGCCCATGATCATTCCGGAAATCAACGCGGACCATGCGGACGTGATTCAGTACCAGCGCAAGCGCTTGGGCACTAAGCGGGGCTTCATCGCTGTGAAATGCAACTGCTCTTTGCAGAGCTATGTGCCCGCTATCCATCCTCTCATGGATCTGGGCGTCACCAAAGTGCTGGCTTGTACCTACCAGGCCATTTCCGGCGCTGGCAAGACTTTTGAAACCATGCCGGAAATCCTGGACAACGTGATCCCCTACATTGGCGGCGAAGAGGAGAAGTCCGAACAGGAGCCTTTGAAGATTTGGGGCCACGTGGAAAATGGCGTGATCGTCAACACAACCACACCTTCCATCACCTCTCAGTGCCTGCGGGTGCCTGTGTCCGATGGCCATATGGCAGCTGTGTTCTTCTCGCTGGAAAATAAGATCTCTAAAGAGGAGATCATTGAGCGGTGGGAAAAGTTCCGTGGCCCTGCCCAGGAACTGGAGTTGCCCAGCGCCCCCAAGCAGTTCCTGCATTATTTCACCGAGGATAACCGACCCCAGCCCAAGTTGGACCGGGATTTAGAAGGCGGTATGGCTGTTTCTGTTGGACGGCTGCGTCCTGACACCCAGTATGATTACAAATTTGTGTGCCTCTCCCACAACACCCTCCGGGGCGCAGCGGGCGGCGCGCTGCTCATGGCGGAACTGCTTTGCGCCAAGGGTTATTTCGATTGAGTTTTTGAAGGAGGATCTTTATGAAGCAAGTGATCTTTACCGGCGCTGCCACCGCTTTGGTGACACCCTTTCAAAAGGACGGGTCCATTGCATGGGATGAGCTGGAACGCTTGGTAGAATTCCAGGTCCAGGGTGGCATTGACGCCATTGTGGCCTGCGGTACCACCGGTGAAGCAGCCACCATGACTACAGAAGAACACACCCAGGTGATCAAATTCATCATTGAAAAGGCGAAGGGCCGGGTGCCTGTCATCGCAGGCACTGGCAGCAACGACACTGCTTTCTGCGTAGAGCTTTCCCAGGAAGCCAAGAACCTGGGCGCCGACGGCCTGCTGCTGGTGACCCCCTATTACAACAAGACCTCCCAGAAGGGCCTTATCGAGAGCTTCAACTATGTGGCGGACAGCGTGAAGATGCCCTGCATCCTTTACAATGTGCCCAGCCGCACTGGCTGTAACATCCAGCCCGCCACCTATCAAGAGCTCTCCAAGAACCCCTACATTGTGGCGGTGAAAGAGGCAAACGGCGACATCTCCGCCACGGCCCGCACGGCGGCCCTTTGCGGGGATAACTTGACCATCTACTCCGGTGAGGACAATCAGACCCTGCCCATCATGGCTTTGGGTGGCAAGGGCGTGATTTCCGTGTTTTCCAATGCCCTGCCCGGCACCATGCACAATCTGGCTGCCGCCATGCTGCAGGGTGACCTGGAAACCGCCCGGAAGATCGATTTTGAATACCTGGATTTGATGGACGGCTTCTTCCTGGATGTGAACCCCATCCCCATCAAGGAGGCCATGTTCCAAATGGGCCTGATCCAGAGCAACTTCTGCCGGATGCCCTTGACCACCATGACAGACGAAGGGAAGGCAAAGCTCACCGCCATGCTGAAAAAGCACAGCTTGGTGTAAGGGCTGCCGTTTGTTAAAAAGAAAGGAAGTCCCAGCATGACCAACATCATCCTCTGTGGCTGCAATGGCAAAATGGGCGCCGCAGTTCAAAACTTTGTGAGCCAGCGGGAAGACTGCGCCATCGTTGCAGGTGTGGATCTTTCAGAAAAGGCCAACGGCGCTTTCCCGGTATATTCCTCCCTGGGTGAAGTGAAAGAATCCGCACAGGTGGTGGTAGACTTCTCCCACCCCTCAGCCCTCTCCTCTATTTTAGATTTCTGCCGCAGCCATCCCGGAACAGCGGCAGTACTCTGCACCACCGGCTACAGTGCCGAACAGACAAAAGAGATCCAAGAGGCTGCAAAAGAGCTCCCCTTGTTCTACTCCCGCAATATGTCCCTGGGCGTGAACCTGCTCATCGAGTTGGCCAAGAAAGCAGAGGCAGTCCTGGGTGACACGTTTGACGTGGAGATCGTGGAAATGCACCACAACCAGAAGATTGACGCCCCCAGCGGCACGGCCCTGATGATTGCCGACGCCATCAACCAGGTGCGGGATGAATCTATGCAGTATGTATACGACCGTCATTCCCAGCGTAAAAAGCGGGAAAAAAGGGAGATCGGGTTGCATTCTGTGCGTGGCGGTACCATTGTGGGAGAGCATCAGGTGATCTTCGCCGGACAAAGCGAAGTGCTCACCCTGTCCCATTCCGCCCAATCGAAAGAGCTGTTTGCCTCCGGGGCGGTTAACGCCGCTGTTTTTATGGAAGGCAAAACTCCCGGTCTATATGATATGTCCCATTTGATCTGAGGAGGGATCACCATGAGCGCTACCACTGTTATCAGCACTGTCGACAACATCACCTTGGTCACTTTGCAGGACTGCCCTGCCAATGCAGCATCCATTGCCAAGGTGTTTGACGAAATTTCTCAGTGCGGCATCAACATCGATATGATCTCCATGGCACCCACCCACGGGGCCACCACGGGGCTTTCCTTCACCATTGCCGATGAGGATCTGATCGGCATTTTAGGGTTTACCTCTAAGTTGAAACGGGAAACGGATATTGATGTGATTGTAAGCTCTGTCAACCACAAAATCTCCGTTTACGACCCCATTATGAAGAACACCCCTGGTATTGCAGCCCAGGTGTTTAACGCCATTTCCGCCACAGATGCAGATATTCGGTTGATCACCACCTCGGAAGTGGAGATCTCCCTCTTGGTCACCGAGGCGGATTTTGACACGGTGCTGGCTGCCATTCAAACTGCCCTGGCTTGACGTCACAGCCCCAATAGAACATAACGAAAGGGAGCCCCTTTGTGGGACTCCCTTTTTTCATTGCTTTTTTTAAAGTGTTGCCTTGTGGAATACTTTCTTGCCCTTTTTGATGACCAGGCCGTTTTCAAAATCAGCCTGGGAGAAGGTCTTGTTGATATCGGTGACCTTTTCGTCGGCCACAGTGAGCCCGCCCTGCTGGATCAGCCGGCGGCCTTCCCCCTTCGAGGGGATCAGACCAGTTTTCAGCAACAGGTCCAAAACAGCGATCTGCCCATCTGTAAAGTCATCTGCAGACAGCTGGGTGGTGGGCATATTGGCGGTATTTGCCCCGGAGCCAAACAGGGCTCGGGCACCTTCCTGGGCTTTTGTTGCCTCCTCTTCCCCGTGGACCATCTTGGTCAGCTCAAAGGCCAGGATCTCCTTGGCCTTGTTCAGCTGCTGGTCCTTCCAGGTGCTCATCTCATCAATCTGCTCCAAAGGCAGGAAGGTGAGCATCCGGATGCACTTCATGACGTCGGCATCATCCACATTGCGCCAGTACTGGTAGAAGTCAAAGGGACTGGTTTTATTGGGGTCCAGCCAAACGGCGTTGCCAGCGGTTTTGCCCATTTTTTTGCCGTTGGAGTCGGTGAGCAGGGTGATGGTCATAGCGTGGGCGTCTTTGCCCAGCTTCCGGCGGATCAGCTCGGTACCGCCCAGCATATTGCTCCACTGGTCGTCACCGCCAAACTCCATGTTGCAGCCGTAATGCTGGAACAGGTAGTAGAAATCGTAGCTCTGCATGATCATGTAGTTGAACTCCAGGAAGGACAACCCCTTCTCCATGCGCTGCTTGTAGCACTCAGCCCGGAGCATATTATTGACGCTGAAGCAGGCACCCACTTCCCGCAGCAGATCCACATAGTTCAAGTTCAGCAGCCAATCGGCGTTGTTGAGCATCATGGCTTTCCCTTCGCCCTCGCCGAATTCGATGAAGCGCTCCATCTGCCGCTTGAAGCAGGCAGCGTTATGCTCGATGTCCTCTTTGGTGAGCATTTTGCGCATATCCGTCCGGCCGGAGGGGTCGCCGATCATGGTGGTGCCACCGCCGATCAAGGCGATGGGCTTGTTCCCCGCCATCTGCAGCCGCTTCATCAAAGTCAGGGCCATAAAATGACCGGCGGTCAGGCTGTCGGCCGTGCAGTCAAAGCCAATGTAGAAAACCGCCTTGCCGCTGTTGACCACTTTCCGGATCTCTTCCTCGTTAGTGACCTGGGCAATCAACCCCCGGGCCTTCAGTTCTTCGTACACTCCCATTGTGTGTCAGTCCTTTCCAAAAATGTGATTTTTGAAAATGCACCGGGAGGCTCTGTTGACAAAAAGAAAAGCCCCCTGCATTTTCACGCAGAGGGCGATAAAGTACATTACCGCGGTACCACCTCAATTTATCGCAGCCTTACGGACTGCGACCTTACCGGGCACTTCCATGCCCTGGCGGAATAACGCCCGCCGCACGGCCGCCCCTACTATACCAGGTTCAAGGCGGCAGCTCAGGAAAGTAATTTCAACAACCGCCACGCTCTCGCTTTCACCTGCCGCGAGTTCTCTTTGCCGTGGGACCGGCGCCTACTTGGTTCCTTCATTGCCATTGAGTGTAATTATACGGCGGTAAACTAGGATTGTCAACCCTTTCGCAGCATTTCCTCCGCCATTTTCAGCTGCAAATCAGTGATCTGGTCACCACCGATGATCCGGGCCACTTCCCGCTTACGGCCCTCAAAATCCAATTCCTGCACTTGGGTGAAGGTGCGTTCCCCCTCCACGTGCTTTTCGATCAACAGGTGATGGTCTGCCAGAGCAGCCATTTGCGCCAGATGGGTAATGCACAACACCTGCCGGTTTTGGGAAACCTGCTTCAGCTTCTGCCCCACCTTGTTGGCAGCGGCGCCGCTGATGCCGGTATCCACCTCGTCAAAGATCAAGGTGTCCACCTTGTCTTTCCCAGATAAAACCGTTTTAATGGCCAGCAAGATCCGGGAAAGTTCGCCGCCGGAAGCAATTTTGGACATGGGCTTTGGCGGCTCCCCTTTGTTGGCCGACACCAGGAACTGGATGCGATCACAGCCCATAGCGTACAGAGGCACCCGCTGGATCTCAGTTTCAAACTGGATCCCAGGCATATTGAGGAACACCAGTTCCCCTTTTACCTGGGAAATAAACTGGCTGGAAGCAGCTTTCCTCCCCTCGGAAAGCTTCCGTGCCAAGGCAATCGCACGGCCTTTTTGCTCTTCGTACAGGGCTTCCAGACGTTCCCGTTCCTCGTCGGAAAATTCAATCTGGTGCAGGCGGGTACGGCAGTCCTCCAAAAACTCCAGGATTTTTTCCTCGCTGCTCCCATACTTCAGCCCCAATTTATACAACAGATCCAGGCGCTCTTCGATGGATTCCAGCAGTTCCGGGTCAAAATCTACCGCGGTGTTGTGAAGGATCCCATCCACATCCTCCAAGAGATAGCCGGCTTCCTGCAGCTTTTGGGAAGCCTCTTCCAATTCCGGAAGATAAGACGCAATTTTCGCCGCCTGGGAGGAAGCTTGGGAGATCCCTGCCAGCAGCCCTTCGCTTTCCTCGTCCCCTGAAAGGACGCCACGAAGCAGCTCCAAAGCCTGGGAGATCTTTTCGCTGTTGCGGATCACTTCCCGCTGGGCTTCCAGTTCCTCTTGCTCCCCCACCCGGACGTTGGCCCCTTCGATCTCGTCGATCTGGTAGTGGAGCAGGTCGGACAAACGGGCCTTCTCCCCTTCATCCGTCTGTAAAGCTTCCAATTCCTGCTGGGTCTTCCGCAGGGCGTGGTAGGCAGTTTGGTATTCTTCCAAAAGGCCCTCTAAACCACCAAAACTGTCCAGGTAGGTCATGTGCACTTCCGGGGACAGCAGTTCGTAGCTTTCGTGCTGGCCGTGGATCGTGACCAGCTTCGGTCCCAGCTGTTTCAGCATGGAAACTGTGGCGGGTGCGCCGTTGATTTTGCAGGAGGGCCGCCCTTCCAGGCGGATATCCCGTTGGATCAACAGGGAGCCGTCCTCTTCCCGAGGCAGGGAAAGCTGGTCCAACAGAGAGAGGGTTTCCTCATCCAGGCCGGTAAACAGCGCCGATACGGAGGCACTGCTGGCGCCGGAGCGCACCAGCTCTTTGGAAGTGCGTTCCCCTAACACGGCATGGATGGCGTCGATGATGATGGATTTACCTGCACCGGTTTCGCCAGTCAGCACAGTAAAACCGCCCTCAAAGTCAATGGACGCCTTTTCAATGACCGCGATATTGTGAATGAATAACTGAGCAAGCATACTTCCTCACCTGTTGATAAGTTTCCGGAACTCTTCCTGGCTGGTTGTAGCGTCTGTGTCTGTGCGGCACACGATAAAAATGGTATCGTCCCCAGCCAAGGTACCTACAAACCCCGGCCAATGCATGGAATCCAAAGAGGCGCACACCGCTTGGGCCATACCGGTCATGCAACGGATCACCAACATATTTTGGGCAGCTTCCACCGAGAGCACCGAATCGGCAAAGAGCGAGTAAAATTTTGAGGACATATCGTTGGTATTTTCGCTGCCGGTGGAATAGCGGTATTTCCCCACCCGGGATAGGGTTTTAACCAGACGCAGCTCTTTGATATCCCGGGAAACTGTAGCCTGGGTCACGTCAAACCCACTTTCTCGCAGGTAGCGCAAGAGCTCATCCTGGGTGTCGATGTCATGTTCTTTGATCAGTTCCAGTATTTTTGCATGCCGCCGTGTTTTCATGGATGGGAACCTGTCCTTTCTGGCACAGAGCCGTTTTTCTATGTTAAAGTCTTTTCACGGCTGGTCATTGCCGTGTTTCGATAATTTTCTGATTGAGGATGTCATAAAAATCCTGGCCGCCCAGGCGGATAAAACGGGCGACCCTGTCTGCCGGGGAAAACCGCAGACTGTCACCGGGGAAAACCTCCAAAGGTGTTTCCCCGTCCACTGAAAGATAAAGCTTGCCGATGTTCTCAGGGATGTCCACCAACAGCTGGGATTCCGTTCCAAAAATCACGCTGCGGTTAAACAGGGAATGGGGACAGATGGGCGTGTACACCAAACAGTCCATATTGGGCTCGATCACAGGCCCGCCCGCAGAAAGGGAATATGCCGTGGAACCTGTGGGGGTAGCCACAATAAAGCCATCTGCCCGGTAGCGGTAGGAGCGTCGGCCCAACACCATATTGTAATCGATGATTTTTGCTGGTTCTCCAGAGAGCACTGCGTCATTGAGCGCAAAGAACTGGTGAGGGTGCCCTTGGCACGACAGCTCCACCGAAAGCATCAGCCGTCGTTCCTCTTGATATTCCCCGTGTATCAAATTGGGAAGCAGGGCAAGCTCATGGCGTTCCACGCCGGCAGTAAACCCCAATTTCCCCGCATTGACCCCCAGCGTTGGCTTCCCCATGGAGGCAGCCAATTTGGCGGTATGGATGATGGTGCCGTCGCCGCCAATGGCAATAAACACATCGCAGGAAAGGAGGGAGTCCTCCACCTTTTCCTGGTAGGTGCCATGGGAGGTAAACAAGTCTGTTTTTAATACTGTTTCACAGCCGCACCCGGCAAGGATCTCCAACACTTCGTTGGTACAGGCCTGGGCAGCTTCTTTTGTCAAATTGGGCACCACGGCCACTTTCACCAAAATCCCTCCTTCCCCAGGGCAGCTTTATTTCACTCCAGGACGGTCCAGCGCCTGGTGGGAGGCTTCCACCAAATCCCAGGCATCCGGGACGCCGTCGGCCTGGCAAGGTTCTTGGGCCTTCTCCAAATAGATCAAATACTCTATGTTGCCTTCCGGCCCTTTGACAGGCGAGAACGTCAGCCCCAGAACGGAATACCCGTTCTCCAAAGCAAACCGGCGGATCTTCTCCACCACCTCCTGGTGAACGGACTTGTCCCGGACAACGCCTTTCTTGCCAACCTTTTCCCGGCCAGCTTCAAATTGGGGTTTGATCAGGCAAACCGCTTGGCCGCCATCCCCTAGCAGAGGGCGTACAGCTGGAAGGATGATCTCCAGGGAAATGAAAGACACATCCACCGAAAAGAACCCGATCTCCTCCGGGATCTGCTCCCGGGTGAGGTAGCGGGCGTTGGTACGCTCTAAATTGATCACCCGGGGATCGGTGCGCAAACTCCAAGCCAGCTGCCCGTATCCCACATCCACCGCATACACCTTCGCGGCGCCATTTTGCAGCATACAGTCGGTAAAACCACCGGTAGAGGCACCGATATCCATACAGGTTTTCCCTGTGAGCGTCAGGCCAAACTCCTTCATGGCTTTTTCCAGCTTTAAGCCGCCCCGGCTCACATATTGCAGGCCCTTGCCCCGCACTTCCACCAAAGCGTCCTCCGGAAAGGTGTCACCGGGTTTATCGGCTTTTTGATTGTCCACATACACCTGGCCGGCCATGATCAGCACTTTCGCCTTTTCTCGGCTCTCAGCCAGGCCCTGTTCTGTCACTAAAATATCAAGCCGTTTCTTCATGGCTGCGTGATTTCTCCTTTTCCAATGTCTGTCTGACAAACTGCCGGATCCCCTCCATAGTAAGGCCCAACATTTCCAGGGAACGGAACATGGGCGCATGGGGGATAAACGGGTCTTGGATGGCCCGCAGATGGAACTTCCCCTGGAATCCGGCCTGTTCCAGCAAGAACCCGAAGTGTTCCCCAATGCCGCCCCTTTGGATGCCTTCTTCAAAAAAGAAAACGTGTTTGCAGGAGCGGGCTTCGTCCACTGCCCCCTGGTCCACTGGGATGATCCGGTTCAGTTTCACAAGTTTTACAGGGTTCCCCTGCTCTTCCAGCTGCTGGGCTGCCTCAGCGGCAAAGGAAAACTCCCTTCCGTAGGTCACAAAGCACAGGGAAGCATCCATGGAGCCGTATACACTGGAAGGGGAAATCGCCGCTTGGAACCCGGCGGGCTTAAAGAGCTCTTTGCCCCGGGGGTAACGGATGGCGCAAAGCCCCTGCCCTTCCTTCACCAAATAGGAGAGCTGGAGTGTCAGTTCCTCAAAGTACGCGGGGGAATACACGGTGGTTTGGGGGATCGTCTGCAAATAAGCGGCATCAAACACGCCTTGATGGGTTTTCCCATCCTCCCCCACCACGCCAGCCCGGTCGATGGCCAGGATCACTTTGGTGTTTTGCAACGCCACATCGTGGATCAGCTGGTCGTAAGCTCGCTGCAAAAAGGTGGAATACACGGCAAACACAGGGACCATCCCACGTGCAGCCAACCCTCCGGCAAAGGTGACCGCGTGTTCTTCCGAGATGCCCACGTCAAAAAACCGGCTGCGGAATTCTTCACGGAACCCGCTCAGGCCAGTACCGACTTGCATAGCCGCCGTGATTGCGCACACTTTCAGGTCTTCCCGAGCAAGAGCACAAAGTGTCTGCCCGAATACATCGGAGAAACTCTGGGACTTGGCACCAGTATCTCCTGTGGTGACATCAAACCCGGAAAGGCCGTGGAAAATAGATGGGTCCTGTTCCGCATACTGATAGCCTTTGCCTTTGTACGTGCGCACGTGGAGCAGCACAGGCTTGTGGATCAATTTGGCGGTTTCCAGGGTTTCGGCCAGCTCTTTGACGTCGTGGCCGTCGAAGGGCCCATAATAGGCAAACCCCAAATCTTCAAAGATATTGGAATTGTAGAACAGCCGTTTTACTCCCCGTTTGACTCTCCGCAACATCCAGGCTATGGCAGAACCCACCACAGGAAGTTTTTGCAAGGTGCGTTCCAGCCGGTTTTTTGTTTTGATATAGCCCGGTTTTGTCCGGATATAGCTGAGATACCGCGCCATGGAACCCACATTTTTGGAAATGGACATGGTGTTGTCATTGAGAATGACGATCAGGTTCCGGTGGAGCCTTCCCGCATTGTTCAGGCCTTCGTAGGCCAGGCCGCCGGTGAGGGCGCCATCCCCGATGACAGCCACCACATAGTCCTCTCTCCCCTGGAGGTAATTGGCCTCTGAAACCCCCAAAGCAGAGGAAATGGAAGTGCTGCTGTGGCCGCAGCTAAACAAGTCATAAGGGCTCTCCTCCCGGCAGGGGAAGCCGGCCAGGCCTCCCTCTTGCCGGATAGTGGAAAACTGGGGATACCGGCCTGTCAACAGCTTATAGGGATAGCTCTGGTGGCCTACATCCCAGATGATACTGTCCCTGGGAGGCGAAAAAGCCAAGGCTAAAGCCACTGTAAGTTCCACAACACCCAAATTGGAGGCTAAGTGGCCCCCATTGGCGGAAACAGTTTCAATGATGACTTGACGCATTTCCTCGCACAGGGCAGCGAGCTCTTCCCCATCAAACCCTTTGATGTCTTCCGGGGAATGGATCTTTTCCAGCAAACTTGCCATAGGGACAACTCCTGTTTTGTCAGAGCAGGCCATTTTGGAACTTGGCGGCAGTGACGGTGTTTTTCAGCAGCATGGCGATGGTCATGGGACCAACGCCACCTGGCACCGGGGTGATGTAGGATGCCAACGGCTCCACTGCGGCAAAGTCCACGTCACCGCAGAGTTTGCCGTTTTCATCCCGGTTCATGCCCACATCGATGACCACAGCCCCCGGCTTGACCATATCCGCTGTGACAAAGTGACTTTTCCCCACAGCAGAAACCAGAATGTCCGCCTGGCTTGTGACAGCAGGCAAATCTTTCGTACGGCTGTGACAGATGGTCACTGTGCCGTTTTGGTGGAGCAGCAGCATGGCCATGGGTTTGCCCACAATATTGCTGCGGCCGATTACAACACACCGCTTGCCCTCCACAGGAATGTCATAGGTCTTCAGCAGCTCCATGATACCCGCAGGGGTACAGGGTAAAAAGTGGTAATCGCCAATCATGATCTTCCCCACGTTA
>CAJFMJ010000018.1 GCA_904391645.1 uncultured Neglectibacter sp.
CCTCAAGCAGCGCAGGTGGGGAAAACTGCTGCTGGGCATCCTGCTGACGGTGGCCACGGTGCTGGTGATCGCCCTGCCCTTCACCCAGGGGTTCAACTTCCTGTGGCTGCTGGAGCGCTACAAGGCCACTCTGGACTATTACAGCTATTACTCTGTCAACGCCTACAACTTCTGGAGCCTTATCGGCTGGAACTGGAACCCCCTGCCTCCCGGCCTCACTGGGGACCTGCTGGACTTACTGGGCCCGATCATCGCCACAGCCCTGTGCGGGGTGGTGGTGTTTGGTTCCCGGCGCAAAGAGGTGGTGTTCTACTGTCCGGCCCTGCTCATGGCGGTGATGTACGCCTTCTCGGTGAAGATGCACGAGCGCTACCTGTTCCCGGCGCTGCTGTTTGCCCTGCTGAGTTTTGTGTTTGTCCCGGACCGGGGGCTTTTGCGGGCCTTTGCCGCCCTGGCCACTGCCAGCTACGCCAACGTGTCCTATGTGCTGTGGCAGTTTGCCGAGTATTACAACAGCTATAACCCCAACACCTGGCTGACCCGGATGTTCTCCCTGGGGCAGATGGCAGCCATTGCCTACTTGCTCTGGGTGGGGTACCGGGTGTTCCTCCGGGGGAAGGTGCTGGAAGGGGCTGCCCACCCACCCCGGCCCCTGGTGGACCACCAGCCGGTGGACAGCCGGTTTCTGCCCCGTGACTGGGCTTTGATGGCGGCCGTCACCCTGGTGTACGCCTGCTTTGCCTTCTGGAACCTGGGGGACATGAGCACCGCGGTCACCCCCTGGACACCCGCCCAAGGGGAGAGCGTGGTCCTCTCTGCCGACGGGGAATGCTGCACCCTGGTCTACCTGCCGGGCATCGCCCCGGACGACGCCCACTACGCCGCCCGGGTGGGGGTGAACGTCCAGGTGGAAACCAGCCAGGACGGGGTCAACTGGACGGACTGCGGCACCCTTTCCGACGGCAGCGTATTCGCCTGGAAAAAGTACACCCTCACCACCCCGGGGCGCTTTGTGCGCCTGACGGCCCTGGACGGCAGTGTGACCATCAACGAGGCGGGGCTGCAATACACCGGCACCCCAGCCCTGGCCAACATCACCGGGGAGGGTGCCGGGGCGGCGGCCCTCACCGACGAACAGGACCAGGTGCCCACGGAGATCACCTATCAGAACTCCACCTATTTTGACGAGATCTACCACGCCCGGACCGCTTACGAGCACATTTTGGGCCTGGAGCCCTACGAAAACACCCATCCCACCCTGGGCAAGCTGCTGATCTCCCTGGGCATCCGGGTGTTTGGCATGAACCCCTTTGGCTGGCGGTGCGTGGGGGCCCTGCTGGGGGTGCTGATGCTGCCCATTTTGTACCACCTTTTAAAGCAGCTGTTTGGCCGCACCCGGCTGTGCTTTGTGGGCACGCTGCTATTCGCCTTTGACTTTATGCACTTCACCCAGACCCGCATTGCCACCATCGACACCTACGCGGTGTTTTTCCTGCTGCTGATGTACGACGCCATGGTGGTGTTCCTGAAACGGGACCTGCTGGGGGACAGCTGGAAGCGCTTGCTGCCTCCCCTGCTTGCCTGCGGGATCTTCACCGGGCTGGGCATCGCCTCCAAGTGGACGGCAGCCTACGGCGCTTTGGGCTTGGCAGGGCTGTTCTTCGGGAAGCTGCTCTTCACCTGGTGGGAGTCCAAAAGGGAAGGCCAGCCCCTCCAGCCGGTGCTGGCAAAGTTTTTGAAGCTGTGCGGCTGGTGCTGCCTGTTCTTTATCGCCATCCCCTTTACCATTTATTTTGCGGCGTTTTTTCCCATCACCACCCTGCCCCACAACGCCAGCCGTGTGCTGCAAAGCTTCTGGAACTACCAGACCACCATGTTCAACTACCACGCCCACCTGGTGGCCACCCACTCCTTTGCCTCCCCTTGGTACGAATGGCCCTTTGACCTGCGGCCCATCTGGTACTTTGCCGGGGATACCTGGCAGGGTTACAGCACCATTTCCGCCTTTGGCAATCCCCTGCTGTGGTGGGCTGGCATCCCGGCCCTGTGCGGTGCGGCTGTCCTCTGGTGGAAGGGTCGCCCCCGGTGGGCCGGTGTGGTGCTGGCCGGGTTTGGCTCGGTGTACCTGCCCTGGGTGCTGGTGCCAAGGCTTACCTTTATCTACCACTACTTTACGGCAGTGCCCTTCCTCATTGTGGCCCTGTGCGGGGTGTTCTCCCTGCTGTACCAGCGGGGTCCCTTCACCCGGCGGGTGGCCTTCCCCGGCGGGGTGGAGTGCTCGGCAGCCAGCCTGCTGTTGGGGGCATTCACCGTGGGATGCCTGCTGCTGTTTGCCCTGTATTTCCCGGTGCTGTCCGGCTCCCCCACCACCCGGGAGTACGCCAACGCCCTGGAGCTGTTTGACACCTGGTATTTCGCATGACGCCTCTTGACTGGGCCCGCTTTTTGCCCTACAATGGACAAAATATTCTGTAAGGAGGTACGGCCTATGCTTTGCAACGAGTTCGACCCGGACTTGACCGCTGTGGTCAACCCGGAAGAGTGCATCACCCCGGTGCCCGGGTTCCCGGAGATCTGCATTTTCCCCTTTTCCAAACGCATTGTCCAGCAGTGCGTGGACCGCTATCAGGGAGAGCAGGTCACCACCCTGGCCTTTTGCTCAGGACGGGTGTCCATTTACCGCATGGAAATCCAAGGAGTCACCCTGGCTATGGGACTGCCCCATGTGGGCGGGCCAGCCGCAGCCTCCTTTATTGAAGAGGTGCGCGTCAAGGGCGGGAAGTACTTTGTCTTCTTCGGCTCGGCGGGAACCCTCAGCCGGGACATCCCATTGGACAGCTTCATCCTGCCCACCGCCGCCATCCGGGACGAGGGTCTTTCCTACCACTATCTGCCCCCGGCGGATGAGGTGGCGCTAGACCCCGCCTGTGTGGGGGCCTGCCGCCAGGCCATGGAGGACTTGGGGCTGCCCTTTGCAGAGGGGAAAACCTGGACCACGGATGCCTTTTACCGGGAAACCCGGGGCAAATTAGCCCGCCGCAAGGAGCAGGGCTGCCTGTGTGTGGAGATGGAGTGCGCCTCCCTGGCGGCAGTGGCCCAGTTCCGGGGGGTACGATTCGCAGAGTTTTTCTATGTGACCGACAACCTAGACGGACCGGTTTGGGATTCCGGTGTGCTGAGCCAACAGGGTGCCAGCATGGCGGAAGAGAGTGTGGCCGCTGCGGTGGAAACCGGGAAACGGCTGCGGCAACTGGACCAACTGGCATAACTTTCCTTGGGAGGAATGAACATGGCAAAGATCGCCACTTTTTACGACCACATCCGGGACATGGCCCGGCAGGAACATCTCTTCATGGTGGACGCCCTCCAGCGCGCCCGGGAACTGGGTGTTGAGGCGGTGGAAGCCTCGGCCAACAACGTGGTGGGCCGGGAAGACGAGATCGGCCAGGAGCTGGCCATGGCTGACCTGGAGATCTCCACCATCCCCTCCTATTTCGACTTTGGCCGTGACACCGACGTGAAGCGCCAGGCTCTGCCCCTTTTAGAGGCGGCCCAATACCTGGGTGCCCCCAAGCTGCTGGTGATCCCCGGCTTCTTCGGGGAGGGGGATTCCCCCGAGGAGCGGGAAAACCAAACCCAGCGGATGATGGACTGTGTGTGCCAGCTGGCGGACCTGGCCCTGGATTACGGCGTTTCCCTGACCATGGAGGACTACGACGACGCCCTGTCCCCCATTGCCACGGCCGCAGGCGTACGGCGGTTTTTAGACGCCTGCCCCCAGCTCTCCTCCACCTTTGACACGGGGAACTTCCTCTTTGCCGGGGAACAGGTGCTGGACGCCTACCATCTGCTCCGGGACAGGGTGGACCACGTCCACCTGAAAGACCGTGCAACCGCCCCGGACTACGGTCCCCTGGTGAAAAACGCCCTGGACGGCAGCCCTCTCTACCCCGCCCCGGTGGGCAGCGGCATCCTGCCCCTGGAGGAGCTGGTGGCCCAGCTGAAAGCCGACAGCTACGACGGGGTGTACACCCTGGAGTTTTACGGCGCCTCCAGCGCATTGGAATGCCTGTGGCACTCCGTAGAGTGGCTGAACAGCCAGCTGTGACCCACCTTTCCCCCTTTTACAGCGCAAGGACGCAGGAACGCTTTGGCTTTCCCTGCGTCCTTTTTGTTTTAGCCACTGGCCTGCACTCCCGACCTTTCCTAAACGCCCTAAAGCGCTTATTTGCCAATTTTTTCACAAGCCCTCTTGACTTGCTTTCGAGTTGATATTATAATGATATCAGATTCGAAAAAGGAGTTGTTGTATATGGAAACGCAAGAGAAGATCGTCAACCGCTACACAGAAAAACCCGTGAAAACCAAAAATGGCTTTGCCATGCTGGCACTGATCTTGGTGCTGTTCTTCGGTAGCCTGGCCGTGGCCATTGCCGGGCCCATCCTGCTGTGGGAAAACAATTTCCCCCTGGCTGTGGCTTTGATCGTGGTGGGCTCGCTGGTGTTTTTGCTGGACTTGTTCCTCATGCCCGGCTTGAAGATCTTAAACCCCAACGAGGCATTGGTGCTCACCCTGTTCGGCAAATACCACGGCACCTTGAAAGGGGACGGTTATTTCTGGGTGAACCCCTTCTGCGAGGGCATCAATCCCGGCGCCACCCCCGCCTCTATGACCACCATTAACGGCAGCACCAGCGTCAACTTTGGGGGCAGCCGGAAGATCTCCCTGAAGACCATGACCCTGAACAACGAAAAGCAGACCGTCAACGACGAGCGGGGCAACCCCATTGTCATCGGCACCATTGTCATCTGGCGGATTGTGGACACCACCAAGGCGGTGTTCAACGTGCAGAACTACCGCACCTTCCTTTCCACCCAGTGTGACTCCGCCACCCGGAACATCGCCCGGATGTACCCCTACGACCTGATGGACGACGACGACCTGGGGGAGAAGACCCTGCGGGGCAGCAGCCAGGAGATTGCTGAGATGATGAAGCAGGACCTGCAGGAGCGGGTGTCTATGGCCGGCCTGGAGATTCTGGAGGTGCGGATCACCCACCTGTCCTACGCCCCGGAGATCGCCGCGGCCATGCTCCAGCGCCAGCAGGCGGAGGCCGTTGTGGCCGCCCGGAAGAAGATCGTGGAGGGCGCCGTGGGCATGGTGGAAATGGCCCTGGCCCAGCTGAACGACGACCGCATCGTGGACCTGGATGAGGAGCGGAAAGCTGCCATGGTGTCCAACCTGCTGGTGGTGCTCTGCGGCAACAAGGACGCCCAACCCATTGTCAACAGCGGTTCCATCTACTAAGGCGTAAGGCGGCGATGGAATGGAGCAAAAGGAAAAAGGAAAAAAGCAAATCCTACTGCGGATCTCCCCCAAGCTGTGGGAAGACCTGGCCGCCTGGGCTGAGGACGATTTCCGGTCCATCAACGGCCAAATTGAATACCTGTTAACCGAGTGCGTGAAAAAACGGAAAAAAGGGCAAAAAGACGACCAATAACCCCCGCGCCCGGGTGGATCTTCCCAGCCCATCCCGGCTTTTCCCGAGATTCTCAGTCAGGCCCTTTCCTTCGATGAAGGGCTGCCCCACCCAGCAAACAAAAAGTGCTGTTGCAAGCTTGCAACAGCACTTTTTTCGTTTTCTTTACCACCGGGGGCGCTCTTTACCGGTCCTCCCCCAGCAGGGCGTTGTAGATGCTCTCCACCTTGCCGCCCTTCAGGTACACACGGGGCACCCGCTTGGAAAGGCCGCACACCACCTCGTAGTTGATGCTGCCCTCCAAGTTGGCCAGCTCGTCGGCGGTGATGGCCTCTTCCCCGTCCCGGCCAATGAGGGTGACCGTGTCCCCCACCTTCACATCGGGAAGGGCGGACACGTCGGCCATCAGCTGGTCCATGCACACCCGTCCCAGAATGGGGCAGCGCTTCCCGCCAATGAGCACCTGGGCGCCCTTGGCAGAGAGGATGCGGGGATAGCCGTCGGCGTAGCCCACCGGGACCGTGGCCACTTTCATCTCCTTCTGGGCGGTGAACTTCCGCCCGTAGCTGATGGTGGCCCCGGGTTTTACAGTCTTCACATGGGACACCACCGAGCGGAGCGACAGCACCGGGGTCAGGTCCGGTTTGTGGCGCAGCTCCTCCGAGGGGTACAGCCCATAGATGACAATGCCGGCCCGGACCATGTCCAGGTGGGACAAAGGATAGTCGAACACCGCCGCGGAGTTGGCACAGTGACGCACTTCAAAGTCAATGTCCTCCCGCAGCAGGGACTCGATCATCTCTTTGAAGCAGCCAAACTGCTGCATGGTGAAAGCGTCCCCGGCCTTGCCCTCGTCGGACACGGCAAAGTGGGTGAAAATGCCCTCCGGGTGCAGCCCCGGCAGCTGGCAGGCGGCTTTCACCTCCTGGACCGTGGCCTCGTCCCGGCTGATGTCCTGGTAGTAAAAGCCCAGGCGGCTCATGCCGGTGTCGATCTTCACGTGGATGTTCACCGTGACCCCGGCCTCCTCCGCTGTGCGGGAAAGGTCCCGGGCATAGTCCAAGCTGTACACGCACTGGGAAATGTGGTGGTTGGAAAGGGCGGCGGCCTCCTCCGGCGGGGTGTACCCCAGCACCAGGATGGGTTTTTGGATCCCTCCCAACCGCAGCTGGAGGGCCTCCTCCAAATTGGAAACGGCAAACCAATCCGCCCCCAGCTCTTCAAACTCCCGGGCGATGCGGACAGCCCCGTGGCCATAGGCGTCAGCCTTGACCACACAGCAAACCTTGGCCTGGGGATTGGCGGCCTCTCGCACCGCCTGAAAGTCGCGGGCCAGGGCGTCCAGGTCGATCTCCGCCCAGGTGCGACGCAATATCTCTTTCATAGGAACTGTATCCTCCTTTTCCGTCCCCGAAAGGGAAAACGGCAAAGAATACACCTTTCTTGCGAAAGGTGTATCTTTCTCTTCTTTCTTACAAGAAAAAAGCAAAGAATTTGCAAATCCGGTTTGCAGTGGGGCCACCCACCAGCGGGAACTTCCCCCAGCCAGCCCTCTGCACGAACGATCCATTCTCGGTCACCTCAGGCCCAAGCGCAGCCAGCGGCCCCAGAGCGCGACTTGCGTCCAGGCGCAGCTTGGTTACTTAAAGTACTTCACGCCGCTTTCGAACAGCCACTGATCCTTGGCGCCGGGAACATTCTTATACAGGTCTTGGCCCTTCCGCTCGGAGTGGCCCATCTTGCCCAGCACACGGCCATCGGGGCTGGTGATGCCCTCAATGCCGCACACGGAGCCGTTGGGGTTCCACTGGATGTCGCCGCTGACCGTGCCATCGGGATCCACATACTGGGTGGCGATCTGGCCGTTCTCGATCAGCTTCTTCAAAGCCTTCTCGTCGGCCACAAACCGGCCCTCGCCGTGGGACACAGGCACCGCGTGGATGTCGCCGGCGTGGACGCCCGCCATCCAGGGGGACTTGACGCTGGTGACCCGGGTGTACACCATGCGGGACACGTGGCGGCCCAGGGTGTTGAAGGTCAAGGTGGGATCGTCCTCCTTGGGCTCGGTGATCTTGCCATAGGGCACCAGGCCCAGCTTAATCAGCGCCTGGAAGCCGTTGCAGATGCCCAGCATCAGGCCGTCCCGGGTTTCCAGCAGGTCGGTGACCGCCTGGGCAACCTTGGGATTGCGGAAGGTGGTGGCAATAAACTTGCCGGAGCCCTCGGGCTCGTCACCGCCGGAGAAGCCGCCGGGGATCATGATGATCTGGGCACGGCGGATGGCCTGTTCCATCCGGTCGATGGTTTCCTCAATGTCCTTGGGGGACAGGTTCTTCACCACCAGGATCTCCGTTTCGGCGCCGGCCTTTTCAAAGGCACGGGCAGAGTCCACTTCGCAGTTGGTGCCGGGGAAGGCGGGGATGAACACCCGGGGCTTTGCCACCTTGATGGCGGGGGCCCGCTGCTCCCGCTTCTCCCACAGGGGCACGTCTTTCGCCACAGGGACCGGCTGGGCGTTGTTGGGGAAAATCTTCTCCAAAGTGCCCATCCAGGCGGCGCACAGCTCCTCCATGGAGATCTTCTCGCCGCCCAGCTTCACGTCCTCTTTGCTGGTGGAGTGGCCCAGCACCACAGGGGCCAGGGCGGGGTCGGTGGACAGGTCAGCCTCGCTGGAGAGCTCCACCACCAAGGCGCCCTCCTGAGGAGCATACAGGGTTTCTTTCGTCAGGCCTTCCGCAAACCGGAAGCCGGTCTTCTCGCCAAAGCACATCCGCAGCACGGTGGCAGCAGCGCCGCCCTCACGGACCACGCCGGCGGAAACGATGTCCCCACAATCGATATGCAGCAGCACCGCCCGGTAATACGCCTTCAAGGCCTCCCAATCGGGCATCCCGTTTTCATCCTCGGGGATGGGCAGCAGCACCAGGGTGGAGCCGGGCTCCTTGATGCTGGCGGAAAGGGTCTTGCTTGCCTTGGTCATGGACACGGCAAAGCTCACCAGGGTGGGGGGCACATCCAAGCTCTCAAAGGAGCCGGACATACTGTCCTTGCCGCCGATGGAGGGCAGGCCCATGCCCAGCTGGGCTTCCAAAGCGCCCAACAGGGCAGCAGCGGGTTTGCCCCAGCGGGAGGGCACATCGTGCAATCTCTCAAAATATTCCTGGAAGGTGAGCCGGGCCTTCAAGGGGTCCGCGCCCACGGCTGCCAGTTTGGACAGGCTTTCCACCACGGCGTAAGCGGCGCCCTCAAAGGGGGAGTACCGGGCCACGCCGGGGATATATCCGTAGCTCATGGCGGTGGCGTCGTCGGTTTCCCCGTGGAGCAGGGGGATCTTGGCCACCATGGCCTCTTCCGGAGTCAGCTGGTACTTGCCGGCAAAGGGCATCAGCACGGTGCCGGCGCCGATGCTGGCGTCGAACCGCTCGGAAAGGCCCTTCTGGCAGCACACTTCCAACCGGGCCATATTGGCCTTCAGGGCCTCTGTGCCCTCCTTGCCCTCCAGACAGGCGGGCACGGACTTCCGGTAGTCGCTGCCCTGGGGCGCGGTGATCTGGGCCTCGGCGTTCTGGGTGACGCCGTTGGTATCCAGGAAGGCACGGGACAGGTTCACCACCTGGTCGCCCCGCCACTCCATCTTCAGCCGGGGCTCCTCGGTGACAATGGCCACCACCTGGGCGTCCAGGTTTTCCTCAGCGGCCTTCTTGCAGAACTCTTCCACGTCTTTGGGGTCCAGCACCACGGCCATACGCTCCTGGGATTCGGAGATGGCCAGCTCGGTGCCGTCCAAGCCCTCGTATTTCTTGGGCACCTTATTCAAATCGATCCGAAGGCCCGGGGCCAGCTCGCCGATGGCCACGCACACGCCGCCGGCGCCGAAGTCGTTGCACCGCTTGATGAGGGTGGACACGCTGGGGTCCCGGAACAGCCGCTGGAGCTTCCGTTCCGTGGGGGGATTGCCCTTCTGCACCTCGGCGCCGCAGACCTCCACACTCTTCTCCGTGTGGGCCTTGCTGGAGCCGGTGGCGCCGCCGATGCCGTCACGGCCGGTAGCGCCGCCCAGCAGCACGATCACGTCCCCGGGGACAGGCTCTTCCCGCTTCACATTGGACTTGGGGGAGGCGCCGATCACCGCGCCGATCTCCATGCGCTTGGCCACGTATCCGGGGTCGTACAGCTCGGTGACTTGGCCGGTGGCCAGGCCGATCTGATTGCCGTAGGAGGAGTAGCCTGCCGCAGCGCCCGTGGTGATCTTCCGGCTGGGCAGCTTGCCGTGGAGAGTCTTTTCAAAGGGCACGGTGGGGTCGCCGCTGCCGGTGACACGCATGGCCTGGTACACATAGGCACGGCCGGACAGGGGGTCACGGATGGCGCCGCCCAGGCAGGTGGCCGCGCCGCCGAAGGGCTCGATCTCGGTGGGGTGGTTGTGGGTTTCGTTCTTAAACTGGATCAGCCAAGTTTCCGTCTTGCCGTCGATGGTCACCGGCGCCTCGATGGAACAGGCGTTGATCTCTTCGCTTTCGTCCAGGTCAGGCACCAGGCCCTTCTTCCGCAGGTACTTGCCGCCGATGGTGGCCATATCCATCAGGGACACGGGCTTGTCCTTACCCACATACAGCTCTTCCCGCAGGGCCAGGTAATCCTTCAGGGCCTTTTCCACGGCAGCGCTCAGGGCGCCCTGCTCTACGTCGATCTTGTTCAAACGGGTGAGGAAGGTGGTGTGGCGGCAGTGGTCGCTCCAGTAGGTGTCGATCACCCGCAGCTCGGTGACGGTGGGGTCACGGTGTTCCTCGTCCCGGAAGTAATCCCGGCAGAACTCCAGGTCGGACAGGGTCATGGCAAAGCCCATGGAGTCGAAATACGCCTTCATCTGCTCCTCGCCCCAGCTGGTGAACCCGGTGACCCGGGCCACGTCGGCGGGAACGTCGGCTTTCATCTCCAGGCTTTCAGGCTTCTCCATGGAGGCTTCCCGGCTCTCCACAGGGTTGATGAGGTAGTGCTTGACCTTGTCAAACTCTTCGGCGGACACGCTGCCCAAAAGGCCGATGACTTTGGCGGTGGCCACAGCCGGGCGCTCCCCCTGGGTCAGCAGCTGCACACACTGGGCGGCAGAGTCGGCCCGCTGGTCGTACTGGCCGGGCAGGTATTCCATGGCGAACACCTGGTATTCCTCCGGCAGGCGGAAGTCCTCTCCGTACACAGCGTCCATATTGGGCTCGGACAAAATGGTGCGGGCCGCGGCGGCGAACTGCTCCTGTGACAGCCCCGAAACATCATACCGATTTAAAATGCGCACTTCCTCCAGGCCCTGGATGCCCAGGTTCCCCTTCAGGTCAGAAAGCATCTGCTGTGCTTCGATATTAAACCCCTGTTTTTTCTCAACGAATACCCGTGTGACCATGACTTCATCCTTTCTCCAGCGGGAGGCTGGGCAAAGAGTTTTTTACGATAAGGCTGCCCCGGGCAGTCCATTCCCACGTGCCCTATCCCCGGGACAAAAAAAGCGGGCTCCTGTGTCAACCATCATTGTAACACAAGCGCCCGATTTAATAAAGTTCTCTCCTAGATTTTTCTCAAAGTTTTCCGTTTTTACGAATTTTCCGCAGTTCCTGTGGAGAAACGCTTCCCATGTCGCCAATACTCAAGGCTACGCTGTGCTTGATGGGCTTCCATTCGGTGTTGCCGAACACCGCCACCACCATGGCCAGGCTAAAAGTGGCCACAAACAGCGGGAAGGTGAACAGATAGCCGATCTTTTTGGCACGGGAGCAGTAGATCCGCTTCCACTCCGTGACCAAGGGCATGAGGCCCATGAGGAGCATCACAAAGTAGGATCCCACCATGGACAGGATCACCGAGCCAAAGAACACGCCCATTTCCTGCGGCGCGGAGGTGATCCCCACCACAAACATGGCAGCGTTGACCATAATGGTCAGCACGGTGATAATCGCTGCAGGGAAGGTGAACATCAGCACATCATAGCTGGAAAAGCTGCCGTCCACCAGCATGGCCTTCACCAGGTCTCCGCCCCGCTTGCCGAACACCTGCAAATAGCCCTTCACCCAACGGGAACGCTGCACGATGGACTGTTTAAAGTTCCGGGGCTGTTCGTCATAGAACACGGCATCGTGGCAGTAGGCGATCTTCTCCCCATGGGCAATGGCGTTGGCGGTGAACTCAAAGTCCTCGGTGAGCAGGAAATACTCCCACCCGCCCAGCTCGTCCAACAGACTCTGGGCAAACAGGTACCCGGTGCCGGACACGGTGCAGCTGGTGCGCAAAAAGTCCCGGGAGGAGTTGAGGTATTCGCTCTCCCGCAAGAACCAAAGGCCATACCCGGCGGTGATCCAGTTGTCGCCGTAATTCTTGGTGTTGCGGCAGCTGGTGATCATCCGCTCGCCGGAGGAGAACGCCTTGTTCATCTCGGTGATGTAATGGGGGTCCAGCAGGTTGTCCGCGTCGAAGATGAAGTACCCATCGTACCCCTCCGGACGCTCCTCCCGGATTTTCCCCAGCAGGAAGGCCATGGCATAGCCCTTGCCCACCTGGAGCTTATTAAACCGCTCAAAGACCCGGGCGCCGTGCTCCCGAGCGATCCGGGCGGTGTCGTCGGTGCAGTTGTCTGCCACCACGTAGACGTCCACCAAGTCCTGGGGATAGTCCTGGCCGTGGATGCTGTCGATCAGCTGGCCGATGACGGCGCTCTCATTCCGGGCGGCGATGAGCACCCCATAACGGCACAGCTTTTTGGCGGTGAAAGTCCGCCGCTTCCCCAAAAGCCGCACCAGGGCAAACACCGCTTGGTAACAGTAACACGCCGCAAAGAGGGCAGCCATGAGAAAATTAATGGTGGCTAAAGTTTCCATAAATCCAATCTCCTTTCCAACGCGGGGGATGGTGCTGCAGGCACATTTATTTTAGCAGGCAACCATCAACAAATCTCCAACCCCAGGTGGGAGAACCACGGTTTGTCACAATCGCCAGCCAGCGCGGCCGGCAAACTCTCCTTTTGAAAAACAGTGGCGGCATTCAAACCGCCTCTATTGTACCACACCTGCGGTGGGCACGTCGCGCAGGCGGCTTTCCAGCCGCCGGGCTGGACGGGAAATCTACCCTCGCCGCTCGCGTTCCCACTTTCTGCGGCTATTATACCACATAGAAAGCATATTGTGAACAAATTAAGTACAACAGAATAAGTTTCTTAAAAAAACCTTAACATTTTGGCCCATTGCAAAATTATTTTTGCCAAATTTTATTTTAGGGCTTGCTTTTTCGGGAAGAATCGTGTAAAATAATCAGGCAACAAAAAATTTGGGCGCTTAGCTCAGCTGGCTAGAGCACCTGCTTGACGTGCAGGGGGTCAGCGGTTCAAGTCCGTTAGCGCCCACCAGCGGCAAGCTGCCGCTCCCAAGTCGCGAATCTCACCTCAGTGGGGTTCGCGATTTTTATTTCCCGCGGTTTCCTCCCTCTCCCCTTGGGAACACCCACCAGGGAAGATCCCAACAGGGGGACGGCTGCCGGGCCCTTGTGTCCCTTGACTTTCCCCGCAGCCTGTGCTAGAATTATCCTGTTAAAGTGGCCGCTGCCAGTGGGCTCCGGCTCGCTCATTTTTTAAAGAATGGAGAGATTTGTCATGGAACGGATCAAGACTTTAGATACCCGGAACCTGTGTGAGAGCGCCAAGAACGGCGGCTGCGGCGAGTGCCAGACCTCCTGCCAGTCCGCTTGCAAGACCAGCTGCGGCGTGGCCAACCAGAAGTGCGAAAAGAACGACAAATAACATCCAAACACAAAAAAGCCGCCGCCTTCCGGGCGGCGCTTTTTCTGTCAGGGAGGACCCTCTATGGTACATCAATATCAACTCAACGGTTATAACATCGTGCTGGACACCTGCTCCGGCAGCATCCACGTGGTGGATGAGGTGGCTTACGACGTCATCGCCCTGTTTGAAACCCACACGCCTGACGCCATCGTACAGGCCATGTTGGAGAAATATGGGAACGCCGTGACAGAGCAAGACATCCGTGACTGCATCGCCGACGTGCAAAGCCTGAAAGACGCCGGCAAGCTCTTCTCCCCCGACACCTTCGCGGACCTGGCCGGCACGTTCAAAGAGCGCTCCGGGGATGTGGTGAAAGCCCTGTGCCTCCACGTGGCCCACACCTGCAACTTAAACTGCGACTACTGCTTCGCCAGCCAGGGCAAGTATCACGGCGACCGTGCCTTGATGAGCTTTGAAGTGGGCAAGCAGGCCCTGGATTTCCTCATGGATCATTCGGGCACCCGGCGGAACCTGGAAGTGGACTTCTTCGGCGGCGAACCTCTGATGAACTGGGACGTGGTCAAGCGCCTGGTCCAGTACGCCCGCAGCGTGGAGAAAGAGCGGGGGAAGAACTTCCGGTTCACCCTCACCACCAACGGGATGCTCATTGACGACGACGTGATCGACTTTGCCAACCGGGAGATGAGCAACGTGGTGCTGTCCCTGGACGGCCGCAAGGAGATCAACGACCGCACCCGGGTGGACTACGCCGGAAACGGCAGCTACGACCGGATCGTGCCCAAGTTCCAGAAGCTGGTGGCAGCCCGGGGTGGCAAAAACTACTATATGCGGGGGACCTTCACCCACGCAAACCCCGACTTCACCAAGGACCTGTTCCACATGGCCGACGACCTGGGCTTTACAGAGCTGAGCATGGAGCCGGTGGTCTGCGCCCCCGACGACCCTGCCGCCCTGACCCCCGAGGATCTGGAAGTGGTGAAAGAGCAGTATGAGATCCTGGCGAAAGATATGCTCCGCCGGGAAAAAGAGGGCAAGCCCATCACCTTCTACCACTATATGCTGGACCTCACCGGCGGCCCCTGCATCTACAAGCGGATCTCCGGCTGCGGCTCCGGCACGGAGTATATGGCAGTCACCCCCTGGGGCGACCTGTACCCCTGCCACCAGTTCGTGGGGGACAAATCCTACAAGCTGGGGGACATCTGGAACGGCGTCACCAACACCGCCCTGCGGGAGGAGTTCCGTTCCTGCAACGCCTACGCCCGGCCCGACTGCAAGGACTGCTGGGCAAAGCTCTACTGCTCCGGCGGCTGCGCTGCCAACGCCTTCCACGCCACCGGCAACATCCGGGGCATTTACCAGGCTGGCTGTGAGCTGTTCCGCAAGCGCATCGAGTGCGCCATCATGATGAAAGCCGCCAAGGAAACCCAGCAATGAACACCCCGGTGGTAGACTTCGTCCGGCGCTATGGGGAGAGCGGCATTTCCCGGCTCCATATGCCCGGCCACAAGGGGCAGCCCTTTTTGGGCTTTGAAAACTGGGACATCACCGAGATCCAGGGCGCCGACGCCCTCTTCGAAGCGGAAGGCATCCTGCGGGAAAGCGAGGAAAACGCCACGGGGCTTTTCGGCTCCCGGCGCACCTTCTACTCCACCGAGGGCTCCAGCCACTGCATCCGGGCCATGCTGTACCTGGCCTTGACCAACCGCCCTGCCGGGGCAGCCCCTCTGGTGGTGGCCGCCCGGAACGTCCACCGGGCCTTTGTGTCCGCCGCCGCCCTGCTGGACCTGGAAGTGGCGTGGCTGTGGCCGGAGGAGAGCCGCTCCCTGTGCGGGTGCCCCATCTCCCCCCGGCAGCTGGAGGAAACCCTAAAGCGCCTGCCCGCCCCCCCTGCGGCGGTGTACCTCACCTCCCCGGACTATTTGGGCGGCATGGGGGAGATCGCAGCCCTCTCCCAGGTGTGCCACCGGTTCGGCACCCTGTTGGCTGTGGACAACGCCCACGGGGCGTACCTGCGGTTTTTAAGCCCCTCCCTCCATCCCCTGGACCTGTGGGCAGACCTGTGTTGCGACTCCGCCCACAAGACCTTGCCCGTGCTCACCGGCGGGGCTTACCTGCACATTGCCAAAACCGCCCCGGCGTCCTTAGCGGAAAACGGGAAAACCGCCCTGGCGCTGTTCGGCTCCACCAGCCCATCCTATTTGACCCTGTGCTCCCTGGACCAGTGCAACCGGTATCTGGCGGAGGGGTACCCTGCCCGCTTGCAGGAAACCGCCGCCCAGCTGGAAGCCCTGAGAGCCCAGCTGAGGCAGGCTGGCTGGCAGGTGGAGGAAAGCGACCCCCTGCGGGTGACCCTCCGGGCGGTGGAGGGCCTTTCGGGACAGGCCCTGGCCCAGCGCCTGCGCCAAGGGGGCGTGGAGTGCGAGTACGCCGACCAGGATTTCCTGGTGCTGATGGCCACCCCGGAAAACACCCGGGAAGATTTTGAACGGGTGCTGGCAGCCCTGGGGGAAACCCGGCTGCCGCCCAGCCCCCTTCCCTGCCTGCCCCTGGCACGGGGACGGCAGGTGTGTTCCATCCGCCAGGCGCTGTTTGCCCCCCACGAGCTGGTTCCTGCGGAGGGCTCTCTGGGGCGGGTGTGCGGCATCCCCACGGTGGGGTGCCCCCCTGCCGTGCCCATCGCTGTGGCCGGGGAGGAGATCGGCCCGGAGGCGTTGGAGCTGTTCCGGCGCTACGGTGTCCACAGGGTGGATGTGCTCTCCCAGGCGCCTTCCCATTAAAACAGGTTCTTCGGCCCTCCCTTCGCCCAGAGGGGAGGGCTTTTTGCCGCTTTTTGTCGCTTTTGGGCCATGGGGGGATTTGGTCACGGTTTTGTAACAAATCTGGGAAGAATTGTGGTAGAATAAAGTTTCTAAACCATTGCGGCCACCCCGGCAGAGGGGGTTCTATCCCTCTCCTGCAACAGCGGCCTGCATCCGGACCCACACCTGGATGGCCTCCGGGCTGTCCTGTTCATGCGTTATAGAAAGGAAGGATCACCAGAACCTATGCTGGAGCTGAAACACATCACCAAGGAATACCCCGCCGGCGGCCAGCCAGTGGAAGCGCTGAAAGGCGTGGACCTCCAATTCCGGGAAAGCGAGTTCGTGTCCATCCTGGGGCCTTCGGGCTGCGGGAAGACCACCCTGCTGAACATCATCGGCGGCCTGGACCAGTATACCTCCGGCGACCTGGTCATCAACGGCCGGTCCACCAAGGACTTTAAAGACCGGGACTGGGACGCCTACCGGAACCACTCCATCGGCTTTGTCTTCCAAAGCTACAACCTGATCCCCCACCAGACGGTGCTGCAAAACGTGGAACTGGCCCTGACCCTCTCCGGCGTGTCCAAGGGGGAGCGCCGCCGCCGGGCCAAGGAGGCCCTGGAACAGGTGGGACTGGGCAGCCAGCTGCGCAAGCGCCCCAGCGAGATGTCCGGCGGCCAGATGCAGCGGGTGGCCATTGCCCGGGCTATTGTCAACGACCCGGACATCATCCTGGCCGACGAGCCCACCGGCGCCCTGGACACGGAAACCAGCATCCAGGTCATGGAGATCCTCAAAGAGATCGCCAAGGACCGGCTGGTGGTGATGGTCACCCACAACCCGGACCTGGCCCAGCGGTACTCCACCCGCATCGTCCGGATGCTGGACGGGGAAGTCACCGGCGACTCCGCCCCCCTGTCCCCGGAGGAGGCCCAGGCCCAGCGGAAGCAGTCCCTGGAAAAATCCCAGGCGGCCCGGAAGGAAAAGCTGCCCTCCATGTCCTTTGTCACCTCCTTCGGCCTGTCTTTGAAGAACCTGTTCACCAAAAAGGGACGCACCGCCCTGACCTCCTTCGCCGGGAGCATCGGCATCATCGGCATCGCCTTGATCTACGCCGTCAGCCAGGGCACCACCTCCTATATCGACGCCATCCAGGAGGACACCCTCTCCTCCTACCCCCTGACCCTGGAATCCCAGACCATGGACCTGGGCTCCCTGATGGAGGAGTTCATCAGCGCCGCCCAGTCCGACAGCGACCACGACTTGGAAAGCGTCTACGAAAAGCCCATGGTGTACAACATGGTCAACGCCCTCAGCGCCGCTGAAACCATTGAAAACGACCTGCAGCCCTTTAAAGAGTACCTGGAAGACCGCCGCTCCGACCCGGAGGACCCTCTCCATGACGCGGTCAGCGGGGTGCAGTACACCTATGACACCCAGCTGCTGGTGTACACCGAGTCTGTGGACGGGGCCATCCTCCACTCCGACTCCCAAGAGCTGATGGAGGGCCTGCTGCAGGAATACTTCGGCATCGACATGGGTGCCATGAACGACCTGAAAGAAAGCTACGGCAGCATGGAGGCCCTGTCCTCCCTGTCCCCCTCGGGCAGCTCCATGGTGCTGTGGCAGGAGATGCTCTCCGGGGATGACGGCGCCCTGATAAGCCCTCTGCTGGAGAGCCAGTACGACCTGGTGTATGGCTCCTGGCCCAACGACTACAACGAAGTGGTGTTGGTGCTGGACGAAAACAACGAGCTGGACGACATGGCCCTGTACGCCCTGGGCCTGAAACCCCAGGAAGAGATGGACGCCATCATGCAGGCGGCGGTGGACCAGACGGAAGTGGAGCTGGATTCCCAAAGCTGGAGCTATGAGGACATCTGCTCCCGGGAGTACAAGACCATTTTAAACTCCTCCTGCTACGCCTTTGACGAAGCCAGCGGCCTGTACGCCGACCTGCGGGAAAGCGACGCGGGCCTGCGGTACCTGTACGACAACGGGGTGACTTTAAAGGTTTCCGGCATCATCCGGCCCGACGAGAACGCCTCGGCCCATATGCTCTCCGGGTCCATTGGCTACACCAGCGCCCTGACGGAATATCTGGCCCAGCAGGCAGCGGATTCCCCGGCGGTGCAGGCCCAGCTGGACAGCCCCAACAAGGACATCTTCACCGGGCTGCCCTTCCAGGAGAGCACCGGCAACCTCACCGACGAGGAAAAGGAAGCCACTTTCCGGGAGTACGTTTCCCTGCTGGATGAGCAGGGGAAGGCCGACACCTACCTGGCCATCCAGAGCATCCCCTCCCAGGAGCAGCTGGACGCCGCGGTGGAGCAAGCCACCGGCTCCATGGACCGGACCAAAATGGAGGAAACCCTGCTGTCCGCCCTGACGGCCCAGGCCGGCCTGGACCAGGAAGAGGTGGAGGGCTACGTCACCGCCATGAGCGATGAGGAGCTGACCAAGCTGTTCACCCAGATGGTGCAGGAGCAGTACAAGGCCCAGTACGCCGCTGGAGTCCAGCAGCAGATGGCAGGGATGGACGCTTCCCAGCTGGCTGCGGCCCTGGACGCCGCCCTGGACACCTACACCGCCGCCCAATGTGGGGACTATTACGACCAGGTGCTCACCTTCTCCGACTCCACCTATGAGGACAACCTGTTGAAGCTGGGGTATGTGGACCTGGATGACCCGGCCTCCATCAACCTGTACGCCGCCTCCTTTGAGGACAAGGACGTGATCGAGCAGGCCATCGCCGACTACAACGATTCGGTGGACGACTTGCAGCAGATCCAGTACACCGACTATATCGGCCTGATGATGTCCTCCATCACCACCATCATCAACGCCATCACCTATGTGCTCATCGCCTTTGTGGC
>CAJFMJ010000019.1 GCA_904391645.1 uncultured Neglectibacter sp.
AAGCGCAGTGACCCTCGGCAGGCGTTACAGATGCTTTCCGGATATAAAATCCCCTGAAACAAAAACGCGGACATTCCCAGAACGAGAGCGTCCGCGTTTTCTTTATGTTTTGAGAGTTTCCATGAGAACAAGTTTTCCACTTTTAGAAGGATGCTGTCACTGGGAAACATGGGGATCCTCTTCCGGCAAAGCTGCCGAGGCCTCCCCCAGCCGCTTCCGGCGGTAGAGGAACTGGTCGACCACCACCATCAGCGCCCCGGCGATGACCACCAGGTAGTAGGTGAAAAAGCGCCAGACCATCACAGCGGCATAGAGGTCGTCGTTGACAAAGTAGTTGCGGAAAAACGAGGAGAACCCAATCTCCTGGGCACCGGAGGCCCCTGGCATGGGCATGAAGGACACCGATACCTGCAGCAAGCTCTGCACCGCCAAGATCTCCAGGTAGCTGACGTTGTGGTAGCCAAAGGCACGGAAAATGAAATAGATCACGCTCATCTGCACAATGAACTGTGGGATGGACAACAACACCCCGGCAATCAGGCTTTTCTGCTTGCCTGCGAAATCGTCGGTATAGCTGCCAAAATCGGCTTCGAACCGGTCGATGGAGTCCATCAGCCCCTTCCGCTTGCGGAGAAAGCGGAACTTCCCCCCCAACCACTTGGCAAACCGGCACAGGGTATGGAGCACGGGTTTGTAAAACAGGGCGGAAAAAAGCAGGATGGAAGCCCCGTTGACCGCCAGCCCCAAAATGGCAAACGGGATGATCCCAGGGTTTTGGACAGTGAGGCTGTGGTACATTCCCAGGAAGGACACCAGCGACACCAACACAAAAGCGCACTGGAAGCACATAAATTTAATGATGAGCACCGCCGTGGAGATGCCCACAGGGATCTTGCTGTCCCGGAGCAGGTACGCCGCCTGCATGGGCTGGCCGCCGGTGGAGCTAGGGGTAATGTAGGAGTAGTACAGCCCCAGCAGGGAATTTTTCAGCCCGGCTTTCACGCTGATGTGGTACCCCTGGCTGCGCAACAGCAGCCGGAAGATCTCCCCTTCAAAGAGGAAATACACCAGGATGATCAAGATGGCCAGGGTCAAAAAGCCCGGGGTCAAGTTGCCAATGGTGCGGAAGACATCCCCAAACTTCCGGTTAAACACGCCAAACAGCAGCACCGCTACAATGGTGGCTGCGATATAGAGCATACTCCAGGGGATCTTCCTCTTCTTTTTCTGGGGAAGGCCCTCCCCCTCGTGCAATTGGTTCTTCTCTAAACGGTCCATAGCGCACCTGCCCCATCGGTTTCATTTCTCAAATGTGAGAGTCCCTTTGCCCCAGGGCCCAGGCTTGTGCAACAAGATTTCCCCTGTGGGCCTGCTTATTGTATCACATCCAGGCACTTCCATGCAAATGCGGAAACCTTAAGGTTTCTTACAATTTTCCGTCAGCCACCGCCCGGTCATAGAGGATCTTCAAGCCATCCAGCAGCAGGTTGTCACTGCAAATCACTTCCCGGCGGCAGTGGGACACCACCATCCCGGCAAGCCCTCCTGTGGCGATCACCCGGCAAGGATAGCCCAACTCCTCCTCCATGCGGTCGCACAGGCCGTCCAGCATAGCGGCAGCCCCGTACAACACGCCGGACTGCAAACACTCCGCAGTGTCCCTGCCCACCACGTGTGCCGGAGGGTCCAGGCTAACGGAGGAGAGCAATGCCGCCCGCTGGGTGAGGGCATCCAGGGAAATCCCCATGCCCGGGACAATGGCCCCGCCCACCATGGCCCCTTCCTTATCCAGCACCACCAAGGTGGTGGCAGTGCCCATATCCACCACAATGCAGGGGCAGGCATGGAGGGCCTTGGCCCCCACACAGCCGGCGATCAGGTCCGGGCCGGTGGTTTCCGGATGGTCAATGGCAATGGGAAGCACATCTTTGCAGGTTTCATATCCAATCACCAGCGGCTTGCAGGAGAAATGCCGCTCCACCACATGGGACAGGTACCCGGTGAGTTTGGGCACCACAGAACTGAGCACCGCGCCGGTGATATCCCCCCGCACTACGCCGTACAGGTGGAGGATATCCCGGATCTCCAACGCATATTGATCTTCCATGCGGGCGGTGTCCGTGGCCAAGCGGGAGGAAAACAGCAGCTTGTCCCCGTCAAACACACCCAAGGTGATATTGGTATTGCCTACATCCAACGCTAAAAGCATAAATGATCCCTCACAGTTCTGTCCCAGGCCCGCAAAACGCCACCCCGGTTTTTTAAAAATTAGTATACCACAGTTCCTTTGAGAGAAAAAGGACACTTTGGGAAAAATTGCGTAAAGCCGTCAAGCTGCACTCTGACCCCCGCAGCGGGCAGATAGTGTCGACTAACACATTGACATTTCCAGGGGACTATGCTAGTTTATTACAGAAGACTAACTGACGCCCACCGTCCTGTTTGTGCTGGGGACGGCGAGGCGATTTTGTTGAGAAGAGAGAGGGTGCCTTGCAATGACCTTGCAAGAGGGGAACGCCGGTTCCCAGTATATTGTAGAGCAAATGGACCTTCCTGTGGACCTGGAGCGCCGTTTGGAGGCCCTGGGGATGATCGAAGGGACCAGGGTTTCGGTTTTGCGTAAAAAGCGCCGGGGCGCCATGATCATCAAAGTGCGGGGCACGCGGTTTGCTGTGGGACTGGGGATCTCCACCCACATCCGCGTTGCTGCCGCCCAGTGAGAAGGAGGGGATCATTTTGGCACATGAACTTTCCATTGGGTTCGTGGGGAACCCCAACTGCGGAAAAACCACGTTGTTCAACGCCTACACCGGCGCCAACCTGAAAGTGGCCAACTGGCCCGGTGTAACGGTGGAGAAAAAGGAGGGCGTTTTCCAATTCCACGACCACGAGTACAAATTGGTGGACCTGCCCGGCACCTACAGCCTGACCTCCTACACCATGGAGGAACAGGTGACCCGGCAGTACATATTGAGCGACGACGTGGATGTGATCATCGATGTGGCTGACGCCTCTGCCCTGGAGCGCAACCTGTATCTGACTTTGCAGCTGATCGAGCTGGGCAAGCCGGTGATCCTGGCCCTGAACATGATGGACATTGTCCAGAAGCGGGGCATGGAGATCGACCTGCACCGCTTGCCGGAAATGCTGGGCATCCCGGTGATCCCGGTATCCGCCCGCCGGAAAACCGGCCTGGACATCCTGATGCACGCAGCAGCCCACCACAAGGACAGCAAGGGCACGGAGGCCACCAGCCACCACCATCATCACCACACCTCCCAGACCCGCCACCGTCACGACCACCACGGGGAATACGTGATGGTATACTCCGACGAGATCGAGGACAAGATCGACTTGCTGATGGACGCCCTGCACCAGAAATACCCTGACCTGGAGAACCTGCGATGGCACGCCCTGAAGCTGTTGGAGAACGACACGGAGATCACCCGGGACTACCCGGTGGACCTGCCCCAGGTGCTGGACCGCAGCTACGAGCAGGAAATCATCAACCAGAAGTACGACTTTATTGATGAAGTCATCGGGGAAGTGTTGGTGAACAAGTCGAAAAAGGAGGCCCTCACCGACAAGGCCGACAGCATTCTGACCCACCGGGTGCTGGGGCTGCCCATCTTCCTGTGCATCATGGCACTGGTGTTCTTTTTGACCTTCACAGTGGGCGACTGGCTGAAAGGATATTTCCAAGTGGGGCTGGACGCCATTTCCAGTGGGGTAGCCTACGGGTTGGACTTTCTCCACGTGGCGCCTCTCCTCACCTCCCTGATCGTGGACGGCATCATCGCCGGTGTGGGGGGCATCCTGCTGTTTTTGCCCAACATCTTCATCCTGTTCTTGGCCCTGGCCTTTTTGGAGGACAGCGGCTATATGTCCCGGGTGGCCTATGTGATGGACGGCATCATGGGGAAACTGGGGCTTTCCGGCCGGGCATTCATCCCCATGATCCTGGGCCTTGGTTGCACGGTGCCGGCCATCATGGCCTCCCGTGCACTGGAAAACAAACGGGACCGGTTCAAAACCATGCTCATCACGCCGTTTATGTCCTGCAGCGCACGGCTGCCCATTTATGTACTGTTTTCCGAGCTGTTCTTCCCCCAAAACGCTTTGCTGGTGGCTTACTCCATGTACCTGCTGGGCATTGTGGTGGCCATCCTCTGCGCCTTCATCCTGCACCTGATCGACCGGAAAAAGAAGCGGGAAAACGCCCTGCTGATTGAACTGCCGGAATACAAGGCGCCCAGCGCCCGCACCATTGCCATCTATGTATGGGAAAAGGTGAAGGACTACTTGACCAAGGCAGGCACCACCATTTTTGTGGCTTCCATCATCATGTGGGTGTTGCTGAACTTTGGCCCCTCCGGCTACTCCCAGGACATCTCCTCCTCTTTTGGCTCCATCATCGGGCGGTTCATTGTGCCTTTCTTCGCCCCTATCGGCCTTGGCTTCTGGCAGATCGTGGTGGCCCTCATCGCCGGTATCTCTGCCAAGGAAGTGGTGGTTTCCAGCACCGCAGTGCTCTTTGGGGTGACCAGCATCACCTCTTCGGAGGGGATGGCCTCCCTGATGGGTGCCCTTTCCACCATTGGGTTCGGCTCCCTCAACGCTTACTGCCTGATGGTCTTCTGCCTGCTGTATGTGCCTTGCGCTGCCACCTTGGCCACCATCAAAAAGGAAACGGGCAGCTGGGGCCGTGTGGGCCTATCCGCTGCATTCCAGATTGCCGTGGCCTGGGTGATCACTTTCCTGGTGTATCACATTGGCCTGCTGCTCATGTGAGGTTGTTCCATGGGCACTGTGATTTCCGCAGCTCTGGTGCTTCTGTTGGCCGGGGCAGTGTTTTTGGCAGTGCGGTCCATCCGCCGCCGGAAAGGCTGCGGGTGCGGCTGCGACCATTGTTCTGGGTGTTCCGCCCGTTCCAAAAAACAAAAAGGATAACCCAAAAGGAGGCTGCTAGCAAAGCAGCCTCCTGTTTTGGGGGGCCAATCAGGCCCACTGGACAATAAAAAGAACGCAGAGAGCTTTCCCCTCTCCGCGTTCTTTCTTTTCAGGTTACATATAGCAGAAATACACTGTGGTGCCCAGGATGGAATCCCGGTAAGAGGTGTACACACCGCTGCCGGTGATGATGGAGTTCTGCCCCACCACGTTGGCAGGACAGATGCTGCCGTTCTCCAGCAGGTACCGGGCATTTTCAATGGTGCGGGCATCGGGGGTCTTATTAATGGAGCCGTCCCACGTGGGGGCATACTGGCCAGGCTGGTAGATCACATCATAGATGGTGTCGGGATAATAGGGGCTGGCCACCCGGTTCAAAACCACGCTGCCCACCATCTGTTGCACCCAATCGGGGATCCAGGTGCAGCCCACTTCCGCATAGATCACCCGGGCAAGCAGGTCCAGGTCCTCTTGGGTGTACTTGGGCTTGCTGGCCTCCTCCATGGCTTGGAGAATCTCCTGGGCGGTGCTGTATTCCTGGAAGTAATTCGTTTCCTCCAGATCCAAGTTCAGATCCCGGATCTTCAAATTCCGCTGCTGCTCATAAATGGCGCCCACCTGCAACGCATAGGCGCTGCCGTCTTCCAATGCCTGCTGGATCGCGGCGGTGTAGTCCATATTGGGATCGTAGCTGGTCACCTGGACGTGCTGGGAAAGTCCCTTGGCGGAAGCGCTTACCGCAAGGGACACGGTACAGGTGATCAACAGGACAGTTGCCAGTAAAAAGCTTACCATTCGTTTCATAGTCGTTACTCCTTATGGGATCAAGTTTGTTCGATTTCATGTATATGGGACGGGCCTGGGCTTTATGCCGCCTGTCCACGAGTGCCACATGATACCATCCGGAGGGGGGATTGTCAAATTTCCTGCAAAAAACGGGCAGGCTGCCCGGAGAAATCTTCGGCGGCCTGCCCAGAGATATCAAATTATTTTCTAGTTTTTTAAAGGAAGTTTCCAAGAAAGTTTTTGTGCAACATGACGATTTTTCCGTTTTATTCGTCAAAGTCATGAATTTGCCTGCTGATGCAGAGAAAAATCCATTCTAAATGACAGCCCCTTATTCCAGGGTAAACCGCCACGCACAGGCGCAGGAGCTGTCGGAAACATCGGGGTAGCAGCTGACACATTGGCAGGAGATCCGGTCATCAATGGTGCGGGCAAAACCGGCGTATTCCACCTCTCCCGCAGGCTTGCAGGGGTGGAGGCCCATGCCCTTCCCCGACCGGGCCTGCTGGACACGGCACTCCAGCACCCGGTAAAGCAGCACGTTTCCTTGGCGCTGGATCTCATAGTGGCTGAGGTTGGCGTAAAACCGGAACTTCAACGCCTGTTCCAGCCCCTCCAGGCCGGGGTGCTCCCCCAAGCCCAAAAACTTTTTGATCCGCCTTGCCTCGGTGACAGTGAACCGCTTCCAGGCCTCCACGTCGTGGTACATGGCCTCGTCCATGCCGTACTTGCGCTCCACCGACTGGAACCACACCCCGTCCATGGCCTGCCAGTTTTTCGAGTAGATGGAGAGAAGCTCCAACAGCTGTTCCCGGGAAAGGGACTCCAAGCTCTCCCCCGGCCTCATACCCGCTTCACCATCACATAGTCGTCCATATAGTAGCCGGAACCAATATCCGCTTTCACAGACTCCACATTCTCGTAGCCGTAATGCTGGTACACCTCATAGGCGTGGGTGTTGTGTTTGTTCACCGTCAGCCGGATCTTGGAAAGCCCCTCTTTTCTCGCTTCCTCTTCTACCAGGTCAAACAGCCTGCGCACCACGCCCTGATGGCGGCAATCGGACAGGATATACACCTTGCTCAGGTACATCTCCTCCTCCCCCTGGTACCAGGGGGCAAACCCCACGAACCCGGCATACTGGCCATCCAATTTTGCCAGGTAGTAGCGGTAGTTCTGATGGGCCATCTGGTCCTTTACCGCGTGGTCCGACTGAAACTTGTCGATCATGTAGTCCGTCTGCCCCGGAGGCAGGATGGGCTCGAAGGTTTCGTGCCACACCTTTTCGGCAATGGAACACAGGGTGTCGATCTGGGACTGGGTTTCCACCCGCTCCAATGCAATTTCTTTCATAGCGATCTTCCTTTCTATATCCCTATCAGCGCTCAATGCTCGCTGTAATTGCCCAAGAAGGAGAACCGAGGCAGCTCGTCCTGCAGGGCGCAGATCAGGTCCAGGGTCTTGGGATGGTGGATGTTCCCGGTGAAGTCCAGGTAGAAATCGTACTCAAAATTCTTGCCGGGCAAGGGCCGGGATTCGATCTTGGTCAGGTTCAGCCCCTCCATGGCAAAGCGTTCCAGCACGCTGGACAGGGAACCTGTTTCGTGAGGCAGGGAGAAGCACAGGCTGATCTTCCCCGCGTCTTCCGGCAGGATGGCATCCTTGGAGATGACAATGAACCGGGTGGTGTTCTCCGCCTCGTTTTGGATGTTCTCCTGGAGGATCTGCAGGCCGTACTCCTGGGCGGCCTCTTTGGAGCAAATGGCAGCCACGCCGGGAGGGCACTCCTGAGCCACGTACTGGGCAGCGGCAGCCGTGTTGGACCACTCCAGGGCTTTTAAGCCATGGGACTCCAGGTACTCGCTGCACTGGGACAGCGCCTGAGGGTGGGATGCTGCGGCGGTGGGTGTGCCGGTGCCTTTCCCAGCAACCAGGCAGTGCTCCACTTTCACGTCCACTGCGCCTACAATATAAAAGCGGTACCGCAGGATCAAGTCGTAGACAGCTGTCACCGAGCCGGCGGCGGAGTTCTCCACCGGCAGCACGCCGAAGTCGGCAGAGCCGGTGGCCACGTCCTCAAAGACCTGCTGGAAAGTGGGCTCAAAGCTGGGGGAAATCTCCCCGAAAAAGCTGCGGGCAGCCTTGTGGGAAAAAGCTCCCACCACCCCTTGGCACACCACCCGGGCGCCCTCTGTGTGGAGGGTTCGGGCGGCGGTGTGCTCCAGTTCCCGGAGAGTGCCGCCGTTTTGCAGGATCTTGTGCTGCTTGGCCCGGCTGATGGCCATGATGGAGCGGTATAGCGCCGCGGCAGCGTCGCCGTCCTCTCCACCCCGCTCCCGGACCTTGTCCAGGATAGCCTGCTCCCGCTGAGGGCTGAACACGGGCATTCCCGCCTCCCCTTTCAGCTGGGCCACCCGCTGGGAGCAGTCCATCCGCCGCAGGAACAGGGGCAGCAGCTGGCCGTCAATTTCGTCGATCTCTTCCCGGAGCTTTCCCAGCCGGGCCTGGTATTCCGATGGTTCCACAGGCGTTCGTTCCTTTCTATCCATACAGGGGTTTCCACCCGCCGTTACAGGGGCAGGTGCTCGGGATCACAGCAGGCCGCTTTGGGCCAACAGTTCCAGTACTGCCACACAGGCAGCGGCTTCCACTGCGGCGGCAGCACGGGGCACGATACAGGGGTCGTGGCGGCCATGGATCACCAGCTTGGCGTTTTCCCCGGTTTCCAGATTGACGGTATCCTGCTCCTTGGAAATGGAGGCCGTGGGCTTGAAGGCTGTCCGGAACACCAAGGGCATCCCGTTGGTGATGCCCCCCAGGATGCCGCCGGCATTGTTGCTGCGGGTGCGCACCTGGCCGTTTTCATCGTAGTAGAAGGGGTCGTTGTTCTGGCTTCCCCGGCGCCGGGAAGCAGCGAACCCGGCGCCAAACTCGATTCCCTTCATGGCGGGGATACCGAAACACAGGGAGGCGATCAGGTTTTCAGCGCCGTCAAACATGGGGTTGCCCGCCCCCACCGGCAAGCCGGTGACCACACATTCCACGGTGCCCCCCACGCTGTCACAGTCCATCCGGGCCGCTTCCACCACTTCGCGCATCTGCTCTTTGGCTTGGGGATCGATAACCGGGAAATACTCCCCGGAAAGCCGGGCCATCAGCTGGGGGTCTACCGCCACCGGAGAGAAGGGGGTGTCCTCCACCTCCCCGATGGAAGCCACATGAGAGGCAACCAGGATCCCACGGCGCTGGAGGATCTGCCGGGCCACCGCCCCGGCAAACACCAGGGGCGCTGTCAACCGGCCGGAAAAGTGGCCGCCGCCCCGGACGTCGTGGTGGTTGCCGTATTTCACATAGGCGGTGTAATCCGCGTGGCCCGGCCGGGGATTGACCCGAAGCCCTTCGTAGTCTTTGGAACGCTGGTTGGTGTTCTCAATGATGGCGCACAGCGGCGCGCCGGTGGTGACACCATTGTACAGCCCACACAGCACCCGGGGCGTGTCAGACTCCTTACGCCGGGTGGCGGTGGGGTCCTGTCCGGGAGCGCGGCGGGCCATCTGGGCCAGCACCTGCTCTAGGTCCACAGCCTCCCCTGCCGGCAGCCCGTCCAGGTTCACCCCAATGGCCTCTGTGTGGCTGCCCCCAAAAATGGATAGTTTGATACATTCACCCCAGGTCGAGGACATGGGCAATCCCTCCTAACTTGGTAAAATCCCGGAAAAAGCCCGGGTAAGATTTCCGGATACTCTGGGCGTCGGTGACGGCCAGGGGCTCCTGGCACCGGAAAGCCGCCGCGGCCAGGGCCATCACCACCCGGTGGTCGTTCTTGCCCTGGACCAGGCCGCCTTTTACCTGGGGCTGTCCCCAGATCACCATGCCGTCCGGAGTGGTTTCCGCTTTGCCCCCCAGGCCGTTGATGGCGTCGCTCATGGCGGCCAGGCGGTCGCTCTCCTTCAGGCGCAGGCGCTGGGCATTGACGATCCGCGTTTCCCCCTGGCTGAATGCCCCGCACACCGCCAAAGCAGGCACCATGTCCGGGATTTGGGAGGCGTCGATTTCAAACCCCCGCAGGCCCCCGAAAGGCTCCCCGGCATGAAGATTGCGGGCCACCAGATTTTCCCCCTGCCAGGAGATATCCAGCCCAAACCGCTGGAACAACTCCACGCAGGCCTTATCCCCCTGCAGCGACTGGGGCTTTAACCCCTGGATTTCCACCGGCGCCCCTGTGGGGGACAGCGCCGCCATGCACAGGAAAAACGCTGCCTGGGACCAATCGCCCTCCACCTGGCTGTTTTTCGGGGTATACTGCTGGCCGCCGGGGATGTGGTATCCCTGGGACGTTTCCTGAGCCACCACTCCGTACTCTTTTAAAATAGAAAGGGTCAAGTCCACATAGCCCTTGGATTCCAGAGGCGACAGGAGGACAATCTCACTGTCTTCGGGAAGGAGGGGCAATGCAAACAGAAGCCCGGTGACAAACTGGGAACTCACGTCCCCTGGCAGCCGGTACACCCCGCTCTTTAAACGCCCGGAAATCTCCAAAGGCAAGCCCCCCTGGGTGCGGAACTCCACCCCATGGGAGGGAAGCAGGTTGGCATAGATGCCCAGGGGCCGCTGGGGCAGCCTCCCATGCCCCAAGAACCGTGCGGAAGCCCCTAGCGCTGCGGCAATGGGGATCAAAAACCGCAGGGTGGAACCGGATTCACCGCAGTCGATTACGGCGTTCTGGCCGCCCAAACCGGTGGCATCCAGGGTGAGGGTGGCGGTTTGTTCGTCATACTGAGCCTGGGCACCCAAAGCGGTCACCGCCGCCACGGTGGCTTTGATATCCTCGCTCATATCCACATGGGAAAGAGTACACTTCCCCTGGGACAGGGCGGCACAGAGCACCTGGCGGTGAGCGGCGCTTTTGCTGGGTGGGATGTGCACTACGCCGCCGGAAAATGTTTGTCCATACACTACTTGAGCCACTGGTTCTCCTCCTTTACAGCAGGGGCTTTAACTGCTCCCGGGTGATGGGATAGATCACGCTCTCCCCGATCTGGGACAGCAGGATCATCCGCAGGGTGGCACCGTCGCTTTTCTTATCCAGAGCGGTGGCCTCCACGATCTCCTCCCAGGTGAAACGGTCCTCGGTGGGCAAACCGTACTGCTTCAGTACCTGGCGCACCCGCTCCCCGGTGCCTGCAGGGGTGACGCCTAAGCGCTCCCCCACCTGGCAGGCAAGCACCATGCCGATGCCCACCGCCTCCCCGTGGGACAGCTCCTGGAAATTGTGAAGCTTCTCTAAGGCGTGGCCAAAAGTGTGGCCAAAGTTTAAAATCATCCGGCGGCCGGTATCCCGGGTATCCTCCTCCACAAAGTGGATCTTGCTCTGGACACACCGGGCCAGCAGGTCCTCCAAATCTTTCAGGGCCTCCCCCTTCTCCAGGGCCTCAAACAGGGGCTCGTCGGCGATGCACCCGTACTTGATGACCTCCCCCATGCCGTCCCGGAAAAAGTGGTCTGGCAGGGTTTCCAAGGTCGCCGGATCGGTGAAAACGCCTTCGGGCTGGTGGAAGGCCCCCACCAGGTTTTTCCCAAAGGGCAGATCCACACCGGTCTTGCCTCCCACACTGGCATCCACCTGGGACAGCAGCGTGGTGGGAACCTGGAAAAAGGCAACCCCACGCAGGTAGGTGGCGGCGGCAAAGCCTCCCATGTCCCCGGTGACGCCGCCCCCCAGGGTGACAATGAAATCGGTGCGGGTAAAGTCCCGCTCCCCCAGGGCACGGTACATCTCGCACACGGTGGACAGCTGCTTGGAGGCCTCCCCCGCCGGGAACACATAGGTGGAAACCGGGAACCCCGCCTGTTCCAGGGAGGCTTTCACCCGCGCCCCGTACAGGGGAAACACATTGCTGTCGCTGATGAGCATGGCCTTGGAGCCGGGTTTACGGGTGGCTTTCACCGCTTCCCCCACCCGGTCCAGCAGGCCATTTTCTATGATGACGCTGTAGGGACGCGCCGTTTGGACTTCCAGCTTCAAAGTAAAACACCCTTTCTACAATAAGAGGGAACGGTTCAGCCCACTTCCCGTTTGATTTGGGCAGCCTGCTTTAACAGCTTCCGCAGCTGCCCTTCGTCCCCCTGGTCCACTGCCTGGCGGAATTTCTCCAAGTTGCCCATCAGCTCATCCAGCTCCTCCAACAGGCACTGGCGGTTGTCAAAAAACAGGCGGCTCCACAGCACATCGTTGATATTGGCCACCCGGGAAACGTCCCGGTAGCTACCGGCAGAAAATCCCTGATGCTGCTTGCACCGGGGACTGAGCACATAGGCGCAGGCCAGCACATGGGGCACCTGAGAGGTGTAGGCGATGTTCCGGTCGTGCTCTTCGGGGGTGACTTTGACCACCCGGCCAAAGCCCATCTGCCGGGCCAGGGTTTCCATGGTGTCCACCGCTTCCGGAGAGGCCTTCCCCGGCACCAGGATGTAGGAGGCCCCAGCGAAAATACTGGGGTCGCTGGCGGCAAAACCACTTTGCTCTTTGCCGGCCATGGGATGCCCCGCCACAAACTGGTAGGCTGCCCCCTGGGAAAGCTCTTCCATGGCTGCACAGATCTCCCCTTTGATGCCGCAGGCGTCGGTGAGGATGCACCCTGGTTTGAGCCGATTCCCATAGCGGCGGACAAAGTCCAGGATGTCCTCGGGGTAGATGGACAGGTAGACCAGGTCGGCCTTCTCCAAGTCTGACGGGGTGGCTTTGCCGTCGATGGCCCCGCAGGAACAGGCGTCCAGCAGGGTATCGTCACTGATGTCCATGCCCAACACCCGGTGAGGCGTATTCAGCTTTAACGCTTTGGCAATGGAGCCTCCGATCAGCCCCAGGCCCACAATGACAATCTCCATAGGGCGCTCCTCACAGGCTGTGGACCAGGTTGGAAACCGTGGTCACCTTCTTAGCCAGGGCGTCAAACTGGGCAGGCGTAATGGACTGGGCGCCGTCGCACAGGGCGTGGCTGGGGTCGTTGTGGACCTCGATGATCAGGCCGTCGGCGCCAATGGCGGCAGCGGCCATGGCCAGGGGCTCGATGAGCCAGTTGATGCCCGAGGCGTGGCTGGGGTCCACGATCACCGGCAGGTGGGAAAGCTTCTTGATCACCGGCACGGCGGAGATGTCCAAGGTGTTGCGGGTGAAGTTTTCATAGGTGCGGATGCCCCGCTCGCAGAGGATCACCTGCTCGTTGCCCTCAGCCATAATATATTCGGCGCTCATCAGCAGCTCCTCAATGGTGTTGGCCAGGCCGCGCTTGAGCAAAATGGGCTTGTGGAGCCGGCCCAGCTGCTTGAGCAGCTCGAAGTTCTGCATATTCCGGGCACCCACCTGGATGATGTCCACGTCTTCAAACAGGGGCAGGTGCTCGATGCTCATGATCTCGGTGACAATGGGCAGGCCGGTCTTTTCCTTTGCTTTGGAAAGCAGCTCCAGCCCCTCTCCCTTCATACCCTGGAAGGAATAGGGGGAGGTGCGGGGCTTGAAGGCACCGCCCCGGAGGAACTGTGCCCCGGACTCCTTCACCTTCTCAGCTACATAGCAGATCTGCTTCTCGCTTTCCACCGAGCAGGGCCCGGCAATCAGCGCCAAGTGGCCGTCGCCTATAGTCTGCCCTCCCGGCAGGGTGATCACCGTGTCGTCCGGGTGGAACTTACGGTTGGCCTTTTTATAGGGTTCCTGCACCCGTTTGACGCTTTCCACGAAATCCTGGGCGGCGATATACTCCGCGTCGATAACGGTGGTGTCGCCGATGAGGCCCAGCACCGTGCTGTGGGTGCCCACCCACGTGTTTACCTGGACGTCGTAAGCGTTTGTCAGCTTTTCAATGAACTCGTTGACTACTTCTTGTTTTTGGTTGGGCTTTAATACAATGATCATAAGAGATCCCCTTCCTTGGATTGACCGCATAAAAAAGGCGGGGCCAAACGGCTCCGCCAACTTTTAGCATGATATCCCCGATGTGCCACAAGCACGCCTGGTTTTCAGGGAATACCGGGGCACCCCGGCCCTTCCCGCCAAAAGCGCTTACCGCGCCCCAGGAATGCCTACCATGCTATTAGAACAAACGCAGCCGTTGTTTTCCCACGCAAAGAAAGCCTGAGCCTTAAATCGCAGGCTCAAGCTATAATAATAGCTAAATCGCTTTTCCATGCGGGAAACCATACCGGCCATGTTCCTCCATTTCCTTCGGGATGCTATTATGGTAGCGCAGGCGGGGGAATTTGTCAAGAATTTTTTGCTTCATCCCCAAAAAGCGGTAAAGCACCGTTTCAAAATCCCCTCCCCATGGAACCCGGGGACGGCTTATTGGAAGTGCTTTGCCACCCGCTTTGCCACCACCACCGCGGGGGCTCCCCCGTCGATGGTCATGTCCGCGGCAGCCTGGTACAGGGGGCAGCGCTTTTCGTACAACTCGGCGATCACCTTGCGGCGGTCGGGCACTTGCAGCAGCGGACGGCGCTTGTCGTTTTTCAGACGCTCCTGCAAAGCGGCCACCGGCACATCCAAAAAGAGGATCTTGGCACCGTGCTTATGGAAGGCATCCACGTTCCGCTGGGAAAGCACCGTGCCGCCGCCGCAGGCAATGACCATCCCCTGTTGGGAGGCAGCTTCCTCCGCCGCCTGGGTTTCCCGGGCACGGAACCCCTCTTCCCCTTCTTTTTGGAAGATCTCCGTCACGGTCATACCCGCCTTTTGCTCGATGTAGCGGTCCAGGTCGCAAAACTGGCGGTCCAGCAGCTTGGCGACCCGCCGCCCCACGCTGGATTTTCCACAGCCCATAAACCCGCACAGCACAATGTTGCCGGTGAACTTTTTCACCGGCCTGGGGTGCTTCTTCACAGGGGGGCGGGCCGGCTGGGCTGCAGCCTGGGAGGGAGCCTCCGTCCGGTTGGCCGGCCGGGAATTCCGGGGCCTGCGGCGAGGCCTCCGCTTTTTCTCCGCTTTTGGTTTCTCTGCGGGTTCCATGGGGTCAGGCCTCCTCCTTTTTTGCGTTCTCCGGGAAAAGCCGGGAAAGTTCCTCTTGAGCATCTACACACAGGTCCGCTAAGTCCTGGGGCCGGAACTGCCCGCCGTACCAGATCTCATGGGCAGCCACCGCCTGGTAGACCAGCATTTCCATGCCGCCCACCACCACGGCCCCGGCCTGTTTGGCCAAACGGAGCAGCTCTGTTTCCCCGGGATTGTACACAGCGTCAAACACGGCGCCGCAGCGGGCCACCACTTCCTTGGGCACCGGGCTCACTCCTGCATGGGGGAGCATCCCCACGCTGGTGGCATTGAGGGCCAGCTGATACCGGCACTGCTCCTGTTCCAGCTGGGCATAGGTGACAGCCCGGGCTGCAAAATGGTTGTCGCCCAGATCGGCGGCATACTGGGCAAGATCTTCCACCAGGGCCTGGGCTTTGGGCAGGCTCCCCTCACGGCAGGCAATGGTCAGCTGGGAACCGGCCCGCTGCTGCACCGCCTCAAAGGCGATGGCCCGGGCGGCGCCGCCATTGCCCAGCAGCAGCAGCTCCCCGGAAAGGGGCACCCCATGGTTTTCCAGGGCTTTGCGGCAGCCGGGACCGTCGGTGGTGTAGCCGGTCAGTTTGCCGTCCTTTACCTGGACGGTATTCACCGAGCCAAACCGCCTGGCTTTTTCCTCTACCTCATCCAAAAAGGGCAGGATGGCGCTTTTGTGGGGCAGGGTGACGTTGAAGCAGTCCAGCTGGCGCAGGGCAGGCAGAGCCGCAGCCAGGTCCGGGACGTCCAACACCTGGTAGGCAAAGGGGATGCCCTCCAGCTCAAACAGGCGGCGATGGATAAAGGGCGACATGGTGTGCCCAATGGGATGGCCGATCACCGCGGCGTTCTGTACCTGCATAAAACCACTTCTTTCTCAGGAACCTGTAAAATATTTTCAATTCATAGTTGACAAAGCGAAACAGAGAAAATAAAATGTACTTGACGGATACACCAGCAGGCGCAACCGCCAGCCTTTGGATTGTATCACACAATGGCGGGGTTTGTCCATATCTTAGTAAACCCGTGGCCCCAAACATTCCCGTAGATTACATTTTAGGAGGAACTAAAAAATGGTGTTTGAAAAAGTCAAGGCGATTCTCAGCGAGCAGTTCGATGTTGAGGAGGATTCCATCACGGCTGAAACCACGCTTGCGGACGACCTGGGCGCGGATTCCCTGGACGTTGTGGACCTGCTGATGTCCATTGAGGATGAGTTCGAGGTGGAGATCCCCGACGAGGAAGTGGAGAACATCAAGACCGTGGGCGCATTGGTGGAGTACATCGAGGGCCACTCCAAGGTGTAAAAAACGGTTTTCTTTCGCAATTTTGCAACAGATGCCCGGGCAGCCAGCCCGGGCTATTTTTCTGCCCATGGAAAAAACGGTTTTTCTTGCAAAAAACCAGCGTCCCATATATAATGGACGGAGAATCGAAATTTGCCCGAAAGGACTTGTTTGTTATGGCACAGCAAAAAAAGATGGTGGAGAACATCACCTCCATGGACGAGGATTTCTCCCAGTGGTACACCGACGTGGTGAAAAAGGCCGAACTGATGGACTATTCCAGCGTGAAAGGCTGCATGGTCATCGAGCCTTATGGCTACGCCATTTGGGAAAACATCCAGCACGACTTGGACGCCCGGTTTAAAAAGGTGGGGGTCCAGAACGTATATATGCCCCTGCTCATCCCCGAGAGCCTGCTCCAAAAGGAGAAGGACCACATCGAGGGGTTTGCCCCCGAGTGCGCTGTGGTCACCGAGGGCGGCGGTGAAAAGCTCTCCGAGCGGCTGTTTATCCGCCCCACCAGCGAAACCCTGTTCTGTGAGCATTACCAGAAAGTGATCCACTCTTACCGGGACCTGCCCAAGCTCTACAACCAGTGGTGCTCTGTGCTGCGTTGGGAAAAGACCACCCGGCCTTTCCTGCGCTCTTCTGAATTCCTGTGGCAAGAGGGCCACACCATGCACGAAACCGCCGAGGAGGCCCGGGACTTCACCCTGACCATGCTCAAGGTTTACGAGGACTTCTACCGGGACACCCTGGCCATCCCGGCTGTGGTAGGCCAGAAGACGGAAAAAGAAAAGTTTGCCGGTGCGGAAGAAACCTACACCATTGAACCCATGATGCACAACGGCGTGGCCCTCCAGGGCGGCACCAGCCACTTCTTCGGAGACCACTTCGCAAAGCTGTTTGACATCGCCTTCACCGGCCGGGACAACAAGCTGCAGGCACCCTTCCAGACCTCTTGGGGTGTTTCCACCCGGATGATCGGTGCGGTCATCATGGTCCACGGCGACAACAACGGCCTGGTGCTGCCGCCCAAGATCGCCCCCATCCAAGTGGTGATCGTCCCCGTGGCCATGCACAAGCCCGGCGTGCTGGAAAAGGCCCAGGAGCTGTGCGCCCGCCTGTCTGAAAAATACCGGGTGAAGCTGGATGACAGCGACAACTCCCCCGGCTGGAAGTACGCCCAGTACGAGATGCAGGGCGTGCCCCTGCGGCTGGAGATCGGCCCCAAGGATATGGAGCAGAACCAGTGCGTCCTGGTGCGCCGGGACAACCGGGAGAAGCAGTTCATCTCCCTGGACAACCTGGAGGAAGCTGTGGAGAGCTCCCTCTCCGCCCTGCACGACGCCATGTACCAGCGGGCATTGGAGAACCTCCAGCAGAAGACCTTTACCGCCACCACCTACGAGGAGTTCCTGGACATTGCAGAGAACCATCCCGGCTTCATCAAGGCCATGTGGTGCGGCGACAGTGCCTGCGAAGACAAGATCAAGGAAGAAACTGGCGGCGTGAAATCCCGATGCATCCCCTTTGAGGAGGAACACCTCTCGGACGTGTGCGTGTGCTGCGGAAAACCTGCCAAACACATGGTCTATTGGGGCAAGCAGTACTGATCTTCTTGTCCTTTGTCAAGGATTTCAGGGGAATGCTTTCAGGAAACTTTTCTAAAAACTTGGATGCAAAATCTCTTTACTTTTGAAAAAACCTGTACTAAAATGAATTTGTAAAAACACGTTTTTTGACGTGTGGAAAACATTTAGGAGGAGATCCCAATGGCAAAATTAAAGATCGGCTTTATCGGCTGTGGCGGCATCGCTAACAGCAAGCATTTCCCCGGTATGTCCCAGCAGAAAGAATACGTGGACATGGTTGCTTTCTGCGACCTGATCCCCGAGCGCGCTGAGAAAGCCGCTAAGGAATACGGCACTCCCGACGCAAAGGTTTACACCGACTATCATGAGCTGCTGGCTGACCCCACTATCGACGCTGTCCATGTGCTGACCCCCAACGTGGCTCACTGCGAGATCACTGTGGCAGCCCTGGAGGCTGGCAAGCACGTTCTGTGCGAGAAGCCCATGGCTGCTACCCCCGCTGACGCTCAGAAGATGCTGGATGCCCGTGACCGCTCCGGCAAGATGCTGACCATCGGCTATCAGTACCGTCACTTCCCCGTGAACCAGGTTGCCAAGAAGGTTGTGGACGACGGCTGGCTGGGCGACATCTACTACGCTGAGGCCACCTATCTGCGCCGTCGCGGCGTACCCACTTGGGGCGTGTTCACCGACAAATCCAAGCAGGGCGGCGGTCCCCTGATCGACATCGGCACCCATGCTCTGGACCTGACCCTGTTCATGATGAACAACTACGACGTGGACTACGTGGTGGGCACTT
>CAJFMJ010000020.1 GCA_904391645.1 uncultured Neglectibacter sp.
AATAAAACCTGGGGTCTTTGGTTGCGGGGGCAGGATTTGAACCTACGACCTTCGGGTTATGAGCCCGACGAGCTACCGAACTGCTCCACCCCGCGATATTGTTTTGGCGCTGATCTTTCAGTCAGCTTTATTATTATAATACAGGCTCTTGGAAAATGCAAGAGGTATTTTAAAAAAACGTAAAAATATTTTGAAATGGTAGTACACAGGAAGATGGATACTTTATTTTTGCCGTGGAATCGTTTATAATGAAATCACTCGTGTGTGGGTTTGTACCCGCCCCTAGACTGCGGCTTTTGGCGCGGAAGGTGCGGAATGAGTATGAAAGAGAGGATGTTTGTGTTATGACGGAAGAATATACCATCCCCCTGGCGAAAATCATCAAGGAATTGAGTTTAACGGCGCTTCACTTGCCCTGCAGCGCTGAGGAAATTTTAATCCGTTCCCGGGACGTCATCCGTCCCGGCTTGGAATTGTATGGCTTCTGCGATTACTTTGACCCCCACCGGATCACGGTGCTGGGCCGTTCGGAAATAGCTATGCTGGACAGCCTGGGCGAGGAGAAAAAAACAGCGGCCATCGACCACTTTTTCGCATTAAAACCTGCTACAGTGATTGTGGCCCGGGGTATCGTCCCCTGTGACTTTATGCGGGCTGCGGCGGATAAATACGATATCCCTCTGCTTTCCGCCAAGGATTCCACCTCCAATGTGGTGGCCGACTTGGTTTCCCTGCTGAATGTGGAGCTGGCACCTCGGATTACCCGGCACGGCGTGCTCATCGAGGTGTATGGCGAAGGCATCCTCCTGGTGGGGGACAGCGGCGTGGGTAAGAGCGAAACCGCCATTGAGCTGATCAAGCGGGGCCACCGGCTCATTGCAGACGACGCTGTGGAGATCCGCCGTGTTTCCAACAAGTCTTTGGTGGGCCAGGCCCCTGCCAACATCCGCCATTTCATTGAGTTGCGGGGTATCGGCATCATCAACGCCCGGCGGATCTTTGGTATGGGCGCCATTAAGCTTTCTGAAAAGATCGACATGGTCATCAACCTGGAGATCTGGGATGCCACCAAGGTCTACGACCGCATGGGCATCGACAGCGAGTTCACGGAGATCTTGGGCATCCGGGTGCCGGTGCTCACCATCCCTGTGAAACCCGGCCGAAACCTGGCTGTGATCATCGAGGTGGCTGCCATGAACAACCGCCAAAAGAAAATGGGCTATAACGCCGCCCAAGAGCTGCTGTCCTCCCTGGGGGTGGATATGTCGGAGCTCCAGGGCGAGGACATTAAAAAGGATCTGGATATCTGATGAGCCAAACGTATAAACTGATAGCGGACCTGCACACACATACCCTTGCTTCCACCCACGCCTACAGCACGGTTACAGAAATGGTCCGGGCTGCGGGGGAGAAGGGCCTTTATGCCCTGGCCATCACGGATCACGCCCGCACTATGCCCGGCGCGCCGGGGCCCTGGTACTTTTCCTGCCTCCATGAGCTGCCCCTCCACTACCGTGGTGTGCTGACCATTGCCGGCATCGAGGCCAATGTCCTGGACTTTGAGGGCAATATCGACCTGGAGCCCAAGGACGGGGAACGGCTGGATTGGGTGGTGGCCTCCATCCACCACCTGGGGCTGGAGGGCCTGAAGGATCCGGATGTGGAAAAGACCACCCACCTGTGGCTGCAAGTTGCAAAAAATCCTAAGGTGAACGTGATCGGTCACAGCGGGGACCCGTTGTTTGCCTACGACTATGAGAAGGTGATCCCTGTGTTCGGGGAGAACCACAAGCTGGTGGAGATCAACAACCACTCCTTTGAGAACCGGAAGGAGAACATCGGGAACTGCAAGAAGATCGCCCTGTGCTGCAAGCGCCACGGGGTGCCCATTGTAGTGGACTCCGACGCCCACTTTGAAACCAGCGTGGGCAAGTTCAACTTTGCCCTGGAGATGCTCTCGGAGATCGACTTCCCCGAGGAGCTGATCCTCAACGCCTCCCAGGAGCGGCTGGACGACTACCTTTCCCGCTATACCCACATCTTCGAGAGGAGAAGCTGACATGGAGCTTTCGTACACCCTGTTCGACCAAACCGCTGACGCCCTGGGGTGCCCCCGGTTGGAAAACGAGCCCATGCGCCGCCACACCACCTTCCAGATCGGCGGGCCTGCAGACCGGTTTGTCACCGTGGAAACGCTGCCCCAGCTCAAGGGGCTGCTGGGTGTCCTGGCGGAAACGGGCCTGCCCTTTATGACTTTGGGGAAGGGCTCCAACCTGCTGGTGAGCGACAAGGGGATCCGGGGGGCGGTGCTGCTGCTTTCCGGGGAGCTGAAACGTGTGGAACTGCTGCCCGGCGGGCTTGTCCGGGCGGGGGCAGGGGCCTCCTTGGCCTCGGTGTGTGCGTTTGCCCGGGAACGGGGGCTCTCCGGCCTGGAGTTTGCCTGGGGAATCCCGGGTTCGGTGGGCGGGGCGGCCTATATGGACGCCGGCGCTTACGGAGGCGAGATGAAAGATGTGGTTGAACGGGTGCTGCACTTGTCGCCTTCCGGGGAAGAGGGGCAGGCTACAGGGGAACAGCTGCAATTTGCCTACCGGAAAAGCCGGTATACCGGCGGCAGAGATGTGATCACCTTTGTGGAGTTCCGGCTGCAGCCGGGGGACCCTGTCCAGATTGCCGGGAAGATGGAAGAGTTGATGGGCCGCCGCAAGGAAAAACAGCCCTACGATATGCCCAGTGCGGGCAGTGTGTTCAAGCGTCCACAGGGCGCCTATGCTGCGGCCCTTATTGAGGAGTGCGGCTTGAAAGGCCGCCAGGTGGGGGGCGCTCAGGTGAGCCCCAAACACGCGGGGTTCATTGTCAACACAGGCGGCGCCACTTGCCAGGACGTGCTGGAGCTGATCCGGCAGATCCAAGAGGAAGTGTTTGAGAAAAAAGGGATCCGGTTGGAACCGGAAGTCCGGGTGACCGGGGAAGTGTAAAGGGGGAACAGTTATGGAATTTGTCATTGTAACAGGGCTCTCCGGCGCGGGGAAGACCCGGGCCATGCACGCTATGGAAGACATCGGTTTTTTCTGCGTGGATAACTTGCCGCCCGCGCTGATCCCTGTGTTCTACGACCTGTGCGTCCAGTCGGAAGGTTTCCGCAACCGGGCCGCCGTGGTGACGGATACCCGGGGCGGGGAATTGTTCAAGTCTTTTTTCACGGCCATGGAATCTTTAAAGCGGGACAAAAAGCCTTATAAGATCCTGTTTTTGGACTCCTCTGACGGGGTGTTGGTGAACCGCTTCCAAGAAACCCGGCGGAAGCATCCCCTGGCCGACGAGATGGGCGGCGCGTTGGAACAGGCGGTCAAGCTGGAGCGGGAAATGCTCAAGCCGGTGAAGGAGTGCTCCGACTATGTCATCGACACCTCCGGGGTGTCCCCTGCCCAGCTGAAGGCTCGGATCAGCGAGCTGTTTTTGAGCAGCGCCCAGGATTCCCTGTCCGTGCACTGCATCAGCTTCGGGTTCAAGTTCGGCATCCCCATGGAGGCAGACCTGGTGTTTGACGTGCGGTGCCTGCCCAACCCCTTTTACGATGAAAACCTCCGTCCTTTGACCGGCCTGGACGCCCCAGTGCGGGATTACGTCATGGAGAAAGAAGAAACAAAAGGGTTTGTTTCTCGGTTTACGGATATGATCGACTATCTGCTGCCCCTTTACTCCAAAGAGGGCAAAAGCCAGCTGGTCATTGCCGTGGGCTGCACGGGAGGGCATCACCGGTCCGTGGCCCTGGCCCAGTATATGTGCGACCACCTCACTGACATGGGGGTGAAGGCCAGCGTCACCCATCGGGATATCCAGAAATTCTAACAAAGCGGGTAAAGTCCCAGAAGGGGGGAGAGAGCCGTGTCCTTTTCGTCGGACATTAAGAATGAACTGTGCAAGCTGGAGTTTAAGCGGGAGTGCTGCCTGCGGGCAGAGTGCTACGGGGCGTGGCTTTTCTCCAAGTGTTTCACTTTGAAGGAAGCCGCCTTCGTCACGGAGAATGGGGCAGTGGCCCGGCGGATGCTGGAACTGGCTGCCGCAGGGGCCGGTGTGTCTGGGGAGCTGAGTTTCGGGGTCAGCCGGCGGAAGAAGCCTGCTTACCGGGTGGGGCTGCCGGATTCCGGTTCCCGGGAAGCCATGCTCCAGGAGTTTGGCCACACGGGCAAGGAAACCAGCCTGCGGCTGAACCGGGCCAACGTGGAAAACAGCTGCTGCGTGGCGGCGTTCCTGCGGGGGGCGTTTCTCACCTGCGGCACGGCCACCGATCCCAACAAGGAGTACCATTTGGAGTTTGCAGTGCCCCACAAAAACCTGGCAAACGACCTGTACACCTTGTTGTGCGAGGTGGAGGCATTCCCTCTGTCGCCGGCGGTGGCGCTGCGCAAGGGCGGCTATGTGGTGTACATGAAGGAGAGCGGCCCCATTGAGGATCTGCTCACCTACCTGGGGGCGCCTGGCGCCGCCATGGAGCTGATGCAGGTGAAGATGTACAAAGAGGTCAAGAACAACATCAACCGGAAGACCAATTTTGAAACCGCCAACATGGACAAGACCTACTCGGCTTCGGCCCGGCAGGTGGCGGCCATTGCGGCCATCAGCGATACCCAGGGGCTGGGAAGCCTTCCGGAGGAACTGGAAGAGCTGGCCAGGCTGCGGCTGGATCATCCGGACATGACCTTGCGGGAGCTGGGCCAGCGGCTGGGGATCACCCGCAGCGGGGTGAACCACCGGCTGCAGCGGCTGCTGCAAATGGGGGAGAAGATCCTGGAAGAGCGGGGCGTGGACAACCTGCTGTAAGAGGGAGCTAGGAAAAAATGAGGGAAAAGAAGGGGGCGGCGTGTTGGCGCTGAAAGGAAAACTGCAGAATTGGGCAAACAGTATGAAGGTGGAAGGCGACTGGCGGATGAAGCTGGCCGTTTACGGCGGGGCCATTTTGGTGGTAACGTTTATCCTGATGGTGATGCTGTTGATCTTTGGCCAGTTCAACACCGGCACGCCCCAGGTGGGCACGGTCACCATCAGCAGTGGCGGGCAGGAGTACACGCCCTTGGCGAACCAGATCTATACCACCCACAAGAGGGAGCGGACGGAGTCCCGGCGGCTGGTGCCCAGCGAGGTGGGGGACAGCGCCCCCACCGTTCCCTTTGACCACTCTACCACGGTCCAGTTTGACGGGTGGTCGGACAACGGTGACTTTGCTTTCACCATCTATGACCAGGACGGCCTGGTGTACACCGAAACCGCCAGCTCGTTCCAATGCCCGGAGGAGCCGGGTACCTACCTGGTGTGTGAGGAGTGCTATTGGGGCACCCAGCGGGAGAACATCGGCATGGAGTACTATTTTTGGATTGAAGTGAGCCAGGAGTATCTGGATCACGAGGAGGAAGAATAAACGGGAAAGGAGGAGGCTGCTGTGGCCTTTGCCCATTTACACGTGCACACGGAATACAGCCTTTTGGACGGCGCCTGCCGGATTGAAAAGCTGTTAGACACCGCCAAGGCTCTGGGCCAAAGTGCGGTGGCCATCACCGACCACGGCTGTATGTACGGCGTGGTCGATTTTTATAAGGCCGCGAAAAAGCGGGGGATCAAGCCCATCATTGGCTGCGAGGTGTATGTGGCCAAGCGTACCCGGTTCGACAAGGTCCACGAGCTGGACGGTGAAAACCGCCACCTGGTGCTTTTGTGCGAAAACGAAACCGGCTACCGCAACTTGGCTGCCCTGGTGTCCAAAGCTTGGGTGGAGGGCTTTTACAACAAGCCCCGGGTGGACTTGGAGTTGCTTCAGGAATACCACGAGGGCTTGATTGTCCTGTCTGCCTGCCTGGCCGGGGAGATCCCCCGTGCCCTGTCCCGGGGAGATTACCCAGAGGCCAAAGCGGCTGCCCTGCGGTACCGGGAGATCTTTGGGGAGGGGAACTTCTTCCTGGAGTTGCAGGACCATGGCCTGCCGGAGCAAAAGCGCATCAATCCCCAGATCATCCGGCTGTCCCGGGAAACGGGCATCCCCTTGGTGTGCACCAACGACTGCCACTACATTGCTCCCGAGGACAGCAAGATGCACCATGTGCTTATCTGTATCCAAACAGGGCGTACGGTGGAGGATGAGGGCACTTTGGAGTTCGGCTCTGAGGAGTTTTACCTGAAGAGCCAGGAAGAGATGGCCGCCCTGTTCCCCGATGTGCCCGAGGCCATTGAAAACACGGGGAAGATTGCCGACCGCTGCAATGTGGAGTTGGAGTTTGGCAAGACAAAACTGCCCGCCTTCACCACCCCGGACGGCAGCGACAACCAGGCTTTTTTCCAAAAGCTGTGCCGGGAGGGCCTTGTTCGCCGGTACGGGGACGGGGTGACTCAAGAGCTGCGGGACCGGCTGGAGTACGAGATGGACACCATCGCCCAGATGGGATATGTGAACTACTACTTGATCGTGTGGGATTTCATCCGCTATGCCCAAAGCGTGGGGATCCCGGTGGGGCCGGGACGGGGTTCCGGTGTGGGGAGTTTGGCGGCCTATTGTGTGGGCATCACCAACGTGGACCCCATGCGGTACGACTTGCTGTTCGAGCGGTTTTTAAACCCTGAGCGGGTGAGTATGCCCGACTTTGACATCGACTTCAGCGACGAGCGCCGGGACGAGATGATCGACTACGTGGTGGACAAGTACGGCGCCGACCACGTGGCCCAGATCGTCACCTTTGGCACCATGGCGGCCCGGGGCGCCTTGCGGGATGTGGGCCGGGCCTTGAACATCCCTTACAACAAGGTGGACCAGGTGGCCAAGCTGGTACCCTTCTCCCTGGGCATGACCCTGGACACCGCCATGAAGCAGTCCAAGGAACTGCGGGAGCGGTACCAATCGGACCCCCAGGTGAAAGAGCTGTTTGACATGGCCCAAAAGGTGGAGGGGATGCCCCGGCACGCCTCTACCCACGCAGCCGGGGTGGTCATCACCGACCGCCCTGTGATGGACTATGTGCCTCTCTCCAAAAACGACGACGCTGTGGTGACCCAGTACACCATGACCGCCATTGAGGAGCTGGGCCTGTTGAAGATGGATTTCTTAGGGCTGCGGAACCTTTCGGTGATCGATAACGCCCAGAAGATGATCCGCCAGAAGGAACCGGCGTTTTCCGTGGACACGGTGTCCCAGGACGACCCGGCGGTGTTTCAAATGCTTTCCCAAGGGAACTCCGAGGGGGTGTTCCAGCTGGAATCCCCCGGGATGAAGCGGCTGCTGGTCCAGGCGCAGCCCACCTGTATGGAGGACATCATCGCCATTATCTCCCTGTACCGGCCGGGCCCCATGCAGTTTATCACCCAGTACCTGGAGAGCCGCAAAGACCCCTCTTCAGTGCGCTACCGCCATGAGCTGCTGCGTCCCATTTTGGCCCCCACCGGGGGATGCATCATCTACCAGGAGCAGGTGATGCAGATTTTCCGGGACCTGGCAGGATACTCCCTGGGCAGGGCTGACATCGTCCGGCGGGCCATGGCCAAGAAAAAGCACGACGTGCTGGAGCGGGAGCGGGAGGTGTTCCTCCACGGCCAGCAGCGGGAGGACGGCACCTGGGAGGTGGAGGGCTGCCTCAACCGGGGCGTGGACGAGGCCACTGCCCAGGCGCTGTTCCAGGAGATCGAAAACTTTGCAAGCTATGCCTTTAACAAGTCCCACGCGGCAGGGTACGCGGTGGTGGCCTACCAGACCGCCTACCTCAAGTGCCACTACCCCTGTGAGTATCTGGCAGCGCTGCTTTCCAGTGTGCTGGGCCAGACCGGTAAGGTGGCCGAGTACATTGAGGAGTGCAGCCGTCTGGGGATCACCGTGCTGCCGCCCCATGTGAACTTCAGCCAAAGCGGCTTTACCGTGGTGGGGAAGAGCATCCGGTTTGGCCTGCTGGCGGTGAAGAACCTGGGCAGGGGAGTCATTGCCCGGATGGTGGACGAGCGCCGGGGCGGTGGGGAGTTCACTTCCTTCTACAATTTCTGCAAGCGGATGACAGGCCGGGACCTGAACCGCAGGGCCATTGAAAGCCTGATTAAATGCGGCGCCCTGGATGGCCTGGGGAACAACCGCCGGGAGATGCTTCTGTCGGTGGAGCGGGTGCTGGATTCCCTGGAGGCGGACAAGCGCCGGAACGTGGAGGGCCAGATGGGCTTTTTCGACACTCCGGATTCCCAGGAGGCAGGGGAGCCCACTTTGGATAAGGCGGAGGACTTCCCCGACGCGGACAAGCTTTCCATGGAAAAAGAGGTGACCGGGATGTACCTTTCCGGGCATCCTATGGCGGCGTACGCTGGCCTGTATCAAACAGGGGGCTATGCCCGCATGGACGAGATCCTGCAAAGCGCCGGGGAAGAGGGCGGCCGCTACCAGGATGGCCAGTGGGTGACCCTGTTGGGGCTGGTGGTGGGTGTGCGGCGGAAAGCTACCAAGAACAACGCCCAGATGGCCTTCCTCTCTGTGGAGGATATGTATGGCGCCATGACGGCCCTGGTGTTCCCCAATACCCTGGAGCAGTACGGTAGCTTGCTGTATGAGGGGGCTGTGGTGGAATTGGCCGGGAAGCTGAACTTCACCGAGGACAAAGCCCCGGAACTGGTTTGCAACACGGTGTCGGCACCGTCAGACCCGGCGGCTGTAGGCGTTTCTACAGGCAAGCAGGTGCGCCCGGGGCTATACCTGCGCTTTGAAAGTGAACAGGACCCCCATTATCAGAAGGCCATGCGGTATGTGGCAGTGTTTGATGGAGGAGCCACAGAGCTGTATTTGAACTTCCGGGATACCGGAAAGTTGCTGCGGGCACCGGCCAAGTGCAGGGTGGAGATGAACCGGCCCCTGCTGCGGGCATTGCAGGCGCTGTTAGGGAAAGAAAATGTGGCCTATTTTGGCCCCAAGCAGTGAGGGACCAGGGACGCCGCCGTGTAAAATGTTGCGGAAACACTTGATAAATTACCGGCTTTTGGTATAATGATATTTAGACAGTTACCATTAGGGTGCGAATACCCGATTTTCAATAGTTGGAGGAATCAACAATGGGTGCGAAAAGTATTGCAGTTTTAACCAGTGGCGGCGACGCCCCCGGCATGAATGCGGCTGTGCGCGCTGTGGTGCGCACGGGCATCAACTTTGGGATGAAAGTGTACGGCGTGATGCGCGGGTACAACGGCCTTTTGGGCGGTGACCTGAAGGAGATGAATATGCGCAGCGTGTCCGATATTATGCAGCATGGCGGCACTGCGCTGTTCACCGCCCGCAGCCCCGAGTTCAACACTCCCGAGGGTGTGAAGAAGGCTGCTGACGTCTGCCGGAAAATGGACATTGACGGCGTGGTGGTCATTGGTGGCGACGGCTCTTTCCGCGGCGCCCGTGACCTCACTGGCGAGGGCATCCTCACCATCGGTGTGCCCGGCACCATTGACAACGATATTGCCTGCACCGATTACACCATCGGTTACGACACCGCTTTGAATACCGCCATGGAGATGATCGACCGCATCCGCGACACCACCGAGTCCCACGACCGGTGCAGTGTGGTGGAGGTTATGGGCCGCCGCTGCGGTGACATCGCCCTGAACGTGGGCGTGGCTGCCGGCGCCATCGCCACTTTGGTGCCTGAGATCCCCTTTGATTTTGAGAAGGACGTCATTGGCCGTATCCGTATGGCGCAGACCACCGGCAAACGCCACTATATCATTGTGGTGGCCGAGGGCGTGGGCCATACCCAGGAGATCACCGAGCGTATCCAGAAAGAAACCGGCATTGAAAGCCGTGCTACCATCCTGGGACATGTGCAGCGTGGTGGCTCTCCCACCCTGCGGGACCGTGTTGTGGCCAGCCGTATGGGCTATCATGCTGTGGAGCTGCTGCAAAACGGCATTGGCAATCGTGTGGTGGCCATGAAGGGCGAAGAGATCGTAGACTTCGATATCACCGAAGCTCTGGATATGCCCCGTACCTTTGACGAGAAGCTGTATCATGTTTCCGCTGTGCTGTCCATCTAAAAGCGGGCGTAGGCTGAAACCATCCTAGAAAAAAGAACCCCCGGAAGGAGCGATCCTTTCGGGGGTTTGCATTTGGGAGAGACGTTAGCCCAGCTGCTGTTTCCGCTTTTCCAGGAGTTCACCCAGCCGGTCCAGGGTGTCCCGATCCTCAATGTCTTCCACCAGGGCGGACACCAAATGGAAGAGCGACTGTTCGTTGAACGCTGAGCTGTGTTTAAACTGCATTACGGCGTATTCATCGGCAGTCAAGGTGGCAGTGAAGGTACGTGCATAGTTTTTGGTGCTCTGGACAAACCCAGCCACTTGAATGGCACCTTTTTCCAGCATAGAGTTGAGCAGGATGTGGATGGAGGCCGGTTTCCAGCTGCGGTCTGGTGTGAGCTCAATGATCTCTGAGCGGGAAAGGGGCCGCCCCTCTTTCCACAGCAGATCCATGATCTCGTTCTCACTTTTGGTGAGCCTGAAGTAGGTTTTGTTCATTGTGCGCCTCCCATGGGGGAAATATTCCTGCGGTCGCGTACCCGTCTCTACTTCTTATCATATGTGATGGAAATTAAAAAGTCAATAAAAACTCCTTGTATTTTTCAAATTATGCACGAAATATCGATTGTGAATTTCTTTTATCTGTGATATTATAGAAAAGCATTCTTTTTCTTGACTGTTTTTCCTTGTGTTAGAAATACGTAAGGAAATGGTATACCGATTTGTCAGCTCCCTGCGATATAGTAAAAAAGAAGGAGGAGATCCTATGGATAAAATGCGCTATGTGTGCCCAAAATGCGGTTGCACTCAATATGAAACAGATCAGTTCCAGGCCACAGGAGGGAACTTTGCCAAGATCTTTGATGTGCAGAACAAGAAGTTTGTCACCGTGAGCTGCAGCCATTGCGGCTATACCGAGCTGTATAAAGCCCAATCTTCCACTGGGTGGAATGTGTTGGATTTCTTAGTGGGGAACTAAGCAATGGGACGCAGTTCTGCTCCCCGTCACCAGTCTGCCAGCAGGGAGCGTGATGTGTGGAGCACATCCCAGCGTCGGAAACGGCGTACAGGGAAAAGAGGGCGCCGATGGCTGGGGATCCTGTTGGTGATAGGGGTTTTGCTGGCGGCGGTGGTCCCTTGGGCCATGCAGCCGGAAAACCTTCGCCCTCAGAAGGACCAACTGCTGGCGTTTCTCTATCAGCGGGGCCATCAGGAGGGGTACAATGCCCAAGCTTTGCTGCTGACGGACCTCTCCACCGGGGCGGTGTTCCACAGTAAAAACCAGGAAGAACCCTTGCTTCCAGCCAGTCTGGCCAAGCTTTTTGTGGTGGAATATGCGTCCACATTGGTGGGGCCGGAAGACCGCAGGACAGTTACCAGTGAGGCTTTGGGTTTGGTAAAGCCGGATTCCTCCATGGCGTGGCTCATTGCCGGGGAGTACCGGATAGAAGATCTATTTGCGGCGATGCTGCTGCCATCTGGAAACGACGCGGCCTATGGGGTGGCTGAGCTGTGCGGTGGAATGCTCTCGCCGGAAAGTGCTCCGGGTACCCAGCGGGTGGACGCTTTTTTAGAGGGCCTGCGGGGGTATCTCCAAGAGCAGGGCTACAGCGGGACAAGCCTGTATGACCCCAGCGGGTATGATACCCAGTCCTGCACAACGGCAGAGGATTTGGGAAAGGTGTGCTCCCGGCTGTTGGAACAGTCATGGTTTCGGGAGCTGGTGTCCCAAAACACCTACACGGCTTTGCTGCCTGATGGTTCTTCCTTGACTTGGGAGAATACCAACGCTTTTTTGGACCCGGATTCCGCCTATTTTAACCCGAATGTGAAGGGGATCAAAACGGGGTCATTAGAAGGTGCCTACAATTTGGTGGTGCTCTACCAGCAGCACGGGAAAGAATTTCTGGTGGTGAGCCTTGGCTCGGATTCAGACCAGGCACGGTACGATGCAATGTTCCAAATTTTGGACACCATTGACGACTCCCAGTACCTTGCTTGGTAAGCTCCAGCCCAGGACAAATTAACGCTATGCAATCGGGGCCGCTGCACTATCGCAGCGGCCCCGATTTTTCTTTTCCAAAAGTATTACAAGCAGATCTCCACCGGCTGATCAGGCACCAGGGAGGAGGGGGTCACCAGACAGTCCACCGCCTCCAGCCGCACGCCTTGGGAGGCGGCTTCCTCCAGCGCTTTGGCAAATTCCGGATGAGTGCGGCGGTTGGGGGTGAAATAGTCCACCCCTTTCATCTGTACCACAAACAGAACGCAGGCTCGGTAGCCTTCTTCCTGGCAGCGGCACAGTTCCTGCAAGTGCTTCACCCCTCGCTGGGTAGGGGCGTCGGGGAAGAGGACCACCCTATCCTCTTCCAACGTGACGCCTTTCACCTCTAAAAACCACCGCTCCCCAGCTGCCTCTACATAGAAGTCAAACCGGGAGCTTCCCCAGGTCTGTTCCCGTTTGAAGGTTGTAAGCCCGGGGAACAGCCGGGGCAGGTATTCCTGGGCCACCTGGTTGGGGGCCTGGCTGTCCATGTTGATCAACAAAGCCCCTTTCTCTACAGCGATCAGGTCGTACTTCGTCTTCCGGTTGGAGTTGGGGCTTTCTTCCAGGTACACTGTGGCCCCGGGGACCAACAGCTCCCGGCAGCGGCCCGTGTTCTTGACATGGCACACCTGTACCCCTTCCGACGTTTCCACATGGGCGATAAACCGGTTGGGGCGGGCCAGAAACTTCCCCTCTACAATGGTCCCATAGGTCATGGAAAGCCTCCCTTTCTCAAATAAATTTGCTCCATGGTGAAAAATACCCCGGACAGGAATGCTGCCCGGGGTGCTTTTTCATGTTATTAGAGAGGTTAGCCGGCCACGGTCACAGAAGTGATGTGGGGGTTCACGCCCTCGTACCAGTACAGGAAGCCTTCGCAGTCGATGGTCTGGCCAACCTGCAGGCCTTCCACAGCCTTGTACACCTCGGTGTCGCTGCCGCACAGGTAGGACTCCACGGTGAAGGTGTAGACCTCTTCGCTGTCGCCCACGGTGACGTTGAAGTACAGGTCATCGCCCTGGGCGCCGGAACCGTCATAGTTGTACAGGAAAGCAGCCTCGTTGCCGTTGGCGTCGGTGCTGGGGGCCACGGTCAGGCCCTTGAAGGCAACCTTCTGGTTCTGGTAGGACTCCAGCTCCTCGGTGCCCAGTTTCTCGGTCACGTCCAGAGCCTCGGCCACGAAGGTGTCGCCGCCTTCCACAAAGGTGAAGCTGCCGTCCATGATCTCCACTTCGCCGGACCACTCGCTCTTAAAGCCGGTCACCTGGATGCAGGTGCCTTCGGTGAGCTTTTCGTAGTCCTCTTCGCTGCAAGCCATATCATAGGCGAAATAGCCGCCGTCCTGATCCTGCAGGTACACGGTGGCCTTGTCTTCCCACCAGGACTGCTTGGCCTGGACATAAGCCTGGATGGTCACTTCGGAATCCAGCTCGGCAGCCATGTACTCGTCGTAGGAAAGCACAGTGGCCTCGGTGTCGCTTTCAGAGCTTTCTTCGGCAGCCTCGGAACTTTCCTCAGCGGCTTCGGAGCTGCTCTCTTCCACCACAGAGCTCTCGGAAGTGCTGCTTTCGGAAGCAGAAGAGCTGCTGTTGTTGCTGCCTGCGCAGGCTGCCATAGAGCAAGCCAAGCACAGGGCCAGAACTGCACAGATCAATTTACGCATAATCACTCATACTCCTTTGCATATTTACCATCAAAGGCGCGCCTGCCAATCCAACCGGGCAAACGCGTCAGTTTCTGTGAGCGGGCATATTATACAACGAAATATAGGAAAAGTCAATCATTCTGACGAAAGGCCAAAGCTTTTACAGGGATTTTCCCCGGGGTTTACTTGTGGGGCAAAGGCCCGTTTTTGGCCTTCCGCCGCTTCTGGAACCACTGAACTGCCACATAGAGCAGGATCAGCGCCCACACGCCGGCCAGGGCAGCCAGCAACGCCACTGCCGTGGGAGGCAGTGCGCCCAGCTCTGTCTTCCCGCCGCCGGAGGGGGAGAGGGAGTCCAGGTGGTAAAGGGCCTGGGTGTCCTGGTACAGCTGGTCGATGGATGCCTCGGTCACCTCCTGTTTGCGGCGTTCCGCCTTGGTCACGTCCTCAATGAGCTGTCCCGCGGCGTCCCGCAAGGAAGTGGAGCCGTTGAACACCGGGGTGATGAAGGTGTCGTCCAGGTGGTCCAGCAGCAGCTTGGCCGCGTCGATCTTCACCTGGTAGTAGGTGTCGTTGTCCTCGCCTCCCCGGGAGAGGTAATCCTGATACTCCGGGTTTTGTTGGGCGCGGGTGGTCACCGGTACATAGCCCTCGGTTTGGGAATAGGCAATCTGGATGGAATCGGTGAGCAAGTACTGGGTGAACAGCCAGGAAGCCAACACCTCCTGGGGGTCATCCTTGTTGAAGATGCAGATGGAAGGCCCTTGGGAGATCATCTTGGGGTGGTCCGGATCAAACTGGGGGACGGGCATCACAACGGTTTCAAAGTCGATCAGGTCTTCCTCGGCAATGTCGATCAGGGGGGCGTCAGAGCCCATCCAGGTGGCGCCGGCGGTGGAGTCCACAGCAAAGATGCACTGGCTTGCGTTTAAAAAGTTGGCAGGGTAGCTGGAGATCTTAAAGGTGGAGAAGGCTCCGGTGGCCGCGTGCTGGGCAATTTCCAACAGCAGGCTTTTGGTGGTGTCGTTGAACAGCAGCACCTCCCCGGAGGGGGTGGAGTAACCGGCGTCCAGCTGTTGGAGCATCTGGATCATCATATTGTCGGTGGACTTGTAGATGAAGGGGATGAGCACCTCTTGGCCGTTGATACCGTAAATGCCGTCCTCCCCTTTGGTGGCTGCTGCCGCCTCGCTGACCTCCCAGATAAAGTCCCAGGTGAGGGTGTCCGGCAGGGTGTAGCCCAGAGCTTCTACCATGTCTTTGTTTACATAGCAGGCCTCGGTGGAACGCATATAAGGCACAGCGTAATAATGGCCGTTTACCAAGCATTCCTCCAGAAACTGGGGCACAATCTCCTCTTGGGTGGGGCTGTCAAACTTCACAGCTTCCCCGCCCAGGCCGTACTGGGGATCGGCAAACAGGTCCTCCAAGGGTACCACCACGTTGTCGCCGGTAATGTAAGTGGCGATGTGGTCCGGGTAGGTGATACAGACGTTGGGGGTGGTGCCGGTGGAGATGTTGGTGATCACGTCGTTGTAGATGTCGCCGTAATCGGTGTACAGCCGCAGGTTTACCGTGATGTTGGGGTACAGGTCTTGGAACTCGGCAATGGCCTGTTTGTAAATGTCGGTTTGGCGCATATTGGTGTCATTTTTCGCCCAGAAGGTGATCTCATAGGTTTGAGATTCGTCAAAGGACGCCGGCACGGCAAAGGCGGTGCGCTCCCGGCTGCCGTGGCAGCCTGCCAGGGGCAGGCACAGGGCCAGCGCCAGAACAAGGCAGAGAAGCTTTTTCATCCTTTTGTACCTCCTTGGGAAACGCCTTCCATGATCTTTTTCCGGAAGGCCAAAAACAGCAGGATCAACGGCACCGAGATCACCACAACGGCAGCCATCATGGCGGGGATGTTCTCCCGGCCAAAGCCGTTTTCCCGGATCTCCTGGATGCCGTTGGATACCAGGTAGTAGGCGGGGTCGTCGGTGATGAGCCGGGGCCACACGTAGGAGTTCCAGCACTCAATGAGCTTTAAAATGGTGATGGTCACCAGGGTGGGACGGCAAATGGGGATCATCACTTTCCACAGGTATTTCAAGTCGGAGGTGCCGTCCACTTTGGCCGCCTTGTACAGCTCTTCCGGCACCTGCTCAAAGTTTTCCTTTAAAAGGTAGATGTAGAACACCGAGGTGATGGAGGGCAGGATCAGCCCCAAAAAGCTGTTGCGCAAATCCATGTTGGTGATGGTGACAAAGTTGGTGATCACCACCAGCTCGGTGGGGATCATCATCATGGAGAGGAACAGCCCAAACACCAGGTTTTTCCCGCGGAACTTCAGCCGGGCAAAGGCGTAGGCCGCCAAGGTGCTCACCACCACCATGATGGCAGTGGTGGCCACGGAGAAGATCAAGGTGTTCAGCAGGTAGCCCAGCAGGGGCACTGCGGTGAAGGCGTTTTCATAGTTTTCCCAGGTGGGGGCCAGGGTGAAGAACACTGGGGTGTGCTCGGCGTTATAGGCGCTGTAGCTTTTCAGGGAACTGAGCACCATCCAATAAAAGGGGAACAGCACCACCACGGCCCAGATGCTCAGGAACAGATAGGTCAGGGCGGTACGCAGGCCGCTTTTGCGGCGCATAGCTCCCTGCTTTTTTTCATAGGCAGTCTTTTGATCCATGATGCACCTCTCTCAATCCCGGGCCTGCTTGCGGGTGACAAGCAGGTTTACGCAAGTGATGGTCAGCACAATGACGAACAGGATGATGGCCGCTGCCGAGGCATAAGAGGGATAGCCGCCGCTGTCGCCATAGAGCATATCGTACACATAGCCCACAATGGTGTTCATGCCCGCGGCGTTCAGATCCGTGCCGAAGAGGGCCACAGCGTCGCTGTAGGCTTTGAAGGCGCCGATAAACCCGGTGATCACCAGGTAGACGATCATGGGGGAGATCATGGGCAGGGTGATGCGGAAGAAGATCCGCGTCCGGGAAGTGCCGTCCACCCGGGCCGCTTTGTAATACTCGTCGCTGACAGAGGCCAGGGCGCTGGTGAGCACCAGGATCTTAAAGGGCAGCACCACCCAGATGGTGTAAAAGCACAGCACAAACATTTTCGCCCAATGGGGGCCGTTGATGAAGTCAATGGGCCCGGCGCCAAAGAGGGCCAGCACCATGTTCACCAGGCCGTCGGTGTATTCCGTGCGCTGGAACAGCACCATGAACACCAAACCCACCGCCAGGGTGTTGGTCACGTAGGGCAGGAAGTAGATGGTCTGGTACAGCTGCCGCAGGGGCTTGATAGAGGACAGCGCCGTGGCGATGACAATGGCCAGGATGGTGGAGGTGGGCACGGTGATGATCACCAGCACAAAGGTGTTTTCCACCGCCTGGAGGAAGTAGGGGTCGTGGAGCACATAGGAGTAGTTGTAAAGGCCTATCCCTTGATAGGTTTGGGAGGCAAAGTTGTAACATTCCTCCCCGGAGTAGATCAGCACGTCGATCAAAGGATAGATCAAAAACGCGCCCAGCAGGATCAGGGAGGGAAGCAGGTAAAGCCAGGCTTTTCTAGAATTTCGGTCCATGTCAGCACCTCCCTTTAAGCCCTGGAGGGAAGGGTGAAAGGCACCCGCTCTTCCCGTTCCCGGTCGAAGAGGAATACCTTCTCAGGGACAAGTGTAAAGCGGACTTCCTTTTCAGAGCTGTCCACCTGCTGCTCCGAGCGGATGATGGCCCGCAGGGTGCTTGTCTGGCAGCTGGGATGGCTGCAGACGATGCTGGTGTCCCGGCCCAGGACCTCCACCCGGTTCAGGGCGCAGACAACTGGCCCCTGGGGGTTGGGCTCAAAGCCTTCGGGACGGATGCCCACAAAGACTTCCCCGTCCGGGGCGCCTGACACAGACAGCACAGGCTGGCCGCCCAGCAACAGCTGTCCATTTCGCACCTGGCCCTCAAACACGTTGATAGGTGGGGTGCCCAGAAACTTCGCTACGAACAAGTTTTGCGGGTCGTCGTAAACCTGCTGAGGAGCCCCTTGCTGCATCAGGACGCCGTCTTTCATCACCACAATCTTGTCCGAGATGCTCATGGCCTCTTCCTGGTCGTGGGTGACAAACAGGGTGGTGATCCCCGTCTTTTTCTGGATCTTGCAGATTTCTTCCCGGGTCTGCAGCCGCAGCCGGGCGTCCAGGTTGGAAAGGGGCTCGTCCAACAGCAGCACCCGTGGCATTTTCACCAGGGCCCGGGCAATGGCCACCCGCTGTTGCTGGCCGCCGGAAAGCTCTTTGGGTTTGCGCTCCAGCAGTTCTTCAATCTGCACCAGCTTGGCAGTTTCCAAGGCCCGCTGGCGCATCTCCTGACGGGAAGGCCGGTCTTTTCCCTTCAAGTTTTCCAACGGGAACAGGATGTTCTGCATCACGGTCAAGTGGGGGTACAGCGCATAGTTTTGAAACACCATGCCCACGCCCCGCAGTTCCGGAGGCAGGGCGGTGACGTCTTCCTCCCCGAAAAAGATCTTGCCGGAGGTGGGACGTTCCAGGCCGCAGATCATGTTCAGCGTGGTGGACTTTCCGCAGCCCGAAGGTCCCAGCAGCCCTACCAGCTTACCGTCTGGGATCTCAAAGGTCAGGTCCCGCACAGCGGTGGTTTCGCCCTGGGCTTTCTTTCCCCTGGCTGGGAAACGCTTGGTGAG
>CAJFMJ010000021.1 GCA_904391645.1 uncultured Neglectibacter sp.
GCCGGTGAGCACGCCTTCAAAGGCGTTGCGGATGCGCTTGTACTGGCCAAACATATAGCCGATCTCACGGGCGCCGGTGCCGATGTCGCCGGCGGGCACATCGGTGTCGGGGCCGATGTGGCGGAACAGTTCGGTCATGAAGCTCTGGCAGAACGCCATGATCTCACGGTCGGACTTGCCCTTGGGATCGAAGTCGGAACCACCCTTGCCGCCGCCGATGGGCAGGCCGGTCAGGGAGTTTTTGAAGATCTGCTCGAAGCCCAGGAACTTGATGATGCCCAGGTTCACAGAGGGATGGAGCCGCAGGCCGCCCTTGTAGGGGCCAATGGCAGAGTTGAACTGCACGCGGAAGCCGCGGTTCACCTGCACCTTGCCGTTGTCGTCCACCCAGGGCACACGGAACATGATCTGGCGCTCGGGCTCGGTGATGCGCTCCAGAATACCGGCAGCCTCATACTTGGGGTTTGCCTCGATCACAGGCTCCAGGGAGGTGAGCACTTCGGTGGCAGCCTGGATAAACTCAGGCTCGTTGGGATTTTTCTTTTTCAAAAGTTCCAGCTGTTCGCTGACATAAGACATCACGTTTTCCCTCCATACTGCAAGTCTATTTTTGAAATCTTGCAAAATTATAGAGCTATCATATCATAATGGGGCGTATTTTACAAGAAAAAATTTGTAAAATTCTTTTTGGAATTTCCCCGAACTTTTGGCGCTTTAAGCTGACTGGGGAAAATCTTTCGGGAAAACATTGACATCGGCCCGTATTTTTACTAAAATTGAAACGTATGGGAATGCCCGGCTTTTTGGGGCGCTTCCCCATTTTTCGGCAAGGGAAAATTTTTTGGAAGATGATTTTTTACGGAGGTCTGATGAAGATGCAAAAGAAAGAACTGCTGTATGAAGGAAAAGCCAAAAAGGTGTACACCACCGAAGACCCCGAAGTTTATATTGTTTCTTACAAAGACGACGCCACCGCTTTCAATGGCCTGAAGAAGGGCACCATTGTGGGCAAGGGCGTGGTGAACAACGAGATGTCCAACTTCATGTTCCGCAAGCTGGAGGAGCAGGGCATCCCCACCCACTACATCGAAGAGCTCAACGAGCGGGAAACCGCTGTGAAGAAAGTGACCATCGTGCCCCTGGAGGTCATCATCCGCAACACCGCCGCCGGCAGCCTGTCCAAGCGGCTGGGCCTGCCCGAGGGCACTCCTCTGAAGACCCCCGTGTTGGAGTTCAGCTACAAGAACGATGACCTGGGCGACCCCATGGTCAACGATTACCACATCCTGGCAATGGGCCTGGCCACCCGGGAAGAGCTGGATCAGATCGCTGAGATGAGCTTTGCCATCAACAAGATGATGGTGGAGTTCTTCAAGTCCGTCAACGTTGACCTGATCGACTTCAAGATCGAGTTCGGCAAGACCTCCGACGGCAAGATCATCCTGGCCGATGAGATCTCCCCCGACACCTGCCGCTTCTGGGACAGCGATACCCACGAGAAGCTGGACAAGGACCGTTTCCGCCGGGATATGGGCGGTGTGGAAGAAGCCTATGAGGAAATGATGCGCCGCTTAGGGCTTCGCAAATAAAACTTGAGAAAACGGGGTCCCGGAGGGAGGCATAGCTTCCACCCCCGGGGCTCCCTTGTGTTTTCATTGGGAAATCGATTTCGAGAAGAAAGGTTTGGTCAGCAGCATGGCGAGAGATGTATACGAGTCCCCCCTGTCCGCCCGGTATGCGGACAAGGAAATGAAATACCTGTTTTCCCCGGACATGAAGTTCCGCACCTGGCGGAAGCTGTGGATCGCCCTGGCGGAAACAGAGATGGAACTGGGCTTGCCTGTCACCCAGGAGCAGATCGACGAACTGAAGGCCCACGCCGACGACATCAACTACGACGTGGCCCAGGCCCGGGAGAAGGAAGTGCGCCACGACGTGATGAGCCACGTGTATGCCTACGGCCAGCAGTGCCCCAAGGCGGCCGGCATCATCCACTGGGGCGCCACCTCCTGCTATGTGGGCGACAATACGGATGTCATCATCATGACCGAGGCCCTCAAGCTCATCCGCAACAAGCTGGTGGGGGTCATCCGGGTGCTGTCCCACTTTGCTCAGGAGTATAAAGACCTGCCCACCCTGGCATTTACCCACTTCCAGCCTGCCCAGCCCACCACCGTGGGCAAGCGGGCCACCCTGTGGATCCAGGACTTGCTGATGGACCTGGAAGATGTTGAGTACCAGCTGGGGAAAGCAAAGCTTTTGGGCTCCAAAGGCACCACCGGTACCCAGGCAAGCTTTTTAGAGCTGTTTGAGGGCGACCACGAAAAGTGCCGGGAACTGGACCGGAAGATCGCCCAGAAGATGGGGTACCAGGCTTGCTTTGCCGTTTCCGGCCAGACCTATTCCCGGAAGCTGGACAGCCAGATGCTGAACATCCTCTCCGGCATTGCCCAGAGCGCTGCCAAGTTCTCCAACGATATCCGCCTGCTGCAGCACCTGAAAGAGGTGGAGGAACCCTTTGAGAAGAACCAGATCGGCTCTTCCGCCATGGCCTATAAGCGCAACCCCATGCGCAGCGAGCGCATTGCCTCTTTGGCCCGTTACGTCATTGCCGACGCCCTGAACCCAGCCATGACCATGGCTACCCAGTGGTTCGAGCGCACCCTGGATGACTCCGCCAACAAGCGCATCAGCGTGCCCGAGGCGTTCCTGGCAGTGGACGGCATTTTGAACCTGTACAACAACGTGGCCGACGGCCTGGTGGTGTACCCCAAGGTGATCCACCAGCATATGCTCCGGGAGCTGCCCTTTATGGCCACCGAGAACATCATGATGGACGCTGTGAAGCGGGGCGGCAACCGCCAGGAGCTCCACGAGCGGATCCGGGTGCACTCCATGGAGGCTGCCCGGGTGGTCAAGGAGCAGGGCGGGGAAAACGATCTGCTTTCCCGCATTGCCGCAGACCCCATTTTCGGCGTGACACTGGAAGAGCTCCACGACATTGTGAAGCCTGAAAAGTATGTGGGCCGCGCCCCCCGGCAGACGGAGGATTTCCTGGAGGAAGTTGTAGCGCCGGTGTTGGAAAAGTACAAAGATGTGGCAGAGGAAAAAGCGGAGATCACCGTGTAAGCTGCTGCATAAAAATATAAGGCGGCACCCCGCCTGTGAATGAAAATCAGAAAGGCTTGAAGTGTTATGGTTAAAGCGATCGTAGGCGCCTGCTGGGGCGACGAGGGCAAGGGCAAGATCACCGACGTTCTGGCGGAAGATTCCGACATTGTGGTGCGGTTCCAGGGCGGCAGCAACGCCGGCCACACCATCATCAACGAGTATGGCAAGTTTGCCCTGCACCAACTGCCTTCCGGCGTGTTCCGGCAGAACATCACAAACATCATCGGCAACGGCGTTGCCCTTTCTGTGGAGAACTTTATCAACGAGGTGAAGTCTGTTACGGACCGGGGCGTGCCCGCGCCCAAGCTGCTGGTTTCCGACCGCTGCCAGGTGGTGATGCCTTACCACAAGGAGCTGGACGGCATGGAGGAAGCCCGCCTGGCGGCAAAGTCCTTTGGTTCCACCAAGTCGGGCATTGCGCCCTTCTATTCCGACAAGTATGCCAAGATCGGCTTCCAGGTCAGCGACCTGTTTGACGACAAGGATTCCATCATGGAGCGCATCGACCATGTGCTGGATGTGAAAAACGTGCTCTACACCCAGCTGTACCACCAGAAGCCCCTGGACCGGGAAGAGATCTACCAGAAGCTGATGGAGTATAAAGAGGCCTTGGCCCCTTATGTGGCTGACACCACCACCTTGCTGCACAATGCGGTGAAAGAGGGCAAGACCATCCTGCTGGAGGGCCAGCTGGGCTCTTTGAAGGACCCGGATATGGGCATTTACCCCATGGTCACCTCCTCTTCGCCCCTGGCCGGTTACGGTGCTGTGGGTGCCGGCGGCATCCCGCCCTACGCCATCCAGGAGATCGTCACCGTGGTGAAGGCTTACTCCAGCGCTGTGGGCGCCGGCGAGTTTGTCAGCGAGATCTTCGGCGACGAGGCGGAAGAGCTGCGCCGCCGTGGCGGTGACGGCGGCGAATACGGCGCCACTACCGGGCGTCCCCGCCGCATGGGCTGGCTGGATCTGGTGGCTGCCCGCTATGGCTGTATGGTGCAGGGCACCACGGCAGTGGCGTTCACCGTTTTGGACGCTTTGGGCTATCTGGACGAAATCCCCGTGTGCGTGGGCTACGAACTGGACGGCAAGCGGATCGACTATTTCCCGCCCACCGCCCAGCTGAAGCGCTGCAAGCCCATCCTGGAGGTGCTCCCCGGTTGGAAGTGCGACATCGGGGGCATCAAGAAGTATGAGGACCTGCCGGAGAACGCCCGCAAGTATGTGGAGTTTGCAGAGAAGGGCATTGGTGTGCCCATCACCATGGTTTCCAACGGCCCTGCCCGTGAGGACATTATCTATCGCTAATTCGGCCGCGGCAGCCCCTTGGTCGGCTGCCGCATATTTTATAGCAAACCATCCTATGCTAGTAGCGAGATCCCCTGGCACGCCAGGGAGAGAAAGGAGCGATACGCAATGTGCGGTATTGTGGGATACATCGGTGAGGAGCAGGCAACGCCCATCCTGCTCAATGGCTTGCAGAAACTGGAGTACCGTGGATACGATTCCGCCGGCGTGGCGGTGTACAATGAAACCGGGATGCACGTGGTGAAATCCAAGGGCCGGCTGAGCGTGTTGGACGGCATTTTGGACGGTGGCAAGAACCTGCCCGGCACGGTGGGGATCGGCCACACCCGCTGGGCTACCCACGGCGCCCCTTCGGACGTGAACTCCCACCCCCAGGTCAGCGACGGGGGGAAGTTTGCAGTGGTGCACAACGGCATCATTGAAAACTACCTGTATTTGAAAAACCACCTGATCCGCCGGGGAGTGGAGTTTGCCTCCGATACCGACACGGAAGTGGTAGCCCAGCTGCTGGAGTACTATTACAAAGGCGATGTGCTGGAAACCATCCAGAAGGTGATCTCCAAAGTGGAGGGCAGCTATGCCCTGGGTATCATCTGCTCCGAGTGCCCGGAGAAAATCTTCGCCGTGCGGAAAGACAGCCCCCTGATCATCGGCATTGGCCAAGGGGAAAATTACATCGCCTCCGATGTGCCGGCCATCTTGCCCCGCACCCGGGATATCTACCGGTTGAAGGACAAGGAGATTGCCGTTTTGACCCGGGAGTCCATCCAGTTCTACAACCAGGAGCTGGAGCCCATCCAGAAGGAGTCCGAGCGGATCCAGTGGGACATTGACGCAGCGGAAAAGGGCGGCTACGAGCACTTCATGATGAAGGAGATCTGCGAGCAGCCCGAGGCCCTGCGGAAGACCATCTCCCCCCGTATCCGGGATGGGAAGATCGTGCTGGACGACGTCACCCTTACCGCGGAGCAGATCCGGGACATCCGCAAGGTGTTCATCGTGGCCTGCGGCACCTCTTATCATGTGGGTGTGGTGGCCAAGTACGCCTTTGAGCGGCTGCTGAAGATCCCTCTGGAAGTGGATGTGGCCAGTGAGTTCCGGTACCGGGACCCCATTTTGGACGACAAGACGTTGGTCATCATCATCAGCCAGTCCGGTGAAACGGCAGATACCCTGGCCGCCCTGCGCATGGCCAAGGATCGTGGCTGCCGGGTACTCTCCATTGTCAACGTGGTGGGCAGCACCATCGCCAATGAGTCCGACGATGTGCTGTACACTTGGGCTGGCCCGGAGATCGCCGTGGCCTCTACCAAGGCTTACAGCACCCAGCTGGCGGTGATCTACATGATCGCCCTGTATATGGCAGATCAGCTGGGTACCGTTTCCAGCGAGGACATGGCACGGTATATGGAAGACCTGCAGCGTCTGCCGGACCTGGCGGAGGAGTGCTTGCAGGATAAGGAAACCATCCAGTACTTTGCCTCCCAGTATTTCAATGCCCACGATATGTACTTCATCGGCCGGAATGTGGACTACGCAGCCAGCCTGGAGGCCAGCCTGAAGCTGAAGGAAATCAGCTATATCCACTCGGAGGCCTACACCGGTGGTGAGCTGAAGCACGGCCCCATCTCCCTCATCGAGGACGGCACCCTGGTGATTGCCATTTCCACCTATGAAAAGCTGTTCGACAAGATGATGTCCAACGTGCGGGAAGTAAAGGCCCGTGGGGCTGTGGTGTTGGGCCTCACCGTTCATGGGAAGGAAGAGGCTCTGAAGCAGGAAACGGACTACCAGTTCTGTGTGCCTTCTATCACAGACTTCATGCTGCCCAGCCTGTCTATTCTGCCCTTGCAGCTGTTTGCCTACTATGTGGCCAGCATGAAGGGCTGTGACATCGACAAGCCTCGGAACCTGGCGAAGTCTGTGACTGTGGAGTAAGAAGCGTTGTTCTGGAAAAGCTCGGGCGACCGGGCTTTTCTTTGTAGAGGCGGCTTTTCCCCCGAGAGGCCCGTCTGGTAAAAGGGCTTCTTGGCTGCCCTTGCGGAAATAGCCGGGATATGCTAGAATAACCTCAAACAAAGAAATCGAAAGGGACGGGATGAATATGGCAAATACCGCTCACGAGCGGGTAGTGGTGCTGGACTTTGGCGGCCAGTACGCTCAGCTGATTGCCCGCCGGGTCCGCGACCTGGGGGTCTATTGTGAGATCAAAAACTATAAAACCGATCCGGAAACACTGCGGGACTGCAAGGGGATCCTCTTTACCGGCGGCCCCAATAGCGTATATGCCCCGGATGCGCCTCTCTGCTCCGAGAAAGTTTTCCAGCTGGGCATCCCGGTGCTGGGTATCTGCTATGGAGCCCAGGTAATGGCTTACCTGCTGGGAGGTACTGTTTCCTCCAGCGATGTGCCGGAGTTTGGCAAGACCATGACCCAGTTCTCTGCCGAATCCCCCCTGTTCCAGAACGTGGGGGAGAGCGTGTGCTGGATGAGCCATAACGACTATATCAGCCAGCTGCCCCAGGGCTTTGTGGCCTCTGCTTGGAGCGCCCATTGTCCCGTCGCTGCCATGGAAAACGTGGAGCGGAAATTGTACGCTACCCAGTTCCACCCGGAGGTGGAGCATACCCAGCAGGGCAACGAGATGTTCCGGAATTTCCTGTACAACATCTGTGGTTGCGCCGGCGACTGGGAGATGAAGTCCTTTGCCCAGGAAACCATTGAGGCCATCCGGGAAAAGGTGGGGGACAAGAAGGTGCTGTGCGGCCTGTCCGGCGGTGTGGACTCCTCTGTGGCGGCCATGCTGGTGCACAAGGCCATTGGGAAGAACCTGACCTGCATTTTTGTGGACCATGGCCTGTTGCGCAAGGACGAAGGCGACATGGTGGAGAAGGTCTTCAAACAAGAGTTTGATATGAACATCATCCGGGTCAATGTGAAGGACCGCTTTTTGGAAAAGCTGAAGGGCGTTACCGACCCGGAGCGGAAGCGGAAAATCATTGGCGAAGAGTTCATCCGGGTCTTTGAGGCGGAGAGCCAGAAGCTGGGAAAAATGGAATTCCTGTGCCAGGGCACCATTTATCCCGACGTGGTGGAAAGCGGTACCGGTGAGGCGGCTGTGATCAAGAGCCACCACAATGTGGGCGGTCTGCCGGAGGACATCGGGTTTGAAGGGCTGGTCGAGCCCCTGCGGGACCTGTTCAAGGATGAAGTCCGCCGGGTGGGCATTGAGCTGGGTATCCCTGCGGAACTTGTGTGGCGGCAGCCTTTCCCGGGTCCGGGCCTTGCGGTGCGGATCATGGGAGAGATCACGGAAGAGAAGGTAAAGCTCTTGCAAGACGCCGACGCCATCTTCCGGGAGGAAGTGGTCAACGCTGGTTTGGACCGCAGCGTCAACCAGTATTTTGCCGTTCTCACTGCCAACCGTAGTGTGGGTGTCATGGGTGACGGCCGCACCTATGGTGTGACGGTAGCCCTGCGGGCGGTGACCACCACCGACTTTATGACCGCCGATTGGGCCCACTTGCCCTATGAGCTGTTGGGCCGCACCTCCAATCGGATCATTAACGAGGTGGAGGGCGTCAACCGGGTGGTGTACGACATCACCAGTAAACCGCCTGCCACCATTGAGTGGGAATAATTTTAGAAGCCTAAAAAGCCTGATATGTTTGGATTTTTGCGGCTTTAAAGCCTTCTGTGGCAACATTTTTTATTATTTATAAAAAGAGAGCTAACTGATTTTGATGAGTCAGTTAGCTCTCTTTTTGCTATCTTAAAGCCTGCCAAAATAATCCTTGAGAATGGATGTGTTACAGTATCCTAGATAAATATATATTGTTTTATCAAAGTCACATAGTTTGTTTTGCCGGTTATTGTTTCTCCTTTCTTTCCTCAACCATCCGAACGAACCATTCCACCATTGCCGGATCACTGTGAGAAAAGAAAGAACTTTGTTTTTTGTCCAATGCGGAAATTCGATTCATGTCTGCCTGTTCCAGTACAAAGTCAAAGACATTCAAGTTTTCTTCCATACGTGTTTTATGGGTGGATTTTGGGATGACCACAATCCCCCGCTGAATATTCCAGCGTAAAATGATCTGTGCAGTTGTTTTCTTGTACTTCTCGGCAATTTGGACAAGTATAGGATTTTCAAATAAGCCTCCGCGACCCTCTCCAAAAGGAGCCCAGGCTTCTAATTGGATTCCATATTTGTCCATCCATTTTTTTGCTTCTATCTGTTGGTTAAACGGGTGTGTTTCAACTTGGTTGACCATAGGCTTCACACGACTGAAGGATGCTATATCTACCAGCCTGTCCGGATAAAAGTTGGAAACACCGATTGCCCGCAATTTCCCTTCGTCATAGAGATCTTCCAATGCCCGATATGCCCCGTAGTAATCTGAAAACGGTTGATGGAGGAGGACAAGATCGAGATAATCTGTTCCCAGTTTCTGCATGGATTCCAGAACAGACTTTTTGGCATTTTCATACCCATAATGTTCTACCCAAACCTTCGTTGTAAGGAAAATATCTTTTCTGGGAATGCCTGATTTGACAATGGCATTTCCTACCTGTTCCTCATTAAAATAGCTTTGTGCCGTGTCAATTGAGCGGTAGCCCACAGCCAGTGCATCCATTACGCAGCGTTCGCATTCATCCTTAGCTACTTGGTAGACGCCATATCCTATGATTGGCATCTTTACTCCGTTGTATAAAGTGATTTGTTCCATCTTTGCTACCTCCATTTTCATTCAGTTCACGAAAGAATTGTTCTTTCGTGTGTTTTGTGTTACCATACAGAGTGTAGCACCCGGTTGTAACTACCGGTCAATAGCTTTTTTGTAATTTTCTAAAATTTCTGAGGTGATTTCCATGCAATACAGTATGAAACAGACTTGTCAGAAAGTAGGGATGACCTATGAGGCCTTAAAATTTTATTGCAATCAAGGGTTAGTTCCCAATGTGAAGCGTGATAAGAACAATTACAGGGTATTTGACGAACACGATATCGAATGGATCAATGGACTGACCTGCTTAAAGCGCTGTGGGATGAGCATAGAGGACATGAAGCGGTATCTTGCGCTTTGCTTAAAGGGAAAATCTACCATTCCCGAGAGAAAAGAGATTCTGGAAAAGCAGCGTGATCTTCTCGTGAAGAAGATGGAAGATCTGCAAGAAGACATTGCATACATTGATAGGAAGCAGAGCTATTATGACGATGTGCTATCTGGAAAAACCAAATATACCAGCAATTTAATTGACACAGGCGAAGAATAAAAGACAGCCTTTTATAGAAGTGCTGTCAAAATATCCCCAATATCCCCGTCAATACAAATTGCCTGATTTTCAATTTCTCTCGGGCAATATGTTTCTGACCAGTTGATACAAGCATAGGTTGCCCTGCCATTTTGATAGGTCATTGTCCAAAATGGATATTTGATAATGACCGGCGTATTGCCACCTACACCCAGTTCCAGAAGCCAACCTCACAAAAGAGCTGCGTACACTGGAGGCCTATGGAATAATTCACCGGGAAATTTATCGTGAAGTTCCGCCCAGGGTAGAATATTCTTTAACTGCCGTTGGCGCAAAGTTTGTCCCGGTTTTAGAAGCGCTTGAAACATGGGCATTGGAATATGAAGCTGCACACAGCGAGATTCAATAATTTGAAAATAATGCACGCTCCTTGATGGGGTGGCTCGGATAGTTTTTGGATTGCAAAAGTCCGAATAGATCTTAGGATAAGGATAATCTGCATCCAATAGAATTACGTCAAATCTTCTATACAGAAAATTTAGGGATAGATTTGCCTCGGCGATGGGAATGCAGGTTTTCAGGAAGGGCTGCTTTAAGGGGATCCCTTTTGAAAGAGGCATATCCCTTGCAAAACATTGAAACATCAGGAAAAAGGCATTGCCGAGGCTCCTTTGCCGGCAGTGCCTTTTTTCGGGTGAAAGTTTTATAGGTCATGTGTGTATTTCTTCTTTTGCCAATCTTTGCAGAAAATTTCTGGGAAGATTTGAAATCCCTATAGCTTTTTTCTCCTTTCTGCAATAAGATAGGATAGTGTTTTGCTCCACTTCTGCCCGGGAGTGGATCCATTTGCGTTTGGAGGGATCAACCCATGGTTCATTTGCTTTTGGCCGTTATCTATTTGGCCTTTGTCAGCCTGGGCCTGCCTGACTCCCTGCTGGGAGCTGCCTGGCCTTCCATGTATGTGGAGTTTGGAGTGCCCCTTTCTTATGAGGGCATCCTGTCCATGATCATCGCGGCGGGCACCATTGTGTCCAGCCTGCAAAGCGACCGGCTCACCCGGCTGTTAGGTGCGGGGAAGATCACCGCACTCAGCGTGGCGATGACAGCTGTGGCTTTGCTAGGCTTCTCCTTCACCCGCTCTTTCTGGGTGTTGTGCCTGTGGGGTATCCCCTATGGGTTGGGTGCCGGCAGTGTGGACGCCGCTTTGAACAACTATGTGGCCCTGCACTATTCCAGCCGGCACATGAGCTGGCTCCACTGTATGTGGGGATTGGGTGCCACCATAGGGCCTTGCATAATGGGAATGGCCTTGACCCAGGGCGATGGCTGGGGCGGTGGATACCGCACCCTGTCTTTCCTGCAGATGGGCCTTACCGCCATTTTGCTGTTCAGCTTGCCTCTGTGGAAAAATCGGAAAACCCAGGAAGCCGAGGAGGGGAAACCTGTGGGGAAGGCCCTCACCCTGCGGCAGATCGTGGGTATTCCCGGGGCCAAAGAAGTGATGGTCTGCTTCTTTTGCTATTGCGCTGTGGAACAGACTACCATCCTGTGGGGCAGCAGCTACTTGATGCTCCACAAAGGTTTTTCTGCGGAAAGGGCGGCCAGCTTTGCCAGCATCTTCTTTTTGGGCATTACCTTGGGACGGGGTATCTCCGGGTTTGCAACTATGAAGTTCAGTGACACCCAGATGATCCGCTTGGGGCAAGGGCTTGTAGCTGTGGGGATCCTGTGTATGCTGGTGCCAGGGCCGGCGGTTTTGGCCTTGGCTGGCCTGGCTTTGGTGGGGCTGGGATGCGCGCCGGTGTATCCCTGTATCATCCACTCCACCCCGGCCCATTTTGGGGCCCAGCGCTCCCAGGCTATTATCGGGGTGCAAATGGCCAGCGCCTATGTTGGTACCTGCCTGATGCCACCCTTGTTTGGCCTGATGGCCAACCACATCACCGTGGCCCTGCTGCCTTTCTACCTGCTGGTGCTTTTGGGGCTTATGGTGGTCACTCATGAGCTGTTGGAGCGTAAAACCCCCAGTGTGGCTTGCCAGGAAAACTGAATCCCCTGGAAAATACAGCCGCCTGTCCTCTTGGATGGGCGGCTTTTTTTAATATAAGGTCAGGAAAAGGGGCGTCCCCCCTGGGGAAGACGTCCAGAAAACTATAAACTTTTGTCGTCTTTTTTACTTGTCCTCTTTTGGGCGCTTTGTTATAATAAACTCAATTATCACTAGAGAGAGGGAAATCCTATGGAAAATGTCCTGCCTGCTGTCAAGGCAAATATCCAAAAAGTGCTGGTGGGTGAAGAACGGGTCACCAGCTTGCTGCTCACGGCCATGATTGCCGGAGGCCATGTGCTCATTGAGGACGTGCCCGGCATGGGCAAAACGGTGTTGGCCCGGTCTTTGGCGAAAAGCGTGGACGCAGCCTTTGGCCGTGTCCAGTTTACCCCGGACCTGCTGCCTTCCGATGTGACTGGCCTCAACTTCTTCGACCGGAAGACCGGGGAGTTCCAGTTTTCCCCCGGCCCGGTGTTCTGCAATATCCTGCTGGCAGACGAGATCAACCGCGCCACGCCCCGGACCCAGTCTGCGTTGCTGGAGTGTATGGCGGAAGGCCAGGTGACGGTGGATGGGGAAACCCGTAAGCTGCCCCCGCCGTTTTTCGTCATCGCCACGCAAAACCCTGTGGAAACCCTGGGAACCTACCCCTTGCCCGAGGCCCAGTTGGACCGCTTCCTCATGCGCATCTCCATGGATATGCCCACCAAGGCCCAGGAGTGCCAGATCTTGGAGCGCTTTAAAGACAGCGAGCCCTTGGAGGCCTTGGAGCCGGTGTGCGGCAAAGAGCAGATCTTGGAGCTGCAGGCCGCTGCCCGGAAGCTGTACATCCACCCGGTGCTGATGGAGTACATTGTAGACTTGGCCCGTGCTTCCCGGGATGCCCGGGGAGTGGAATTGGGCGTGAGCCCCCGCGGCACCTTGGCCCTGCTGCGGGCCTCCCAGGCAAAGGCACTGGTGGAGGGCCGGGAGTTCGTCACCCCGGAGGATATCAAAGAGGTGGGGGTACCGGTTATCGCCCACCGGTTGGCGGTCAGCGGCATGGCGGGGTCTTCCCAGGCCCAGAAGGACGCGGCGTTGGCGCTGCTCCAGTCGGTGCCCCTGCCCACGGAAGATTGGTCCAAGTGACATGGCAGCGCTGTTGATTTTGCTCCTGCTGGCAGCCCTGTACCTTCTCCAAGGGTTTCTCTATGACCGGTTTTGGAACAAGGGGCTGGAAGTGAAAATTGCGTTCCAGGAGGAGTACGCCACAGAAAACGACACGGCCGCCTTGACAGAGGTAGTGGTCAACGACAAGCTGCTGCCTTTGCCGGTGGTGGAGATCGACTTCCACATGGACAAAGGGCTGCGCTTTGTGGGGGAGGCCAACACCGCTGTCAGCGACCGTTCCTATCGGCGGGATGTGTTCGCCATGGGGGTGCGGCAGAAGATCACCCGTACCCTGGAGTTCCGCTGTGCCCGGCGTGGGTATTACGCCATTGACCAGGCGGGCATGGACGTGCGCAGTTTGGTGTTGACCAAGAAATATGTGGGGACATCCCCCCAGCACACAGCCTTTTACGTGCTGCCCAGGCCTGTGCCCACCCAGCGGATCCAGATCCCCTTCTCCCAGATCATGGGCAGCGTCCTCAGCCGCAAGCGTGTTTACGACGACCCCTTTGAGTTTGCCGGCCTGCGGGATTACACCCGGGGCGACCCCATGAAGTACATCAACTGGAAAGCCACGGCAAAAACCGGGGAAATGCTGGTGAACATCCACGAGTCCACCCTGTCCCAAAAGGTGGCGGTGGTGCTGGACCTGGAAGGCCTGGGGGTGCAGAAGGCCGATGTGCTCAACGAAGAGGCGGTACGGATCGCCTGTACCTTGTGCAGCCGTTTGTTGGAGGCAGGTATTGTGGTCAGCGCCTACTCCAACGGGATTGATGTGCTCACCGGCAAACCCATGGCTTTGCCGGAGGTTTCCGGAGCGGGCAGTGTGCTGTCCCTGCGGAAGGCCTTTGCCTGCGCCAAAGCTGCCAACGACCTGATCCCCATTGAGGAGTATTTCCCTGGGGAGGACAGTGACCTGCTGTGCGTGTTGGTGTCCCGCAGCCAGCGGGAGGATCTTGCCCGAGCCTTTGCCCAGTGCGCAGGCCAGCGGGAGTGGGTGCAGATCGTGCCCTATCAGGATTCGTATGAAGAGATGCCCCAGTTTGGTACCGTACACCGGTTCTACTGGGAAGTGTAAAGGGGGGAATGGCGTGAAACATTTTCAAGGGATGGGGAACTGGCGCCAAGCCCTGCTCCGGATCATGGGGTGGTTCCACTGCGGGTGGATCATCGCCCTGTACTACGCCACTGCTTACCGGGTCATCCAGGGGGACGCGGCCCTGCCGGGCAGGTTTTGGCGTGGCCTTTTGGTGGTGATCCCCTTTGCACTGGCAGACCTGGCGCTCCAGTTCACCCGCAAGCTGTGGGAGTACCTGTTGGTGAGCGTGTTTATTTGTGGGCTTGCCTGGCTGCTGCTGGGGAACCCTGTGGCGGTTCTGCCTGTGGCAGTGGTGTGCTTTTTCCGGGCACGGAACCGCCTTTCGGAAGAGCTGGTGGACTCCCTGCTGGACCACCCCAGCCTTCCGCTGCTCATCGCGGTGGTGCCGCCCTTTTTGTACAGCGCGGCTGCAAACGGGCCTTTGCTGCAAAAGCTCTGCCTGATCTGGATGGCAGTGTACGGCTTGCTGTGGTGTGCTTACCGGGGCCTCAAGAACATTGAAACCTATCTCACGCTCAACCGGACCATGTCTGGGGTGCCGGTAAAGCGGATTGTGCTCACCAGTGGGCTGGCGGTGGCGGGCATGGTGTTTTTGGCCGGGGCCCTGGTGTTGCCGGTGCTGGTGATGGGCCAGGGGTATTTCCGCATCGACCCTACTGCGCCTGACCGTGGGGAACCCCAGATCCAGCTGGAAACCACCAGCCCCAGCATGGCCATGGGGGTGCCCCAGTGGCTGGAGGAGATAGGGGAAAAGAACACGTTCCAGATCCCACCGTTTGTGGGGTATTTCTTCGGGGCCCTGGTAGGCGTTGGGCTGCTGATCTTCTTGCTCTACGGGGTGTATTGGGTGATCCGCGGGCTGCGGGGCAGCTTTGTGGACCACCGGGACGTGGTGCAGTATTTACACGGCCCGGAGGATCAAATGGAGGAAGCTCCTTCCCAGCGGCGGGCGCGCCCTGCCCTTTGGGACCGTTCCCCCAATGCCCAAGTGCGGCGGAAGTACCGGCGGGCTGTTTTGCGGCTTTCCAAGGAGGCTCCCCCTTCCTGGGCAGCCCCCCAGGAGATCGAAGAGCGGGCAGGGCTGGGGGATCCCCAGCTGCACCAGCTGTATGAGCGGGCTCGCTACAGCCTGGAAGGCGTCACTGCCCAGGAGAGCCGCAGCTTAAAACGGTGAACTACCACCCCAATGGTCCGGCTGCCGGGAGAGCAGCAGTACCAGCCGGTGTAAGTCCTCTGCGGTGTGGATGAGCTCTTCCCTTTGATGCAGCTGAAGCTGCATCTTTACCGGCAGGGAGAAAAAATAGGACCGGCTGCTGGAACTGCCGTCCAATAGGGCGCTTAAATCGTGATAAGCCATAAAAAATCACCTCTGGGGTAGTGTGCCCCAGAGGTGTTCTTTTTTGCAAGCTTACCCATACCTCTGCATCTCTTGGACCAGCAGGGGATAGACCTGCGGGGTGCCTGCCAGGATAGGCTGTTTCTCATCGTAGCGGAAGTCCTTCCCAGGGGCCGTGCCGATTAGCCCGCCGGCTTCCCGCAGGATTACCGACCCGGCTGCGTAATCCCAGGGGGAGAGGCGCAGCTCGAAGAAGCCATCGCAGCAGCCGGTGGCCAGATGGCACAAGTCCAGCGCCGCAGAACCGCTCCGCCGAAGGTCCCCACAGCGGGTGCACAGCTCCTTTGCCATGGCAAAAGTGGTGTCTGCCAGCTCCGGGTAATAGGGGGAGGTGCCAAACACGACCAAGGCATTTTCCGGGGGGACATCCGCCACGTGGATAGGTTCCCCGTTGCGAAAGGCACCCTTGTCCCGGATCCCAGAGTACAGATCCCCGGTAGCCAGGTCCAGCACAAGCCCCAGCAGACCTTCCCCGTCCAGCACAAGGCCCACCGAGATGCACCAAGACTGGTAGCCTCGGATAAAATTGGTGGTGCCATCGATGGGGTCGATCACCCAGTTATAACCGGGAGCCAGTTGGTTTTCCTCCTGCTCTTCGGCGAAAAAATGGGCTTCGGGCAGCAGGGGGGATAAGTGTTCCATAAGGTAATTTTGGGAGGCTACATCCCCTTCGGTGACAAAATTGGCGTGCCCCTCTTTGGTGTAGACTTTGGGCCGGGGGATGGCCCGGATCACTGCCCCAGCTTCTTTCATAACTTGACTGGCCTGAGCGGCCAACTGTTCCAATTCCATAGGATCCCTTCCTTTCCCACGCCAGTATAGCACAGTGGCTGCCCAGCCGCAACCGGATTTGTTCCCATCTTGGTCAAAGAGATTTCACGAAACGCTTAGAGATCGTTCAAACCCCATTCAAAAACGAGGGGTATCCTATAGACACAGCAGAAGAGAAGCGGTTCCTTCCCTTACTTGCTTTTTCATAGATTCCCCTCCCTCTCCTACGCCGCCCGGCTTTTGCTGGGCGGCTTTTCCTTGTTATCATTGTTGTAATGCTTTTTTACTTTACAGACTTGGCTTGATGCAAGTTGGAATATTTGTGGAAATTCCTGGAAAACTGAACAGTATGAAAAGTAATTATACTTTACGGGATGTGACGTTTAATAACCCTTAAAAAAGGGAAAAATCCCTGACAGAACCCTGCCAGGGATTTTTGTTTGCCTGTATGGTTGATTAGATAATGGCCAACAGGATGAAGTTCAGGATGAACAGAGCAGTGACCACCCACAGGATGGGATGGATCTCCTTGGCTTTGCCCTTGCAGATCTTCACGATGCAGTAGGTGATGAAGCCGGCGGCAATGCCGTAGGAAATGCTGTAGCACAGAGCCATGAACACGCCGGCGAAGAAGGCGGGAATGGCCTCGCTCAGGTCATCCCACTTAATCTCCTTGAAGGAGGAGGTCATCATCACACCCACCAGAACCAGAGCAGGAGCAGTG
>CAJFMJ010000022.1 GCA_904391645.1 uncultured Neglectibacter sp.
AGATCACCCCTGGGACAAAAGCGGACCGGGGCACCACCATCACCCTGCACCTGAAAGCCGACACCGAGGACGAGAATTACAGCGAGTTTTTGGACCAGTTCCGCATCCAGCAGCTGGTGAAGAAGTACTCCGATTACATCCGCTATCCCATCCGCATGGAGGTCTCCCACACCCATGTAAAAGAGGGAACCGGCGTGGATGGCAAGGAGCCGGAGTACGAGACCCACACCGAGGTGGAAACCCTCAACAGCATGACTCCCCTCTGGAAGAAGTCCCGGAGCGAGGTCAGCGAGGATGAGCTGAACGCCTTCTACAAGGAGAAGTTCTACGATTGGCAGGATCCCATCAAGGTGATCCGCACCTCTACCGAAGGCGCTGCCACTTACACTGCCCTGCTGTTCATCCCCAAGAGTGCCCCCATGGACTATTACACCCGGGAGTATGAGAAGGGCCTGCAGCTGTATGCCAGCGGCGTGCTGATCATGGACAAGTGCGCCGACCTGCTGCCGGACTGCTTCAGCTTTGTCAAGGGCCTGGTGGATTCCCAGGACCTCTCCCTGAACATCTCCCGTGAGATGCTCCAGCACGACCGGCAGCTGAAGCTGATTGCCACCCGCCTGGAGAAGAAGATCTCCTCCGAGCTTTCCTCCATGCTGAACAACGACCGGGAAAAGTACGAGGAGTTCTTTAAGAATTTCGGGTTGCAGTTGAAGTACGGGATGTACGACAACTACGGCGCCAAGAAGGACGAGCTGAAGGACCTGGTGCTGTTTGCCTCTTCTGCGGAGAAGAAGATGACCACCCTGCAGGAGTACGTTTCCCGGATGAAGCCGGAGCAAAAGTACATCTACTACGGCTGCGGCGAAACCGTGGAGCGGATCCTGAGCCTGCCCCAGGCAGAAGCCCTGCAGGATAAGGGCTTTGAAATGCTGTGCCTCACCGACAACGTGGATGAGTTTGCCCTGCGGATGCTTGGGAAGTACGACGAGAAGGAGTTCCGCAACATCTCCGCCGACGACCTGGGCCTGGAAACTGCCGAAGAGCAGGAGAAGACCAAGGAGCTGGCCCAGGAGAACCAGGAGATGCTCGCCTTTATGAAGGAGTCCCTGGGAGACAAGGTGGCCGACGTGCGGGTTTCCGGGAAGCTGAAGAGCCATCCTGTGTGCATCACCACCGACGGCATGATCTCCACGGAGATGGAAAAAGTATTGAACTCCATGCCCGCCCGGGAGAAGATCAAAGCCCAGCGGGTGCTGGAAGTCAACGGGGAGCACCCCATTTTCCAGAGGCTGCGCGACCTGTATGAGAGTGATAAGGACCGCTTGAAGCTCTATGCTGAGATCCTCTACGACCAGGCACTGCTCATTGAGGGCATCTCCCTGGAAGACCCGGCCGACTTCTCCCAGAAGCTGTGCCAGATCCTGTAAAAAACAAAAGGGAGGTCGATCCCATGTACTATGGCGCTTACCCGCCTTATCCCCCTCCGCCTTATCCGCCCTATCCCCAGACTGGGGGGCCTCAGGGCGCGACACCTCCGGGACCGGTCCCGTGGCCGCCTCAGGGGTATGCTCAACCGGCTCCCCAAGTGGGTGTGTCCGGTACACCGCAGGAAACTTCTCAAGGCCAAGTGCCCCAGGGGCAAGCCCCCTCGGCAGCTGCGCCTCAAGGCCCAGCGCTCTATGGAGCGCCCCCGGCCGCGCCTGGGTGGGTTCCCCAAGGCCAGGTGTTCCAGGGGCAAGCCCCCTCGGCAGCAGCGCCTCAAGGCCCGGCGCCCTACGGAGCGCCCCCGGCTGCGCCTGGGTGGGTTCCCCAAGGCCAAGTGTTCCAGGGGCAAGTCCCCTCGGCAGGTGTGCCTCAAGGCCCGGCGCCCTACGGAGCGCCCCCGGCCGCGCCTGGGTGGATTCCCCAAGGCCAGGTGCCCCAGGGGCAAGCCCCTTCCGCAGCTGCGCCTCAAGGCCCCGCGCCCTACGGAGCGCCCCCGGCCGCGTCTGGGTGGGTTCCCCCCAGTGGGTATCAGCCTGCCTATCCCATGGCCGCACCTGCCCGTGACCCCCGTAAGAAGGGAGCCTCTTCCGCCATCAACCGGATGGGCTTGCTGTTGCTGGCCCAGGTGGCCTTGTCCTTCATCTGGCAGTTCCCCTTGCAGATGCTGCTGGCGCTGGTGGGGGTGGACCTTTTCCGGAACGCCTTGGGTTACCAGTGGCTTTCCGGGGTGCTGGTGCCCCTTTCCACAGCCTTGCCCTTTGCGGCCTATTTGTTCTTCCGGAAAAAAGACCCTTCCGACTACTTGAAGTTTGAGAAGGTTGGCTTTACCGGTGGGCTGCTTTGTGTGGTGGCTGGTTTGGGCGTGGTGTTGCTGGGCAATTACCCTGCTTTGCTGGTGCAGCAGTTTTTGGGCAACTTTGGGTATGAGTCCCCTGGGAGTATCCTTTCCCAAGGGGAGTCCCTGGAGGCCATTTTGCTGGAGATCGCCGTCACAGCGGTGCTGGTGCCCTTTATGGAGGAGTTTGCCTTCCGCGGGGTGATCCTCTCGGCGCTGCGCAAATACGGCATGGGGTTCTCCATTGTGGTGTCGGGCGTGCTGTTCGGCTTGGCCCATCTGGATGCCTCCAGCGTGGTATTTGCCACCATTGCGGGGTTGGTATTTGGCTTCCTCTATGCCAAGACCAACAACCTGTGGCTGACGGTGCTCATCCATGCCCTGAACAATTTGATCGCTGTGTTGGGCAGCCACGGGGAGTTCCTCTTCGGGAGCCAGGCCAACCTGGTGGGCAACTTGATCATGTTGGTGCCCATGGGGTTGGGGGTCGTGGCGCTGATCCTGTTGCTGTGCTTGAAACGGAAGATGTTCATCTCGGTGGGCTCCCCTCGGTACGACGGCCCTGCCCAGCCTCTGCGGGCTGGAGAAAGCGCAGGAACCCTTGTGCGGGCGCCGGTGTTCTGGGTTGTGGTAGGCCTGATGGTCCTCTACACCGTGGGAATGGGGATCCTGCTATGATGCTGCCCTTGGCGTTCCTGCCCAAGAAGGAGTGGATGCTCCGAGCCTTGGAGCTTGCCCGGGAAGCTGCTGCCGCTGGGGAAGTCCCTGTGGGTGCGGTTGTGGTGTGGGAAGGCACCATCATCGGGGAAGGGCGCAACCGGCGGGAAGCCGGCCACACCGCGCTGGCCCACGCCGAACTGGAAGCCATCCACCAGGCCTGCCAAGCCCTGGGAACTTGGCGGCTCACAGGCTGTGAATTGTACGTCACCTTGGAGCCTTGCCCCATGTGCACCGGGGCCATCATCAATGCCCATGTGGGCAGGGTGGTTTACGGTGCCGACGATGACCGGGCTGGATGCTGCGGCACGGCTGCGGACTTGTTTGCCCTGCCCTACAGCCACCGTCCGGAGGTGTACCGGGGGTTTTATGAGGCAGAGTCCAAAGCCCTGCTGCAAGAGTTTTTCCACAGGCTGCGAAACTGAACATACGAAAAGGGAGAGCTTACTCAGCTCTCCCTTTTTTGCAGGCGTTTTGTAGGCAGTCCTGGGCCCTTGAGATCAATTCCGGCTCAGTAGATCCCTGCCTCTTTTTCGGCTTTGCGGCGCTCTTTGCGGATGCGGGTGCGCTCCTGGGCTGCTTCCCATTCCTTGCGCTCCTCTTCTGTGGTGAGCACCAACCGGGGCACTTCCACAGGGCGTTCGTTTTCATCCAGGGCCACCATCACCAGGTAAGCCACGTTGATCAACCGCTTGGTGCCGTTTAATTCCTCCACATAGGTGCGCACACACACCTCCATGGAGGTGCGGCCGGTGTAGGTGATGTAGCCGCACAGAACAATGGTTTCATTGCCATAAGCAGGGCCTTCAAACCGTAGGTTGTCCACGGCAGCGGTGGTCACGTTCCGGTTGGAGTGCCGCCGGGCCACCACCCCGGCAACCACGTCGATCCACTCCATCAGCCGGCCGCCAAACAGCCGCTTGTACCCGTTTAAGCTGGACTGGGACAAGATCTGCACCTGCTCGGTGTAGGAATCCCGCACGTATTTTTCCATAGGCTTCTCCTTTCTCTCAAAATAGTATCCGCTTTTTTCCCCTGTATTATAAACCATTCCCATGCAGGATGCAATGGAGCGGCCTTGCAAGGCCTGGGGGAAACAAAAAGAGGGCCGGCTTCCCGGTCCTCTTTTTTCTCCCTACCTTTCTTTCGAGAAAGGTAGGACCAAAGAACTTCTCTTCGCGGGGCGGCGAGGTCGCCTTTTTCAAAAAGCCTCTGGAGCAAAGCTGCAGTGGGCGACTTGGGTGCAGCGTCACGCCGCTTAGCAGGTGGCGCCGCCCTTCAGGTGCTTCTGAGCAGCCAGGTTTTCAGTCTTGCGGGCCAGCAGCTCGTCGGAGAGCAGCTGCTCCTGGACGTTCTCAAAGCCGATGCGCTCCACCGTGTCGGCGAAGCGCTCGCCGGTGATTCCCTGTTCCCGGAACAGCAGGATGGCCTTTTCAATGACGTTCAGGACTTCTTCCTTGTCGGTGAAGACCTTCTCCAAATACCGGCCCTTGGCCACCTTCTTGCCCCAGCGGCCGCCGATAAAGATGCGGTACCCGCTGGTGAAGCCCTCCAGGGCGCCGAAGGGGCACTTGCCCACGCAGCGTCCGCAGTGGTTGCAGGCGTTGTCGTCGATGACCACTTTGCCGTCCTTCACTTCCGGTACGTTGATGGGGCAGGCGTTGACCACCTGGCAAACCTTGCAGCCGCGGCACTTGTCCAGGTCGATCATGGGCACCTTCTGGCCGATGACGCCCAGGTCGTTCAGGTCGGGCTTGACGCAGTTGTTGGGGCAGCCGCCCACAGCGATCTTGAACTTGTGAGGCAGCTTCACGTTGTTGTAGCCGTGGTAGAAGCGCTCGTGGATCTCCTCGCTGAGAGCGAAGGTGTCGATTAAACCGTACTGGCAAGTGGTGCCCTTGCAGGATACCACAGGCCGCACTTTGGAGCCGGTGCCGCCGGTTTCCAAGCCGGACTGGGCCAGGAACTCCCGGAGAGGCTCGATGTTGTCGAAGGGCACGTGCTGGATCTCAATGGTCAGCCGGGAGGTCATGGCCACTTGGCCGTTACCGAAGCGCTCCGCGGCCTCGGTGATGGCACGCATCTCTTCCGCTGTGATCTTGCCGTTGCGGGTGATGACACGGCCGTTGAAGCAGTCGGGGGTGTTTTTGTCCCACAGGAAGCCCAGGGCTTTCACACGGGTGACCTCCTCCGGGGAAACGGAAGCGCCGGGGGCCTTGACCCGCACCTCGTTAAAGGTGGTGGCGCCTTCCAACACCAGGGTGTTGGTGTAGCCGTAGAACTTCAGCCGGTTCTGCAGGAAGTAAGCCCGCTTGCCGCGGCCGCACACCAGCAGCAGCTTGGCGTCTTTCTCAATGCCTTCCAGAGGCCCGTTGACCTTGGAGAGGTCCACAAACACAGCGCCACGGATGGTGGGCTGGGGATTCACGTCGATGACCGTGTAGTCTTTGGCGTCGCCATTGGCGTACTGGGCGGGGGTCATGCTGTCCATCACGCCGGAGAGCTTGTTCTCCAGCACGTACACCGCCTGCACAAAGGGATGGATGGCCGTGGAGAAGGGAGGCGCATAGGCAAAGTCCAGGTTTTCAAAGTCCTCCAGCTTGGCGCCCATGGACATCCCCATCACAGCGATGTCCACCATTTTGTCCACAGCCCCGGGGCCCAGCACCTGCACACCCAACAGCTGGTGGGTATCCTTGTCAGCAATGAGCTTGGTGATGAAGAAGGCTGCGTCGGGATAATAGTGGGCCTTGTCGTCGGTGACAACCAACACGGTTTCCACATTGTAGCCGGCTTCCCGGGCGGCAGCTTCGGTGAGGCCGGTGCGGCCAGCGTTCAGGCCGGGGAGCTTCACCACGCCGGTGCCCAGCACGCCGGGATACTTCTTGTCGCTGCCGTTGAGATCCTGGGCCAGGGTGCGGCCTTCCAGGTTGGCGGAGGAACCCATGGGGGACCACTGGGCCTTGCCGGTAAGGCGGTTTTTCACCATGGCGCAGTCGCCGGCGGCGTAGATATCCGCCACGTTGGTGGCCAGGCGCTCGTCCACCAGGATGGTGCCCTTTACCATCTCAATGCCCGTGTCGGAAAGGAACCCGGTGTTGGGACGGATACCAGCGGACAGCACCACCGCCCCGCAGGGCAGCAGGCCGGCGTCAGTCTGGACGCCTTCCACTTTGCCTTCGCCCACAATGGCAGTGGCCTTAGCGCCGGTGAGCACCCGGATGCCTTTCTGCTGCAAATGGCGCTTGACGTAGCCGGCCATTTCCGGATCCAGTACATTGGCCATCAGCTGGTTGGCCAGTTCCACCACGGTGACGGACACACCTCGGTCGAAGAGGTTCTCCGCCAGCTCCAGGCCGATGAAGCCGCCGCCGATGACCACAGCTTTTTTCACGTCGTAGGCCTGCAGGTAGTCCCGCATGGTGACGGCATCCTCAGGGGCGCGCATGGGGAACACACCGTTCAGATCCACCCCAGCAATGGGAGGTTTTACAGCGGAAGCGCCGGTGGCCACAATGAGTTTGTCGTACTCGTAGACCTCTTCCTGGCCGTTTTCCAGGTTCTTTACCGTGACCTTTTTGGCAACCGGGTCCACGTGGGTGGCCTCCCGAAGAGTGCGCACCTCCACGCCGGTGAGTCCCTGGTACTTCTGGGGGGTGTTGACAATCAGCTCGGCCTTGTCCTCAATGGAGCCGCCCACATAATAGGGCAGCCCGCAACCTGCGTAGGAGATGTCCGCGCTCTTGGTGATGACAAGCACCTCATCTGCGCGGTTCTCCCGCTTACATTTGGCAGCGGCCTTGGTGCCGGCGGCCACGCCGCCGATGACTAAAATTTTCATGTTTCAGGTTCCTTTCCCTGCCTGTGGCAGCAGTAGGTTTCCCCGGCGCATTCCGGCCGGGGCTGGGTGCAGACCATCACGTCCCCGCCCTCAATGCGGAGGGGACGGCCTTCCACCAGGATCTTTGCCAGCTTGCGCCGGCCTTCTTCATACATCCGGGTGACGGTGGTGCGGGAAATGTTCATCCGCACCGCGCACTGTTCCTGGGTAAACCCTTTGTAATCCAGCAGGCGGATCACTTCGAACTCGTCCACCTGCAGGACCACCGGATCGCCACCGGAAGCCGGGCTTCCCTGAGGAAGAAACTCGGTCACCTGGGGCATGGAACAGATGCAGCGGCATTTACTGGGCCTTGACAAACAATCCCTCCTTTCGGGTCAATCCTAATGTCTTTATCTTACCTCTGTTTTGAACATATGTCAATAATTATCTGCCTGCTTGGAAGGATTTTCTCGCCTTTCCTTGTGGGACATTCAAACTGCCTGTAGTTTAAAAAGTCTGCTTTATAGTCCGTAAAAACGGACATATAATGTTTGGGAGATTGTGTCCGGTTTTTAGGGCAGAAGATTCTTGTTCAAAAAGAGGGTTCACATTTTCAGGAGTTTGGGAATACAGTGGGCTAAACGGGTTTCCCCGTTTTAGAGGGGAGGTAGCAAGATGCAGGAAGAGTCAAGCCTGGCGGCATTGTCCTCCGGCAGCTATGGGCTGGTGGAAGGGCTTGCCGTGGGGGGCGCCATGGGATGCCGGCTGCGGGATCTAGGTTTTTTGCCCGGCGCCAGCGTGGAAGCCCTGGGGAAAAGCCCCCTGGGGGATCCCTGTGCTTACCAGGTGCGGGGGACTGTGATTGCCCTGCGCCGGAGGGACGCGGCCCTGGTGCGGGTGCGCCCCTTGGAAGGGCCCCCCATTTGAAAGAAGGAGCGTGATACCGTGGAAGGATCCAAAGAGCCTGCCGGGAAGACCGTTGCCCTGGCAGGGAACCCCAATGTGGGGAAGAGTACTGTCTTCAACGCCCTGACAGGGCTTCGGCAGCACACGGGCAACTGGGCGGGGAAAACCGTCCGCAGCGCCCTGGGCTGTTGTGTGATCCAAGGGGAGGCGTATCAGCTGGTGGACCTGCCTGGGTGCGCCTCGCTGTTGTCCCGCACCGGGGAGGAGCAGGTAGCCCGGGAATTCCTCTGTTCCGGCCAAGGGGACGCCATGGTGGTGGTGTGCGATGCCACCAATTTGCAGCGCGGGTTGGTTTTGGTGCTGCAAGTGTTGGAGGTCACCTCCCGGGTGGTGGTGTGTGTCAACTTGATGGACGAAGCCTGTCGCAAAGGCGTGCGGGTGGATTTGGAACGGCTTTCCGGGATGTTGGGCGTGCCGGTGGTGGGATGCGCCGCCCGCAGCGGGAAAGGGCTTCCCGACCTGCTGGAGGCAGTGGCTTCCGCGGCCCAGGAGCCGGCGCCCCAGCTGTCGCCTCCCGTGCGGTATCCCCAGGAGGTGGAGGCGGCTGTGGCAAGGCTGGCCCCGCTGCTGCGCCGCCAGGGGGAGGAAAATCCCCGGTGGCGGGCGCTGCGCCTGTTGGAAGGGGCGGAATCCACTGCCTCTCCCCAGGTTGCCGCGCTGTTGGAGGACGCCTGGGACCATTGCCCCCAGGAGTCCTTTGGAGAGGCCATTGCCACAGCCCAGGGCAACGCTGCCGGGGACTTGGCTCGGCGGGTGGTCACCGGCCTGGAGCGAGGGTATAGCCCCCGGGACCGGAAACTGGACCAGCTTTTCACCGGCAAGTGGACGGCGTTCCCAGTGATGGCCCTGCTGCTTTTTGTGATCCTGTGGCTGACCATGGTGGGGGCCAATGTGCCCTCCCAGCTGCTCAGTGACGGGTTTACCCAGCTGGGTGTGTGGCTGCGGGAGCTGTTCCAGCAGGCTGGGGCGCCGGGCTGGGTCACCGGCCTGGTGGTGGATGGCGCTTACACCACCCTTACCTGGGTGGTGGCGGTGATGCTGCCGCCCATGGCCATCTTTTTCCCCCTGTTCACCCTGCTGGAGGACCTGGGGTACTTACCCCGCATGGCTTACAACCTGGACCGGTGTTTTCAGGGCTGTGGGGCTTGCGGCAAACAGGCGCTGACCATGTCCATGGGGTTCGGCTGCAACGCTGCCGGGGTGGTGGGTTGCCAGATCATCGACTCCCCCCGGGAGCGGCTGATCGCGGTGGTGACCAACGCCTTTACCCCCTGCAATGGGCGGCTGCCCCTGCTCATCACCCTGACCGCCCTGTTTTTCGCCGCCGGGGGCGGGTTGTCCCAGGCGCTGTTTTTGGCGGGGCTGCTGGTGATCTCCTTTGCCATGAGCCTGGCCGCATCCGCCTTGCTTTCCAAAACCGTGCTGCGGGGAGTGCCCTCCTCCTTCACTTTGGAGATGCCCCCTTACCGGCGGCCCCAGGTGGCCCGGGTGCTGGCCCGCTCCGTGCTGGACCGGACCCTGTACGTCCTGGGCCGGGCAGCGGCGGTGGCCGCCCCGGCGGGGGTGGTGATCTGGTGCATGGCCAATGTGACCATTGCCGGGGAGAGTTTGCTTTCCCACTGTGCCGGTTTCCTGGACCCCGCTGCCCGGCTGTTTGGCTTAGACGGGGTGATCCTGTTGGCCTTTGTGCTGGCCCTGCCTGCCAATGAGCTGGTGCTGCCCCTGATCCTCATGGCCTATTTAGCCCAGGGGACTTTGGTGGATACGGGAGAGCTGTCCATGCTCCAGGGACTGCTGGTGCAAAACGGTTGGACTTGGGTGACAGCGCTGTGTGTCATGGTGTTTTCCATGTTCCATTGGCCCTGTTCCACCACTTGCTGGACCATCTGGAAGGAAACCAAAAGCTTCCGCTGGACGGCCTTGGCTTTCCTGTTGCCCACTGCCTTTGGGTTGGTGTTGTGTGGACTGATCGCCGCCCTTGCTCATTTCGTGGGCATTTAAAGCTCGGGCAGGCGCATCTGGAAATTGACAAAATCCCCGGGATGGGGTATGATAGGGCCCGTTGGGACTCCGGGTGCCCGCGGGCCTTTTCCCGCGGCCGAACATAGGAACGGGGTGAAATTCCCCGGCGAACCCGTCGCCGTGATGGCAGAGGGGCGCTCCATAGACCACTGGGCAGTTGCCTGGGAAGGCGGAGCGCCCTGTTTGATGCCTCAGCCGAAAGACTTGCCCGGAAAGGCCGTACCAGAGCCACGGGTTCTTGGCGTATGGTACAGGAAGGGCTGGGAGAGAATCCCCGGCCTTGTTTTCCTGCCTGCCTCCAAACGCTTGCGCCAGGGCGTTAGAGGGCGGGCGCCGTCCCTCAAATCTAAATTTTTTAGAAATGAGAGGAAACAAACATGAAACACAATCATCTGATCCGCCGGGGCGCCGCGCTGCTTTTGAGCCTTGCCCTGGTACTGACCATGCTGGCTGGCTGCTCCAATGGGGGCAATTCTTCCACTTCCCAGTCCAGCGAATCCTCCAGCAGCATCGTTTCCCAAGTGGAAGAGAGCAGCGCTGAGGAGAGCACCGCGGAAGAAAGCAGCGAAACTTCCCAGCTGAAGCCTGAACCCCGCACCACAGAAGAGTCCGGGGAAGAGGACGCCTCCCAGGCAGACGCCGAAACCAAGGAGATCACCCTGAAGGTGGTTCACGGCGACGGCAGCGAGAAGGAATTTCCCATCTCCACCACCGCTGAAACCCTGGGTGAGGCTCTGGAAGCCGAGGGCCTGATCGCTGGCGAGGAAAGCTCTTTTGGCCTGTTTGTCACCACCGTGGACGGCGAAACTGAGGACGACGCCAACCAGGAGTGGTGGTGCCTGACCAAAGGCGGCGAAATGGCCACCACTGGTGTGGATTCCACCGAGATCAGTGACGGAGATGTGTACGAACTCACCTTTACTGTAGGCTACTAATGAAAAGCCGGTTGATCAGCCTGTGCCTGATGGCCATGATGGGCACGCTGCTGGTGGTTTCCAAAGAGGCCCTGGCGTTTTTGCCCAATGTAGAGCTGGTGAGCCTGTTGACCATCCTCTTCACTTTGGTGTTTGGGAAACGGGCGGTGGGTGCCCTGGCGGTGTTTTTACTGCTGGAGGGCGTGCTCTACGGCTTTGGCACCTGGTGGGTGATGTACCTGTACATCTGGCCGCTGCTGGCGCTTTTGACCTGGTTGTTCCGGTGGATGAAGCACGCTTGGCAGTGGGCGATCTTTTCGGGGCTGTATGGGTTGGCCTTTGGCACCTTGTGCTCCCTTTTCTACCTGCCGGTAGGCGGGTTGAAGATGGTCATTGCGTGGATCATCAGTGGGCTGACCTTTGACCTTGTCCATGCGGGGGGAAACTTCCTTCTGGCGCTGCTTTTGTACCACCCCTTGCGCAAGGCCTTGGACCAACTGGAAAAACGGTTGCCGAAAAACCCGAAAAGCGTTTCAACGAACCAATCAAAATAGGATCCTCCGGCGGGCAGTGTTGCCGGGGAACCAGAGAAGGGCCTGTTGCCAAGTGCAACAGGCCCTTTTTCATAGGGCGGCCACAGGACCGCCCCGCCTGGGAGGGTTCAGGGGTTCAGCAGCCACACCCCGGCGTTGAGATACCCGGCAAAGGCCACCCACACAAGATAGGGCACCATCAGCCAGCCGGCAGCGGGGACCTCTTTGAAAAAGCGCAGGGTGCACAATAGGATCAGCAGCCACAGGGCCAGCAGCCAGAATAACGCCAGGGCATAGTTTTGCAGGTTGAAAAAGATCAGCGTCCAGAAAAAGTTGAAGAAAAGTTGTGCCCCGTAGAGCGCCAGTGCGCCGTTCCTGCCGGTGCTGTCACGCATCCAGACAAGATAGGCTGCAATGCCCATCAGAACAAACAGCACGGTCCACACCACGGGGAAGACCCACCCTGGCGGGGAGAGGGGAGGTTGTTTTAAGTTCCTGTACTGTTCCATAGACCCCTGGGTCAGCAGGGCGGAGAGCCCGCCCACCCCCAGGCTGATGACAAGGCTTATCAGAAGCGGCTTTAACTTGATCATGGCGCCCATCCTTTCCCGCTGGTTCCTTCTAGGGCAGTATATGCGCCGCCTGTTACAGGTAGGACTGCATATCCTGGGCCAGGTGGGACTCCAGGCCGATCAGACGCTTGGCAATGTCCTTGGCCTGCTCTTCGGCAGCCTCATACTGGTTGAGATACCGGTTTAAGGACTTCACCCCCATGTTGCACCCATCGGTGATCAGGTCGGCTACGGTCTTGTCGCTCTCCTCCAGGGTGAGCATCACGTTGGTCTTCATCCAGGACATCCCCTTGGCAACAGGGCTGGGCTCTTTGCCCTCGTCCCCATACCGGGCCAGCATGGCGTGGGTTTCATCCCCCAGCTTGCCGTGGGCTTGGCGGCTTTTTTCCAAAGAGCCCCGCAGTTCCTGGCTTTTCACCTTGGGCAGCACCTCGTCGATGGAGCTAACCCCCATTTTGATGCCGGCGTTGCACTCCCGGAGCAGTTTGATGGTATCTTCTTCGATCATAGAGATCCCCCTTTGCATACAGTGTTCAAAGGCTATTGTGCCCGGTATCTTGAGGGATATTCTGCAAAAAGAAAAGGCCCTCCTAACGGAGAGCCTTTTTTGCTTGTTACGGTTTCAGGGGGATGGCTTCTTTGGGAGCCAATTCCTGGCCGATGTTCAAAATGTGGTCACCGATCCGCTCAAAGTCCGTGAGCATTTCAGAATACAGGGTACAGGCTTCGTCGGAGCAGGCGCCTTCCCGCAGGCGCACCATCTGGTTCTGGCGGTAGTCCAGTGTCATGTCGTCGATCTTTTGCTCAAAGCCTTCAATGGTCTTCAGAGCGTTTTCATCCACCCGGCTCATATCGCCCAGGGAGCGAATGGCTTCCAAACTGGTTTCCCGCATGGACTGGATCTCAGCCTTGGCCTTTTGGGAAAACCCAATGTGCTTTTGCTCCAGCAGCTGGGTGTATTCGCAGATGTTCACCGCATGGTCGCCGATCCGTTCCAGGTTGCCGGAGATCTTAAAGAATGCGCTGATCTGCTCCGAGTCTTGGGGGTTTGTTTCAAACACAATGATGTGGGAGATATACCGGGAGATCTGCTGGTTCAAATAGTCGATATACTCTTCCGTTTCCTCCACTTGTTCCAGCCGGGCAGGGGAGCCCTCTAAAACAGCTTGGAAACTTTCGTCCACGTTTTTCAAAACCATTTCCGCCATCCGGGCCAGTTCACGCTGGACGCCGTTGACCACAATGGCGGAGGTGCCCACATGATGCTCTGCGGAGAGCTGGTCCACCGGCTTGATGTACAGCAGCTGATGGACGCCGTTTTCCAAAGCTTCGGTGGGTTTCTCCGGCAGGATGCGGGTGGCCAGCTTTGCCAGGTACCCGCCAAAGGGCAGCAAAAGCAAGGTGGTGACAACGTTAAACAGGGTGTGCATATTGGCGATCTGGGCCGAGGGATTGGTGGGAGTCCAGCTGGACACCAAGTCGGTCAAGGGGGTGAAAATGCACACGATTGTGAACAGGATGGTGCCGATGATGTTGAACATCAGGTGGATGATGGTGGTGCGCTTGGCGTTGCGGCTGGTGCCCACAGAGGCCAACACCGCCGTAATGCAAGTGCCGATGTTCTGACCGAACAACACAAACACCGCATTGGACAGGCCAATCACCCCGCTGCTGGCCAGGGCCTGCAAAATGCCCACCGAGGCAGAAGAGGACTGGATGATGGCCGTGAAGATCGTGCCGGCCAAAATGCCCAGCACAGGGTTGCTGAACTGGGTGAGCAGGTTGACGAAAGCTTCCGACTCACGCAGCGGCGCCATGGAGGAGCTCATCATGTCCATGCCGATGAACAGGATGCCCAAGCCGGCGATGATCTGTCCGTAATATCGGACAGACTGCTTCTTGATGAACACCACCATCACCACGCCGATAAAGGCGAACAGCGGGGCAATAGCGCCCACGTCCAAGGCGATGAGCTGGCCGGTGATGGTGGTGCCGATGTTGGCGCCCATGATCACCCACACGGCTTGGCGCAGCGTCATCATGCCGGAGTTTACAAAGCCCACCACCATTACCGTGGTAGCAGAGGAGGACTGTATCACAGCGGTGATGACACCGCCCACCAGCACGCCCAAAATGGGGTTGGACGTAAGGCGTTCCAAAATGCGTTTCATCCGGTTGCCTGCCGCGGCCTCCAAGCCGGAGCCCATCATCTGCATCCCGTACAGGAAGAGCCCCAGGCCGCCCAGCAGCATCAATAAATTCGTGATCGTCATACCTGAATTTCCCCTTCTTTCTCATGTCTTGGCCGGAAAGAGCTTTGGCAGCTTAAAAAAAGAAAAGCACGACCGGCACCTGCTGCCAAAGGCAGCGGCGCTAGCCGTGCAGGTTCATTCCTTTTTACATTCCCGTTGGGAGCCCCCAACTGCGCTGGCGCATTTCCCGGCTTGTCCCATGACCATTCTCCTACTGATTTTTCGGTTTTTTTGCAATCTACAAATCCATTATACGGGGGACTTGGGAAAATCACAAGTTCTTTTCTTGAATTTTACAAGGATTTAACGAAAAAATTTTTTGGAGTCCGGTTTTTGGTACACTATGTAAAAAAGAGGGATTATAGGGACAGATTTCCCAGCGACCCATATTCCAACAGGAGCAGGGCGAGCAGGGCCACGTTGCTCACTGTGAACCAACGGAAGTAGATCCCCCGCTGTTGGGGATACTCCCGGGAAAGCTGCTTGTAGGAGATAAGGCTTGCCATGGAGGCGATCAGTGTGCCAAGCCCTCCCAGGTTGGTGCCGATGAGCAGGCCCTCCCAGTCCTGGGTAAAGCCGGAGAGCAGTAGGGCTGCCGGCACGTTGCTGATCACTTGGCTGGCCAAAACCGACACCGGTACCACGTGCCCCTCCAGGGCGCCCATCAAAAACTGCTGGAAGCTGGGGATGGCAGAGAGGTTCCCGATAAACACGAAAAAGGCTGCAAAGGTGCCCAGCAGGGAGTAGTCCACCGCGGCCAGGAGCTTCCGGTCCCGGAACAGCAAGACCACCAGCACGATCCCTGCAATGGCCAGGGAAGGCACCAGGTTGAAGATCCCCAGCAGGCACAGCAGCAGCCCGCCGGTGCACCAGGCCAGATTTTTCCCGCTGCCCAAAGAGGCCTTCACCTGAAGCCGGGGCACTGGTTGCGGGCGGCGGAGGGCCACCATCCCCAACAGGCAGATCCCCGAAAACACCACATAGGGCAACAGGACGCCGCAAAGCTCTAGGAAGCCCGTGCCAGAGCGGGAGTAGAGGTACAGGTTTTGGGGGTTGCCCATGGGGGTGAGCATACTGCCCAAGTTGGCCGCCAACGTCTGCATGGCGATCAAGGGCACCACCAAAGTTTCCTGCCGCGCCAGGCGCAGCACCGCAATGGCGAAGGGGACGAAGGTGATTAAAGATACGTCGTTGGTGATGACCATGCTGCAAAAGAAGGGCAAAAACACCAGCACGGCCATCATGGACCGAGTGGTGGCCGTGCGCTGCAGCAGAGCGCTGGCCACATATTCAAACAGCCCCTCCTGTTGAAAGCCCTTCATCACAGCCATCAGGGAAAACAGCAGGGCCAAGGTGTCCCAGTCGATATAAGACAGGTAGCCCAAGTTGGGCGGCACAAAGAACGCAGAAACCACCGCCAAGAGGACAGCTACGGAAAGCACCACTTCCCCCCGGGCGAAAGCCCATAGCCGGGAAGCTGCCTGGCGGATCACAGGGCGCCCCCTTCTCCGCCCAGGCCACGGAGTTTTTGCACCAGGTCTGCCAACAGCTCGTCCCGGTGGATGGTGGTAACGTAGCGAATGGGATGGCGGGTGAGGTCAAAGCTGTAGTGGTGGTCGTATTGGAAAATGGGGCTGGGAGCCAACCGGCTCTCCATAAAACGTCCTCCCAGCAGCCAGGCAACCGCAGTCACGTCCCAAATGGGGCGGCTCCAACAGGGGCCGGCATGGTGGGAGGTTTGGGATTCTTCCACCAAGGACACCAGGTAATTGCACAGGGGGTTGGCTTCCCACAGGTACTGGCGAAGCTCCGGACCGCTGACCCGGAAGGCGGATACCACCCCTTGACAGGGCAGCTGGACCACCGCTGCGCCGCTGCCGAAGACCACCCGGTCTGCCGCCACATCCTGAAACGCGTTAAACTCGTGGTTGTCGGGCCAATCCCAGGCGTGGCCTCCCAGCCAGACGATCACCACCCGTTGGGCAATGGCAGGTTCCAGCAGCAGAGCAGAGGCCACGTTAGTCAGCGCACCAATGGCGACCACGTATAAAGGCTTGTCCGGGGAATACCCCATGGCCCGCCGGGCCAGGTCTTCTGCTGCCGGGGAGGGGACAGGGGTGTTTTCATTGGGAAGGTAGTTTTGAGAGCCTCGGAAGGTCACCGCTTTGTAGGAGGGGCAGCCTGCAAGCTCCAACAGTTTGAGGATCTCTTGATAGCTTTTCTCCATGCCGTCTGCCGGGCTTGTGGAGTTTTCATTATAAAAAGGTGCGGCATACAGGGCCTGCACCTGCAGCCTTTCCCGCCAGGCCAGCAGGTAGGACAGGGCAAACTGGTCGTCCACTTCATTGAAGGTGTCGGTGTCCAGCACCACGTCCACCGGGCCCTGGGGAGGGTCCAGCCGCCGCACCAGGGAAGGCAAATCCCATTGATTCATTGCGCCAACAGCTCCTTGCTTTTCTTATCTTTCTTTTGCCGGTTGCCATTGTATCACAGGAGAAAAGAGAAATCCAGTGACGGGTTCTGAAAAGTGTGGATCCCTTTAAGAA
>CAJFMJ010000023.1 GCA_904391645.1 uncultured Neglectibacter sp.
CGACGACCAGCATGAGCGCCAGAAGCATCGCAAGTGATTTCTTCAGAAACTTGCTTTTCTTCATAATTTCAACCCTCTTAAATTTTAGATTCTCACGAGTCTTTTTCCCCATGAGTTGAAGTTATCTATAAAACTCGCACAGGGGCAGGAAGGTGGGAAAAAACCAGGAAATCTGGGAAAGATCCCTCTTTTTTCAGAAAATGGGGGTTGAATCGGGAAAAACTGATGGAGAAATTGGCCATAAAAACATAAAAAAGCCTGCTGAGGGAACTCCCTCAGCAGGCTTTTTGCTATTCTATGGTATTTTGAAAACGAAATGGTCAGGCTTCTGGCCACTTGCCAGGGTCCCGGGTGGTGCCGCCGTAACGGTAGGTTACCGGCAACAAGGTCAAAGAGGGCACCGACGCCCGGTCTTCCTGCAGGATGCTCTCCACGCACTTTTCCGCCAGCTGGCGGATGGGCTGGCAGATGGAGGAGATCACTAAATCGTCCTCATGGCCAAATTTACCGATGCCGTCAAACCCAATGATCTGAACGTCTTCCGGCACGCGGTAGCCTGACCGCTCCAGGATTTTCTTAAATGTGTATCCGTGAAAGTCGGTGTGGGCAAAAACACCGTCGAAGGTCAAAGTCCCATCGGGACGCTTATGATCCTCTAAGAAACGTTTCAAAAGTTCTTCCGAATTACCCTGGTCCACCATGTCCAGGTAGTCCGGTTCCAAGCCATACTTCTTGCAGGCGTATAGATAGCCGTCCCGCCGTTTGTCCGATTCCCCTGGGAAAATGGAGTGGAACCGGATGTACACCGGATGGGTGCAGCCAAACTCCAGCAGCTTCTCCACCGCCAGGCAGGCTCCCGTGAAGTTGTCCGAGCCCACCCGGGGGATCTTGTGGTTTTCAAAAAAGCGGTCGAACACCACCATGGGGATGTTGTCGGAAATGAAATCCCCAATGTCGGAATAGGTCAAGGCAATGATGCCGTTGACCTTGCTCTTTTTGGCCAGGTTTAAATAGGCAACTTCCTTTTCCGGCAGTTCGTGGGAACAGCATAGCAGCAGTTTCAAATCGTGGGCGTACACCGCCTCCGCAACATAGTCGGTGAAGGCAGAGTAGAAGGGGTTGAGGATTTCGGGGATGATCAGCGCCACCAGGCCGGTTTGGGATTTCCGGAAGCCTTGGGCATAGGCATTCACCTCGTAATGGAGGGCTTTGATGGCCTTTTCCACCTTCTCCCGGGACTCTTTGCGCACCGGGACGCCATTGATCACATTGGAAACCGTGCCAAGGGAAACTCCGGCTGCTTTGGCCACGTCTTTCATGGTGGGGTTCTTTTTTGCGTTCATATAGTCTTGCCAGGCTCCTTTTTTCGGGGAGGGCCTTGGGACCCACATCTCCCCCGTAGGGCGCCGGGGCTTGCCCGTGTCCCTACCATTTTATATGACTCTTATTATACTCAAGAATGCACCAGGTTGCAACGGTTAGGCAGGCGGAAAAGGGATTTTTCCGGGGTCTTTCCAGGAAAAACCCGCTGGTTGGGCATCCGCGGCAGCACGGCTGTAATTTTGAAACAGTTCATTTTGTATTTTTATGGTATTTAAAGGGAAAATAGGAGTCCAACTTATCCTCAATTGACGGTAAAAAATAAAATTAAGAAATCTTTTTGCACACTCTTGACAAATTGTAAAAAGGGTGTAATATAATAAATATGAAAGGTTTCATGTTCAACTGCGAATATCCAAAAAAGGACGAAGGAGGAACCTAGCGTGAGCAGAGGTAGAACGGCGGCGGTGGCAACCACTCCCGGGAAGCGGCTTGGAAAGCGGATCGCAAGCCACTGGGAATTTTATCTGTTGCTGCTGCCCGCAATCGTCATCACCATCATTTTCAAGTACATCCCCATTTACGGCGTGCAGATCGCCTTCCGGGACTACAACCCGGTCCAAGGGTTTTTCGGCAGCCCCTGGGCGGGATGGGAATGGTTCGAACGGTTTTTCAACAACTACAACAGCGTCCGGATGATCCGTAACACGGTGCTGTTGAGCTTGTACAGCATCCTGTGGACCTTCCCCATCCCCATCATCCTCTCCCTGCTGATCAACCAGGTGCGCAGCAAGAAGTTCCAGCGGGTGACCCAGACCGTCATCTATGCACCTCACTTCATCTCGGTGATGGTGCTGTGCGGTATGCTGAAGATCTTCCTCTCCCCCTACGGCGGCTTGATCAACATCATCGCCCAGGCCCTGGGGGCGCCCCAAGCGGTGAACTTCATCGACGAGGCTTCCGCCTTCCGCACCATTTACATCTCCTCCAGCATCTGGCAGGACGCCGGCTGGGGCACCATCATTTACTTAGCCACCCTTTCCAGTGTGGACATCTCCCTCCACGAAGCGGCCAAAGTGGACGGCGCCAACACCTTACAGCGCATCCTCCACATTGATGTGCCGGCCCTGGTGCCCATCATCGTCATCCAGCTGATCATGTCCTTTGGCAGCTTGATGAACGTGGGCTTTGAAAAGGCCCTGCTTTTGCAGACCCCCTTGAACAAGGAAACCTCGGAGATCATCGCCACCTATGTGTACGAACAGGGTATGCTGAAAGCCATGTACAGCTTCTCCACGGCTGTGGACCTGTTTAACAGCGCGGTGAACATTGTGCTGCTGACCCTGGTGAACACAGTGTGCAAAAAGCTCTCCGATGTGAGCTTCTTGTAAGGAGGTGCCGAGAAAATGAGTTCTAAAATCGAAGCTATGACCACCTCGAAGAAAAAGCCGAAGAAAAAGCTCTCTTCCGACCGGGTGTTTGATATTTTCAACTATGCCTTCCTGGTGCTGGTGATCCTGCTGGTGGCCTATCCCCTGTACTACGTGCTGGTGGCCTCCATCTCCAACCCCTACGAGGTGTACGCGGGCAGAACGCTGCTGTTGCCCTCCCAGATCACGTTTGAGGGTTACAAGCGGGTGTTCCGGGAGTCCTCCATTGCCACGGGCTATGTCAACAGCGTGTTTTACACCGTGCTGGGCACAGCCGTGACCACCTCCCTGGTGATCACCACCGGCTACGTGATGAGCAAAAAGACCCTGCCCTTCCGCCGTGTCATCATGATGTTCTTCGTGATCACCATGTACTTTAACGGCGGCTTGATCCCCACCTACTTGGTGGTGTCCAACCTGGGCCTGCTGAACAATGTGTGGGCCCTGATCCTTCCCGGCGGCGTGTCCGTGTACAATGTCATCGTCACCCGGACCTTCTTCGAATCCAGTATTCCCGGGGAAATTTACGAGGCGGCCTCCATTGACGGCTGCCGCAACTTGGGAACCTATTTCAAGATCGCCCTGCCCCTGGCAAAGCCCATCATCGCCGTTATGGTGATCTTCACCATGGTGGGCTATTGGAACGACTGGTTCCAGTCCCTGCTGTATATGCAGGAGAAATCCAAGTACCCCCTGCAGCTGGCCCTGCGCCAGATCCTCATCCAAAGCGAAACCACCGCTTCCATGATGGGGGGTATGGATGGCGGCTACGCCGAGGCCAACAAGATCACCGAGCTGATCAAGTTTGCCTCCATCGTGGTGGGCTCTGTGCCCATGCTGGTGGCCTATCCCTTTGTGCAGAAGTACTTTGAAAAAGGCTTTACAGTCGGCGCCGTAAAAGGCTGATCAGCCGGCTGGAAATATAGCAAAGTTTGGAGGTAAAACCAAGATGAAAACCTTAGGAAAGAAACTGTTATCCCTGGGCTTGGCAGCATTGATGGCCGCCAGCCTGGCCGCTTGCAGCGGCGGCGGGCAGACTTCCGGCACCAACAGCGGCACCGAGTCCGGCGGCGCGCAGACTTCCGGCACCGAGTCCGGCGGCGCGGAGAGCCAGCAGACCAATTTTGAGATCTTTGCCGGCGTCAGCGCCCTGTCCCCCGACAACAGCGAGAAGCCCATCGTCCAGCAGATGAACGAGGCCAAGGGCGTCACCATCGACTGGAACTGCGTTTCCGGCGACACCCTCACCGAGCGGAAGAACCTGATCCTCAACGCCGGCACCAGCAACCTGCCGGACGCTTTCATGGCAGCTTCCCTCACCGACAACGAAATCCTCACCTGCGGCACCAACGGCATCTTCATTCCGCTGGAGGACTACATCAACGAGGAAACCATGCCCAACCTGTGGGCCGTGCTCCAGGAGCGTCCCGATGCCCTGGCTGCCTGCACCATGCCCGACGGCCACATCTACACCCTGCCCAAGTTCGGTGAAATGGGCTTTACCTATGACGGCGACGGCAAGGAGTACCAGATCGGCGCCATTCCCCAGTTCTCCGCCATCAACACCAAGTGGCTGGAGGCTGTAGGCATGGAGATGCCCACCACCGTGGATGAGCTCCACGACGTGCTGGTGGCCTTCAAGGACAAAGACCCCAACGGCAACGGCCAGGCGGATGAAATCCCCATGTCCTTCATCTTCCCCGAGAGCAACGGCAACTGGTGCGCCGGCATGGGCATCTACATGGCTCCCTTTGGCTGCACCGACTTTAACGCCGACCACCGCGCTGTGGAAGACGGCAAGGTCTACTACCAGGGCGCTTCCGATGCCTACCGGGATGCTTTGGCTTACTACCACAACTGGTACGCCGAAGGCCTGATCGACATCGAAGTGTTCTCCCAGGATTCCAGCCAGTACATCGCCAAGGGCTCCGGCGAGGAAGCCCGTCTGGGCACCTTTGTCTGGTGGGAAATCCCCGAAGTGGTTGGTTATGACCGCGCTCCCGACTACGCTTACCTGCCTGTCCTGAAAGGACCCGAGGGCACCTATAAGGTCAACCTTCAGGAGACTTCCACTGTTGGACGCCAGGACTTTGCTGTGACCAGCGCCTGCGAGAGTCCTGAAGTTCTGCTCAACTGGGTTGATCAGATGTACGACCCGATCATCTCCATGCAGTGCTCTTATGGTCCTATCGGTGTGTTCTTTGAGGAAGAGCCCGATGAGAACGGCGTGTACGTGAACGCTGCTCCTCCCGAGGGCATGACCGAAGGCGAACTGAAGTCTACCAATGAACTGCTTGGCCCCAATGTTATTTTGAATGAGTATTATGGCAAGTATTTCTACATGGAAGACCGCGCCCAGCAGCGCTGCCAGGATCTGAACGACTTCTGGTTCCAGTATGTGGATAACACCGAGAGCTTCCCTGCTGTTGTGTACAGCGAGGAAGAGATCGGCATCATCAACGACAAGCTCAGCGACATCAAGGCCCTCACCGAGGAGCGCGCCTCTCATTGGCTGCGTGACGGCGGCATTGAGGAAGAGTGGGACCAGTACCTCCAGGATCTGGACAACATGGGCCTGCAGGACGTGATCGATTGCTGGCAGGCTGCCCATGACCGCTATATGGAGGCTCAGGGCGAATAAACCCGCCTGCGGCCCGCAAGAGCGCAAGAGTTTAAGAGATTATTGAAATTGGATATTCGCAGAACAGGGGCAGGCAGATTTTCTGTCTGCCCCGTTCTGACCGAGGGGACAGCTTCTGTGGGGCTTTGCCAAGGGGCTGTGCCGGAAAGAATGGGGGTGTTGCTATGGAAGATATAGAAAACCAGGGACTAAAAAGGTGTGTAGAGCGGTATCGGGCCGACTTTGCCGCCTATCCGGTGGTGATCCCGGAGGAAGGGGTCCTGGCGGGCCTGCTGGAACCTAGGAAATGGAATCCTGCCGGCGGGTGGGACGCGACCGGCGAGGACAACTGCCACTACCCCATGGGGGACGCGGTGCTGGAGCTGGGGGTGCCGGGAGTGCTGGAGAAAACAGCCTCCCCCACGCCTCAGGACACCCAGGAAACCGCCGCCTACCGCCAGGCTGTCCACGATGTGTACCAGTGTGTGGAGGAGTTTATCCGCCGCCACCAGGAGGCCGCCCGTACCCTGCTGGAAGAGGCTGATGGGGAGCCTCGCCGCAGGCAGCTGGAGGCCATTGCCGAAAACTGCCGCCAGCTTACAGAAGGAAGGCCCCAGACCTTTGTCCAGGGGTTGCAGCTGTTCTGGTTTTTGTACCTGGTGCGGGCACCCTTTGGCGGGGGCTGCATTGGCCGGCTGGACCAAAAACTGCTGCCCTTCTACCAGGCTGACCTGGCCCGGGGGACGTGGGACCATTCCCAGGCCCTGGAGGCTGTGATGCAGTTCTACCGGAATCTGAACGCCATGAGGACCGGCGACACCTTGCGGAACCTGATGCTTTCCGGCCAGGATGAGCAGGGCGTTGATCAGACCAACCCCTTGACCTACCTGTTTTTGGAGGCCTATGAGCGCACAGGGGACGCCGAGCCCCACCTGAATGTGCGGCTGCACCCGGGCTCTCCCAAGAAGCTGCGCCAGGCCTGCGTGGAGATGATCTCCCAGGGCAAGGGCCAGCCCACCCTGTACTTTGACCAGTGGATCATGCCGGCCATGGAACAGGCGGGCATTTCCCATGAGGACGCCTGCCGCTATGCCAACGACGGCTGTACGGAAACGGTGATCGACGGCAGGAGCCACATTGCCTTTTGGCAGATGGAGCTGGTGAAGACCGTGGAGCTGACCATGTTCAACGGCCAGGAGAACCCCTTTGTCACCCCGGTGGAGATGTCGAAAAACCGGCGGGGCGGCCCGCTGTTTACCCCCAAGACAGGGCTTGCCCTGGGGTACCAGTCCGGCTCCCTGGAGGACATGACCTGCTTTGAGGACTTTTTGAGGGCCTTCCAGCGGCAGCTCCACTACCAGGTGGAACAGATGCTGGGGCGTATCGGCGAGAAGATCCGCCAGGACGAAACCACCACCCTCACTTCACCCCTGGTGGCCGGCACCTTCCGGGACTGCCTGGAAACCGGCAAAGACCCCCTGCGGGGCGGCGGCTTTGGGGTGTACGATTACCAGCTGCTGTCGGGTACCGTCACCACCGCGGCGGACAGCCTCCGGGCGGTGGAAGAGTGCGTGTTTGAAAAGGGGTATTGTACCCTGCCCCAGCTGCGGGAAGCCCTGGCTGCCGACTTTGCAGGCCAGGAACCCCTGCGGCAGCGGCTGCTCCACGCCCCCAAGTTCGGCAATGGGGAGGCACGGGTGGATGAGCTGGCTGCCTGGATCGCCCGGCTGTTCCTGGATCAGGTGAACGCCTACCGCAGCGAAAGCGGCAAGCGGGTGTGGCCCGGGCTTTACAACATCGACTTTAAGATCTTTGCCAACATCACCGGCGCCACCCCCGACGGCCGGAAGTTCCGGGACGCCATTGGGGAACACTGCAGTCCCACCCCCGGCGCGGCCACAAAGGGCCCCACTGCCGTGGTGGAGTCGGCCTCCCGGCTGCCTATGCGGGAGGGGTATGCCTCCTCCCCCCTGCACCTGACCCTGAACAAGAGCGACTTTGTCATGGGCGCGGAAAAGGAGGCCATTGTGGAACGGCTGATCCACGCCTGTGAGCAGGCCGGGGTGCCGGTGCTGAACATCTCCATGTACGACGCCGAAGAGCTGCGCCAAGCTCAAAAACACCCGGAGCAGCACAAGGATTTGATCGTCCGGGTGTGGGGCTTCAACGCCCGGTTTGTGGAGCTGGACGAGGAGCTCCAAAACCACATCATCAACCGGATCACCTGAGGCCGGTTTCCTAGGAGAGATTTATGGAACAAGCCATCATCATGGATATCCAGCGGTATTCCATCCACGACGGGCCGGGAGTGCGCACCACGGTGTTTTTCAAAGGGTGCCACATGAACTGCCTGTGGTGCCACAACCCGGAGTCCCAAAACCCGGCGCCGGAACTGCTATTTTACCCCAACCAGTGCGTGGGCTGTGGAGCCTGCCGGGACGCTTGCCGGCGGGGAGCGGCCACGGCCCAGGGGGTGCAGGTGGGCCTTTGCGCAGGCTGCCCGGACCAGGCCGCCTGCGCCGCCCGGTGCCCCAGTGAGGCATTGCGGCTGTGCGGCCGGCAGATGACCGTGGAGCAGGTGCTGGAGGAAGTCCGGGCGGACCGGGCCTTTTACGGCGGCCCGGAGGAACCTGTGAGCCGCCGGGGCGGGGTCACCTGCTCCGGTGGGGAGCCCCTGCTGCAGGAAGCCTTTGTGGCGCAGCTGCTTGCTGCCTGCCGGGAAGAGGGGTTCGGCACCTGTGTGGACACCACCTTGAACCTGCCTTGGGAGCGGGTGGAGGCAGTGCTGCCGGTGACGGACTTGTTCCTGGTGGATCTGAAGCTGATGGACGACGCCCTGGCCCGGCAGTACACCGGCCAGGACAGTCGCCTGGTGCGGGAGAATTTGCAGCGTCTGGCGGAGCTTTCCAAGCCGGTGATCCTCCGCACGCCATTGGTCAAAGGGGTCAACGACACCCCGGAGGAAGCCAGGGCCAGGGAGGCGTTTTTGGCGGGGATGGGCAACATCTTGCGCCACGATCTGTTTGCCGTCACCGACCACGGGGCCAAAAAGTACCAGGCCCTGGGCCGGGAGGATTGGCTTGCCGGCTATTTGAAAACACAACGCGGGAAGGAGTAAGCAAGCGATGGAACCGAAACTGTTTTACCAACAGCCTGCCGCCCGGGTGGGGGATGTGATCCCCCAATACATCGACGGGAAGTACCAGCTGTTTTACTTGAAAAATTGGAGGGACCACAACGCCCCCGGGTTTGTGCCCGGCTGGCACCGGATGGAAACCACCGACCTGGTGCATATGGGCCCGGAAAGCCCCATCGGTGTGGTGGGAGGCACCGGCGACCTGATCCAGGACAAGGACGGGGTGTGGCACTTGTTTGCCTGCATCTTCCCCGAGGGGAAGCAGTTTGTCACCCATTACATCAGCCCCGACGGCTGCCTGGACCACTGGGAGCTGCAAGAGGAGGACACCTTTGGCCCCGATGGGGAGATCTACCACTGCTCCGACTGGCGGGACCCCCGGATCGTCTACCGGGAGGACCTGGGGGAGTATTGGATGTACCTGGCGGCCCGGGTGAACCTCCCCCACAGCCAGACGGGCTGCGTGGGCCTGTGCGTGTCCAAAGACCTGAAAACCTGGGAGTACCGGCAGCCCGCCTACTTCCCCCAGCGGTTCAACGGCGCCTGTGAGTGCCCGGATTTCTTCACCATGGGGGATTGGGAGTACCTGGTGTTCTCCTCGTATACCACCTTGTTCGGCAACTACTACGTCAAGCGCAAGGCCGGGGAGAGCCAGTGGCGCATCCCCCAGAACCACCGTCTGGACAGCCGTGCCTTTTACGCCGCTAAAACCGCCGGCCACGACAGCGAACGCTACCTGTTTGGCTGGAACCCCACCAAAGAGCGGGACGACTACGGCTTCTGGCCGGCCCGTTACCACGGCCAGGATTACCGAACCTGGGACTGGGGCGGCTCTATGGTGGTGCATCAGCTGCGGCAGCTGCCTGACGGGGACTTGGCGGTGTGCCTGCCCGCCCAGAAGGCGGCGGCCTTCACCCAGCCCGTCCCCTATACCCCCCACCCTGTGACCCAGGGCTGGCAGGTGGAGGAGGGCAAGCTTGTTTCCACCACCCCGGGGGTGCAGCAGATGATGCTGTTGGGGGAGCAGCCGGAAACCTGCCACTTCCAGGTGACCATGCGCCCGGAGGATGCCCAGCAGATGGGCGTGGTGCTCCACGTCCAGGAGGAGATGAAAGAGGGCTACTACCTGGCGGTGGAGCCGGACCAGGGGCGGCTTGTGTACCGTTCCTGGATGCGGATGAGCGAAGAGGGCGGCAAGACCTTCCCCTACGACGTGGAGCTGGAAGCCCCCCTGCGCCGTCCCCAGGACGGCCTGTACCGGCTGGAGGTGGTCACCGAGGGCACGGTGGGCGTGGCTTACGTCAACGGCCAGGCGGCCCTCAGCTTTCGGATGTACGACTACGGCGGACGCAGCTTGGGGCTGTTCGCCCTTGGCAGCGGAGAGTTTACCCAATTGGAATGGAGAGGTAGAGAATATGAGTGAAAAACTGCAGCAGGCAAGAGCCTATGAAAAGCAAGTGCTGCCCCAGATCCCTGGCTGGCAGCGCCCGGCGTTCCATACGCCCTCCCTGGTGGGCTGGGCCAACGACCCCAACGGGTTCTCCCTGTATGGGGGGGAGTACCACCTGTTTTACCAGTACCACCCCTATTCCACCCAGTGGGGGCCCATGCACTGGGGCCATTACAAGACAAAGGACCTGGTGAAGTGGGAGCCGGTGCCCTGTGCCCTGGCCCCGGACCAGGACTACGACTGCGAGGGGTGTTTCTCCGGCGGCGCTGTGGAGTGGCAGGGCAAGCATTACCTGCTGTACACCGGCGTGTCCAAAACAGAGGACGGCCAGGTGCGGCAAACCCAGTCGGTGGCCGTGGGGGACGGTCTGAACTATGAAAAGCTCCCCCAAAACCCGGTGATGACCGGGGAGATGCTCCCCGCGGGCAGCTCTTTGGAGGACTTCCGGGACCCCAAAGTCTGGCAGGAAGGGGACCGGTTCTATGCGGTGATCGGCAGCCGCAGCGACGACACCAGCGGCCAGCTGGCCCTGTTCTCCTCCCCGGACATGGAGCGCTGGGAATTTGTCACCATTTTGGACCGGTGCCGCAACGAGTACGGCAAAATGTGGGAGTGCCCCGACTTCTTCCAACTGGACGGCAAAACCGTGGCCCTCATCTCCCCCCAGGAGATGCAGGCCCAGGGGCTGGAGTTCCACAACGGCAACGCCAACGTGTGCCTCATCGGCTCCTATGACCCCCAAACCCACGCCTTCACCCGGGAGTCCGCCACGGCCATTGACTATGGCATGGACTTTTACGCCACCCAGTCCCTGGTGTCCCCCGACGGCCGGCGGATCCTCATTGCCTGGATGCAGAACTGGGAAAACTACATGACCCCCTGTGGGTACAAGTGGTCCGGCATGATGACCTTCCCCCGGGAGCTCCACGTGAAAGACGGCCGGCTGTGCCAGACCCCCGTGGAGGAGATCGCCCGGTATTACACCGGCACCGTACAGGCCCAGGGCAGCGCCGGGGAAGGCTTCCAGGAGCTGGAAGGCGTTTCCGGCCGGGTGTTCGACATGACCGTCACCCTGGACCCCGCTGCCTGCCGGAACCTGGAGATCCGCCTGGGGGTGGAGGGCCGGTTCTACACCAGCCTCCAGTACCTGGGGCAGCAGGGGCTGTTTGTCACCGACCGGACCTACTCCGGCAACCCCAAGGACCTGTTGGCCCGGCGGGTGATGGAGATGCCGGAGGGCCAGGGCCCAGTGGAGCTGCGGGTGCTGATGGACAAATACAGCGTGGAAGTGTTTGTAAACGGCGGCCAGCGTGCCATGACCTCCCTGGTGTTCGGCCCCCTCTCGGGAGAGGGCATCCAGTTTGCGGCCGACGGCTCCTTCCAGGTGGAATTCCACCCCATCCAGACGGACATCCATGAGGGGCTGTCCCTGTAACACCACTTTATCACAGAAAGGACGGGATGAACCATGATGAATCCCTTTGTATACGATATCCCCACCAAAGTGTATTTTGGCCCCGGGAAGCTGGAACACCTGGGCACCGAACTGGCCGCTTTGGGCAAGCGGGTGCTGCTGTGCTACGGCGGCGGCTCCATTAAGCGCAGCGGCCTGTACGACCGGGTGGTGGCCCAAATCCAGGGGGCCGGCCTGGAGCTGTGGGAACTGCCCGGCATTGACCCCAACCCCCGTGTCACCTCCGTGCGCCAGGGCGCCCAGCTGTGTAAAGAGCACGGCATCGACGTGGTGCTGGCAGTGGGCGGTGGCTCGGTGCTGGACTGCGCCAAATTTGCCGCGGCGGGCGCCTGCTACGACGGCGACCCCTGGGACTTTTCCACCGGCGCTGCCACTCCCCAGCGGGCCCTGCCCCTGGTCACCGTGCTGACCCTGGCGGCCACCGGCTCGGAAATGGACAATGGCGGGGTCATCACCAACTTGGAGACCAAGGAGAAGCTGGGCCGGGGGTATCCCTGTATGCAGCCAAAGGTGTCCTTCCTGGACCCCACCGAAACCTTCACCGTCAGCCGGTACCAGACCGCCTGCGGCTCGGCGGACATCCTCTCCCACCTGTTTGAGATCTACTTCGTCACAGGGGACGAGAGCATGTACATGCTGGACTGCTTCAAAGAGGGCATGATCAAAACCGTGATGAAGTATGCCCCCATCGCCCTGGAGCAGCCGGACAATTACGAAGCCCGTGCCAACCTGATGTGGACCAGTTCCTGGGCCATCAATGGGTTTGCCGGGGCCATGCAGCGCTCCGGGTGGAGCTGCCACCCCATGGAGCACGAGCTTTCCGCTTTTTACGACATCACCCACGGCCTAGGGCTGGCCATCCTCACCCCCCGCTGGATGCGGTACATTTTGGATGAGGACACCCAGGGCCGGTTTTACCAATACGGCGTCAATGTCTTTGGCCTGGATCCCGCCCTGCCGCCCAGGGAGGTGGCAGAGCGCAGCATCGACCTGACGGAACAATTCCTGTTCCAGACATTGGGGCTGCAGTCCACCTTGACGGACCTGGGCATTGACTCTGAAAACTTTGAAGTCATGGCCCGGAAAGCCTGCGGCGGCAAGATCCTTCCCGGTTTCAAACACCTGACCCCTCAGGATGTGGAACATATTTTTGAAATGTGCCTGTGATCCTAGGCAGCAAAAAGGCCCAGCTTTGGCTGGGCCTTTTTGTTTTGCGCTTATTTGCGGTCCCGCCGGGGGCTGACGCCATAGGTGGCTTTGTAAACCTTGCTGAAATAGGCAAAGGAGTCGTACCCGCAGGCGATGGCGATGTTCCCGATGGGCTGGGTGGTGTTCTCGATCAACCCCCGGGCGTATTTCATCTTTTCCCGGGTGATCAGCTCTTTGCAGGAGCACTCCGCAACGGAACGGACAATGTGTGAAATGTAATCGGAGGAGATGTGGATGGAATCGGAGATCCCTTGGCGGGTGATGGGCTCGGAGATATGGTTTTGGATGTAGGCTTCGATCTTGGCAAAGTATTCCCGGTACTGGCGGGAAACCAGGTCCAGGTTCTTCTGTTCTGCAGAGAGGTACAGCCGCACCACTTGAGGGGGGCCTGCTGTTTCCTCCAAGGGATCCCGGCTGGACAGGCACCGGAACGCAGGCAGCAGGTCCCGGAAGGGCACACAGAAAAAGTACACGCTGACCGAGCATCCCAAAGCGGCTTGGGTCTGGCGCTGGAGGATGTGGAAATACTGCTCCAATTCCTCCAAAGGCGGGGTGGAAAGCAGGGTGATCAGGTGGGAGGCGTCCTGGTAGAAGGTAGTGGAGGCCCCGTTGACAAAGGAAAACACCGATTGCACCAGTTCGTTGTAGCGGTTTCGGGTTTCAAATTCCGGCAGGGGAAGGCTGGTCCACTCTTCGATGTTGGTTAAAAACAGTGTGCAGCCGTCCTCGGGGGTGCAGTGGAACCCCAGCTGGTTGAGCCGCTGGATTTTTTCCTCCAGCAGCGCCTCTGCCTGAGGGGTCCCGTTGTTTTCCGGCCAGGTCTTCAAAAAATGCTGGGCCGCGTGGTTGATTTCAAAATCGGAAAAATACCCCATTTGCAGCCGCTGCCGCACATCGTTGCGGGAGGTGATTTTGGCCATGGCATTTCGCACCGCCCGAATGACGCTTTCGCTTTTGGCAGGCTGTACCACATAGTCGATCACTCCCAGGTCAATGCCCTGCTTTGCGTAGAAGAAGTCTGTGTGGGAGGTGATTAAGATGCACTCTATGTCCAACCCCCGCTCCCGGATCCATTTGATCAGTTTTAACCCGTTTTCCATGGGCATTTCCACATCGGTCAGCAGGATGTGCACGGTTTTGTTCAGCAGGATATCTTTGGCGGCCAGGGCGGAACGGGCTGTGTACACCTCATCAATCCCCACCCCGCCCCAGTCGATGGTGGTGGCTAGGGAGGCCAGCACGTTGGGCTGGTCATCTACAATCAAAAGATTCATAAATCCTCCTTTCTGTGTGCTGCCCGCAGGGGGTGGTGATTTCCACCACGGCGCTCTGCCCCTGGTTGCGCAGCGTTAAAGTGGCATCTTCGCCGTACCCCAGGTACAGCCGGTAGCGCACATTGGCAATGCCCACGTGGGTGCGCCGGTAAACCATTTTAGAGGGGTCCAGCCTTTCCAGCTCCCGGAGGGCCTCCTTGGAAAATCCCCCTCCGGAATCTTGCAGCAGGAACCGGATTTTCTTTTCCCCGCTGTGGTCGGTAAAGGTTTCCACCCGGATGGAGAGGTGCAGGCAGTCCCCGGATTTTGTGTGTTTGATGCTGTTTTCCACAAAGGTGAGCAGGGACATGGGCAGGCAGTCCATGGCCATGCACTGGCCGCTGAGCTTAAAGTCCAACTGGATCTCATTGCCCAGTGCCCGGCACAGGTCCACATAGCTTTGGATGGCCTCCAGTTCCTCCCGGACGGTGATGAACCCTTTGATGTCGGAAAAGGCGTGGCTGATATAGCTGGAGAGGGCATACACCAAGGATTTTGCCTTGGCGTATTGTTCCAAGTCGATCAGGGAGTTGATGTTCTTCATGCAGTTGAGGTAGAAGTGGGGCCGGATCTGCAGCTGGAGGTATTGCAGTTTGGCCTGGGTGGCGTCCATGCGGCTTTGGAAATCCGCTTCCTTGTAGCTGCGGATGGCGTCCAGCATCATGTTGATCCCCCTGCCGTAAGCGGCGATGTCGTCAATGGTGTTTTCCAAGGGCGGGATGCGGTGCTCCAAATCCCCGGCGGTGATGACCTCCATGGACTGGGTGATCACCCGCAGGGGCCGGGAAACCAGGCGGGTCAGAAACCACAGGGAGGCCGGGATGGCCAAAAGCAGCAGTAGGATGGCCGCCAGCAAAACCGCCTGCCCCGGGGAAAGGGAGAGGCGGATGTGATATTCGCAAACCAAATACAACGAGGTGCCTTCCAAAGGCTGGGAAAAGCTGCCCTTTTGCTGGGAAGGGGTGTCCCTGTAGGAGAAAGCGGCGGTGTCGGCATAAATGGCGTTAAAGTTGGAGAAGTTGGTGTCTTTTTGAGGGTCGATCATAACCGCCAAGGTGCCGTACCGTTCCGTCAGCGTGAAAAAGAGGTAGGGTGCTCCGTCAATTTCCTTGAAAAATAGGGGGGACTCTGTTAAAACAGCAGGGTCCTCCCGGAGGGCTGAGGCGGCTTTCTGGCCCAAGGCCAGGGAATTGAAATAGTGGAAGGTGGAATAAAAGGCGTCGCAAGGGGCGCTGTAAAGAAAAACCCCCAGCACTTGGGAATAGGGGAACAGCTGGGATTGGCACTCGTCTAAAAAGGCGCCGGCATACTTGTCCACTTTTTTGGCTTCGCTGCTGTTGCAGAAATAAGTAAAATTGTTGGAGTAGGTGGCCTGCCGGGCGCCATCGGAAATGCCTCCCAAAGAGGAGCGGAACGATTGGGAAATGTCTTTTGCCGCCAGATGGAGCAGTTCCTTTTCATGGGAAGTGGTAAGGTGGGCGGTATAGGCAAAGAGCGCCACCAGGATGCAGGCAAAGGGGACCAAAAGGAAGAAGGTGATGTAGTTAAAAATGTTTTTCAGCCGCAGCTGTTTTATTCGATTCATGGAAAAACCACCAAGCTTTTGTCATCTTTTCAGATAAAGTATAGTATCAACCGGGGGAAAAGTCCATCAGGAGGCGAATCCTTTTTCTGGATTTTTATAATTTACAACCGGTTTTTACCAATTGCGTCATTTTAGAACCTCTTTTTTAAAATCCTCTCCCCGATCTTTATAGAAAACTCTCCACACAATACGCTATTATTAGCGCAAAGATACAGAAAAAAGGAGGAGGGACCATGGGACGAAGCAAAGGGAAAAGGGAAACTAAAACAGCCTTCCGCTTGTCCTACAGCGAAAAAGGCGGGGTGAAAAACCTGCCAAAAGACCTGCTGGTGGATATCCTGCGGAACAAGGCTCTCTATGTTTTCTTGAGCGTGATTTTGCTATACTTTATCCTGTTCCACTATCTGCCCATGTTTGGCATTGTGATGGCCTTTGAAAAGTATTCACCGGTGAAGGGGGTGCTGGGGAGCCAGTGGGTCGGCCTGGAAAACTTCCGCCTGTTCTTTTCCGGGCCTTACATCGGCCGCCTGATCCGCAATACCATCCTGTTGGGCTTGCTGGATTTGCTGGTGAATTTCCCGGCGCCCATCATTTTTGCCCTGCTGCTCAACGAGGTGAAAAACAAGTATTTTAAAAAGACCGTGCAAACCATCAGCTATATGCCCTATTTCGTTTCCACGGTGGTGGCGGCTGGCCTGGTGATCAACTTTACAAAAGCCGGCGGCGTGATCTCCGAAGGGTTGAGCTTCCTGACAGGGGGGGTCAGTGAAAACCTGCTGAACATCCCCGCTTGGTTCCGGCCCATTTACATTTTGATGGGCACCTGGCAAGGGCTGGGGTACGGGTCCATCATCTATTTGGCGGCTTTGAGCAATGTGGACCAGGAGCTGTACGACGCCGCCAAAGTGGACGGTGCAGGCCATTGGAAACAGACCTGGCACGTCACCCTGCCGGGGATTGCCCCCATCATCATCATGATGTTCATTATGCGCATGGGCATGGTGTTCTCTGTGGGGGCCGACAAGATCCTGCTGCTGTACAACGCCTCAAACTGGGATGTGTCCGATGTGATCAACACCTATGTGTACCGCTTGGGTATGCAGGACGCC
>CAJFMJ010000024.1 GCA_904391645.1 uncultured Neglectibacter sp.
ACGTTTTGCCAGGGGCTTCACTTGCTGGGGGTAGAGGCTGCCACGGCGAACTTTGTCATCCTGGGGATGGCTGGGCTGTTTTCCGCCATTGTCCGGGCGCCGGTGACGGGGATCATCCTCATCAGCGAGATGACCGGCAGCCTGTCCCAGCTGCTGACCCTTTCCCTGGTTTCCCTGGCGGCCTATCTGGTGGCGGACCTGCTCCACTCCAAGCCGGTGTACGATCTGCTTTTGGAGCGGCTGCTGAGAAAAGGAGGCAAGGCTGTGCCGGCGCCTTCCGGGGAGAAGCTGCTGCTCCAGGCAACTGTGTGCCACGGGGCGCCGGTGTGCGGCAAGGCCGTGCGGGATACCCATTGGCCCGGCCATTCTCTCATCGTTTCGGTGAAGCGCCATCAGCAGGAGCTGGTTCCCCGTGGGGACACCGTGCTCCAGCCCGGGGACGTGATCGTGTTGCTGTGCGACGAAGGGGAGAGCCATTCCGCCCATGCCGCTTTGGAATCCCAGTGCAAAAACTGAGCGCCCGGGGAAGGTTCTGGACAGGAAGAGGAGAATGTGGTAAAATAATAAAGATTTGCCTTAGGAAAACAAGAAAAGTTCCCCCGTGGCTTCCTCAAACAGGCGGCGTGCAGCCGCTTTTGGGCAGGCCCTTCCCAAGTTCTTTGGAAACAGAGGATGTGTTGTGATGAAACGATGGAAAAAGGAATTGGCCGGGTTTTTGTGCTTCCTGGTGGTACTGGGAGCCTTTTGCTTTGGGGCTTCTTCGGTGCTGATCCCCAAGCGGTACGATTACGGCGCCACTTGGTCCATGTACCAGCAGGAGGAGGAAGACACCGTGGACGTGATGTTTTTCGGTTCCTCCCTGGCCTATTGCGATGTGATCCCCTCGGTGATCTACGAGGAGTCGGGGGTCACCTCCTATGTGATGGCGGGCCCTGAGCAGACTATGCCCGTCACTTACCGCTATGTAAAGCAGGCTTGCAAGACCCAGAGTCCGAAAGTGGTGTTCATCGAGGCTACGGGGATGCTCTATTCCCAGCACAACCGCTCCACAAAGATCAACATCACCTATATGCCCTGGAGTTTGGACCGGTTGGCCCTCACGTTTCAGGTGGCAGAACCGGAAGAGAGGCTGGGGCTGCTGTTCCCCTTGGAATCTTACCACAGCCGTTGGAACGAGATCACTTTGGATGAGGTGGAAGAGGGGCTTTTCGGCTATGGGCCGGATCTGCTGGCCGGGTACACTTTTTTGAAAGAAGTGCTGCCCATCACCCAGTTTACCCAACGGGATTTGGGGGACTACCCTGAGGCCTATGCGGAGAACCTGGAGGCAGCGGAAGAGATTGTGGATCTGTGTGAGGAGCAGGGGATCCGAGTGGTGTTTTTTGTGGTACCCAACTCCAATCCTCCTGAAACCGAGGATTTAGCCCGGATAGAAGAGGATCTTACGGCTCTGGGAGGCGAGTTCTGGGATTGCAACCAGATTTACGATCAGCTTTCTATCGACCAGGACACGGACTTTTTTGACACCCTCCACTTTAACTACCGGGGTGCGGAGAAGTACTCCCGCTATTTGGGCCAGTGGCTGGTGGACCAGGGGCTGCCTGCCACCCAAGGGGAGGACGAAGCCCTTTGGCAGCAGCGGGTGGAACACTTCCATGCGCTGCGGGATGAGGCGGATAGCCAGCCCATCCAGCTCAGCGGCGCCGCCGCAGAATGACCCACCGGGAAAGGAGCTCTCACTGTGAATTTTAACTCTCTGCAATACCTGGTGTTCCTGGTGGCCAATGTGGTGGTGTACTACCTGCTGCCCCAACGGGCAAGGAATGTGCAGCTGCTTTTGGCCAGCTATTATTTCTATATGTGCTGGAACCCCACCTATGCCTTGCTCATGTTGTTTTCCACGGCTGTGACTTACGGCTGCGGGCTGCTGGTGGGCGCTTCCGCCTGGGGGAAGCGCAGGCTGTGGGTGGCCCTCAGCCTGATCTTGAACCTGGGTGTCCTGTTTTTCTTCAAATATTACAATTTCACCGCCGATGTGATCACCCGGGGCATGGATTTCCTGGGCATCTCAATGGATGTGCCCTTATTGGATGTGCTGCTGCCTGTGGGGATCTCCTTCTACACCTTCCAGGCTTTGGGGTACACCATCGACGTGTACCGGGGGGATGTGCAGGCCCAGCGCAACTTCATCGATTACGCTCTGTTCATCTCCTTCTTCCCCCAGCTGGTGGCCGGCCCTATCGAACGTTCCAGCAACATGATCCACCAGCTGAAAGAGCGCCATCCCTTCCAGTTTGAAAACATCAAGGTTGGGATCTTGCCAGTGCTGTGGGGCTTGTTCAAAAAGATGGTCATTGCGGATAACCTGGCAGTGGTGGTCAACACCGTGTACAACAATCCCCAGGGCCAGGGGGGCGGGGCCTTCCTGGTGGCCACGGTGGCGTTCGCCTTCCAGATCTACTGCGACTTTTCCGCCTATTCCGACATTGCCAAGGGCTCTGCCAGAATGCTGGGCTTCCGGCTGATGGAGAACTTCAACGGCCCCTATTTTTCCAAGTCTATCCGGGAGTTTTGGCGCCGCTGGCACATCTCCCTCTCCAGCTGGTTCAAAGATTACCTCTACTTCCCCTTGGGAGGCAGCCGGCGCGGGAAAGCACGCACCTGCCTGAATGTGATGATCGTCTTTTTCGTCAGCGGCCTGTGGCACGGCGCCGCCTTGACCTTTGTGGCCTGGGGCTTGTTAAACGGGTTGTACCAAGTGGTGTCCCTGTTGGTGGACCCCCTGCGCAAACGTGTCATGGCACTGCTGCACCTGCGGGATGAGAGCCTGCTGGTGCGGGGATTCCGGCTGTGCTGTACCTTCTTCCTCACCTGTATGGCCTGGGTGCTGTTCCGGGCCAACTCCCTCACAGATGCCCTCACGGCTTATCGGGCCATCTTTTCCATCCCCTTTGCCGGGGTGGACGGCACCCTCACTGCCTTGGGCGCTTCCGTGAAAACGCTGGGGATGCTCTTCCTCTTTGTGGCGGTGTTGGTGTTGGTGGACTGGCTCCTCACCCGGATGCCGCTGTTCCAAAAGCTGAACAAGACCGTGTTCCTCCGCTATGGCGTCTATTTCCTTCTAATCGTGGCCATCCTCCTCTTTGGCTCTTACGGCCAGGGGTATGACCCTCAGGATTTTGTCTATTTCCAATTTTAAACATGGGGGTTCCCTGTTTGTGAAAAAATAAAACGGGTAGTCCGGTTCTTTCCGGACTGCCCGTTCTTTTGTTCCCAAAGACCCTACCCCAAGGGGGCAAGGTCCAGCTTTCCGTCCACCACAGTCAAATCGATCATCCGGGGGTCCAGAGGAAGGGATTCCAGGACTTTGGCATCTTGATAGCAGGTTTCCGGGGCGAGTTCCATCCCCAGCAGTGTCCGGCCGATGATGGCACCTGCCAGGGAAGCCCCCAGTACGGAGCTGTGTTCACCGTCGGCAAAATACAGTTCCTCCTCCGGGTGGGACTGGGCCACCTGCCACCACAGGGCCCCCACCGGACACACGGTTGCGCCCACCCGCTGTGCCAAGGCTTCATAGGCGGCGGTCATAGGCGCCTGGCCCTGCGGATTGTTTTTTTCGCTCCAAGTCATGTACAGGTAGAGCTTGGTCCCTTTGGGTGCCAAAGAAGCCAGGGCCTCTCCGGCGTTTATCAGAGAAGTTTCCCCGGGGAAAGGGTGGGCGTTATGCTGCAAGACCACCCCGTCATACCCGCCATAGAGAAGGTTGAAGTATGTTTGGGATTGCTTCAAGTGCCAGTCCAATCCCATGCCTGGATGGGTGAGCATGGTTGTGTCTAAGTGGGTGCCGTGGCTTTGACAGAAATGGGATACGCGGGCAGGTACATAGTGGACAAACGTGTGGCTGTTGCCGATAAACAGGATTTTCATTGGGAACCCCCCTCAAAGATGTTTGTCCCAGTATAGCCCATCCAGCGGCAAAAGGCAATGGAGGATCCATTCCCCTGGAACAACGCCCTTTTTGAAACAGGGGAGGCATAAACTGAGCGCCAGGGAAATATCTGTACAATGCCAAGCTGTTTTCACAAAAGAGGAGGTGGTTCCTGGGGAGGCTTCGTGCAAAAGGGGGAAACTATAGAAATTCAATGATACTTCCAATATTCAACGGATATAGCTAAAAATCGTTGATTGGAAAGGTGGAAATCTGTATTATTTGGGTAGCAAACGGCTATTGTGCCTAAAGTTCTCATGAAATCTTCCCTAAAACTGTCCATATTTGCTTTGCGGCTTTGGCTTTGGAAAAGGGGAAGAACGGCACTCTAGGACGAAAACATTTGATGGAAAGAGGGAGAAAGCGTATGGATCTTTACCGTGTGGTTCCCCTGCGGGAGAATCTTTGGGCCATCAGTGAAGTTGGGAAAACGGTCATGTATGTGATCAACGGGAAAGACAAAGCACTTTTGCTGGACACCGGCTTTGGCATGGTTCCGCTGAAGCAAGTTGTCCACGAGCTTTGTGGGGAAAAGCCCCTGATGGTGGTCAACAGCCATGGCCACTTGGATCACAATTCCGGCAACAACCAGTTTGACACCGTGTATGTGGGCCGCTATGACGAGCCCGATTCCCACGACGCGGTGACGGAAGGGACGAAAGAACGGATCTGCCGGGACTTTTATCAGGAGTTTTTCCAGGAGGGCGGCATGGTCCCCGACACCTGGAATCCTGGCCCAGCGCCCCATATCCTCACTCTGGAGGAGGGTGACCGCATCGATTTGGGCGGCATTGTCCTGCGGGTGCTGGAGTGCCCTGGCCATTCCTTGGGCTCCATCGCTCTGTATGAAGAAGATCTGGGTTGGCTGTTCACTGGGGACCTGATTTTGACCTGGGAAGTCTGGGGACAGCTGCCCCGTTCCAGCACCCTGCGGGTGTATGGAGAATCCCTGCAGCGGTTGGCCGACTTGGAGCCCGGTGTCACCACCGTATTCCCCGCCCACTGGGAAGAATGCCGGAACCCCTTGAAACTGCCGGAGTTCCAATTGCCTCCCCGGGTGCTTTCCATGTACGCCCAAGGGACCCAACGAGTGGTCCGTGGGGAAGAGGAAGGCGTTGCCTATCCTTTCCGGGGGATGGATGCCCGATGCAGCTTTTTCGAGATAGGCGGCATGGTGTTTGACCCCAAACGGATCGGATAAGGAGGGGAGAGTTACATGAAAGCAAAACAAAGCGAAATGGAAAAGAAAGCTCTCCGGAAGCGGATCTATCAATATCGGGTACAGTACCTGTTTTTGGTGCCTGCTTTTGTGGCGGTAATCATCTTTGCATACATCCCCATGGCCGGTGTGGTCATGTCCTTTATGGATTACGACATTTTGAAAGGCCCCTTCAACAGCCCCTGGGTTGGCTTGGAGCATTTCCAGGAATTCCTCACAGACCCGGAATTCTGGCAGTCTTTGAAAAACACCGTGGGCATCAATGGGTTGTCCATCCTATTTGGGTTCCCGCTGCCCATCATTGTGGCCATTGCTATTTTCTCCATCAAGGACGGCCCCTTTAAGCGGGTCACCCAGACCATCAGCTACCTGCCCCACTTTGTCAGCTGGGTTGTGGTGGGCGGCCTGGTCTACAAGCTGCTGGACGAAAACACCGGCGCCATCAATACCTTGATCAAAGCCTGCGGCGGCGACGCCATTGCCTTTATGCGGGATCCCGGATGGTTCTGGCCGGTGATCATCATCACCTGCATCTGGAAAGAGCTGGGCTGGAACACCATCATTTATCTGGCGGCCCTCTCCGGCATTGACAGCGAGCAGTATGAGGCAGCCCTAGTGGACGGCGCCAAAAGCTGGCAGCGGCTGATTTACATCACCATCCCCAGCATCCTCCCCATTGTAGGGCTGATGCTGATTATGACGGTGGGTAACCTGATCAACTCCAACGGCAGCGCTTCCTTTGATGCTGTGTACAACCTGCGCAACGCCTTGACGGCAACCTCTTCCGATACGCTGGATTATTACATTTTCTCTCAAGGCATCCAGCACAACGAGTACTCTTACGCAGCGGCCCTTGGCCTGGTGCAGGGGCTTGTGTCCCTGGTGCTGGTCATGTCCGCCAACGGCATCAGCCGGAAAACCCAGGGCTATGGTGCGTTCTAAAGCCCGCCGAGATTTGAGAAAGAGGTGATCCCATGGCGACCTTCAACGCAGTGACCGGCAAAAAGGGAAAGATCCAGCCGGGAACAGTTGTGCTCTATTTCGTGATTGTTGTTATCACATTTTTGATCCTATACCCCTTCTGGTATTGTATTGCCTATTCGCTCTCCAGCAGTATGGCGGTCATGACCCAGAACGTGACGTTTTTGCCCATCGGTTTCACGCTGGAGAACTATCAGAATGTGTTTAAACAGAACCATCTGGGCAGTTCCTTCCTGGTGAGCGTGCTCCGGACCTTGGGCGGTATTGTGGGAACCCTGCTGGTTACGGGCTTGGCGGCCTATGCCATGTCCAAAAAGAATATGCCCGGCAAGCGGGGACTCTCCCTCATCTTGATCATCCCCATGTACATCAGCGGTGGCCTGATCCCCACCTATGTATGGATGTACCAGTTGAAGCTGGTCAACAGCTTCTGGATCTTCATTTTGCCCAACTGCTTCTGGGCATTTAATATGCTTCTGATGCGCACCTATTTTGAGGGCATCCCTGAAAGCTTGGAGGAATCCGCCCGGTTGGACGGCGCTGGGGACCTGACCATCCTGTTCCGTATCATTCTCCCGTTGTCCATGCCCATTGTGGCGGTGATCGCCATGTACAGCGGTGTGTGGCAGTGGAACGCCTGGTACGATGCCATGCTCTACATTACCAGCCCCAATTTGAAGCCCTTGCAGGCCATTTTGCAGGAGATGATCAAAGCTTCTTCCACTTCGGCCCAGCAGATGGCCCAAAGCGGCGGCCAAGCCATGCAGAATCAAGGCTCGCCGGAAGCGGTGCGTATGGCTACCCTGGTGTTTACCACCCTGCCCATCGTGTGCATTTACCCCTTCTTCCAGAAGTACTTTGTGCAGGGCATTATGATCGGCGCTGTAAAGGCGTGAGTGACCAAACTTGTCTTGAGCGGCCGGTTTCGGCTGTTTAGAAAAATCCATATGAAAGGAAGGAAAACAGTAATGAAAAAGAGGATACTTGCTCTGTTGTTGGCAGGGGCCATGCTCCTGGGCATGACCGCTTGTAACGGCGGTGGAGGCGGCAGCTCCAGCGGTACGGAGAGCGGCGGGGCTTCCGATGGCGCGAGCACCGGTGACACAGGGGATGAGGGGGACGCCAGTACGGAAGACCTCCCCTGGTTGGAGTACGACATCATCATCGGTTACAGCACCCCTGCTACCACCCTGGATAACCCCAATGACGTGGTAAGCCCTTATGTGGAAGAGAAATTCCACATCCGCGTGGGTGAGATCGCCCAGGTAGCCACCTCGGATATCCCCTTCCGGCAGATGCTGGCCACCCGTATCGCCGCTGGCAATGAACCGGATGTGTTCCTGGGTGGTTCGGAGAACGTGGCCTATGCCCTGAGCACCGGCAAATACGGTGATAACCTGGAAGAGCAGATCGCCAAGATGGACAACCTGAACAAGTACATGGACCAGAGTATGTGGCCCCGCTTCACCACCGACGGCCAGCGTAAGCAGATCCCTCTGGTGATGGTGAACACATCCAACGAGGAGTTTACCTCCGATCCTTACAACCAGCCCTTTACCTCCTGGGCGCTGTGGACCCGGGAAGACTTGCTGGCGGCTTGCGGTTACTCTTTCACTCCCTTGGCGGAGATCGACGAAGAGTATTGCCAGAAGGGTGAGGTTCCTCCGGAAGAGGTATTTGCCATTGAGCCTGCTATCGACACCCCGGAAAAGCTGGCTGACTACCTGCAGCAGATCGCTGACCTGGGCATCAAGGTGGGCGACCGCGACCTGATCCCCATGAGCCTGATCAGCTGGTCCCAGTTCCATGTGGGCACCATGTTTGAAACCGGCCACTGGGCCATTGAGGAAAGCGGCGAGATCAACGGCTTCCTGGGCGGCTCCGGCACCAAGGAGTACTATCAGTGGCTCAACGACCTGTACAACCGCGGCCTGTTGGACGCCGACTTCATCTCTCAGATGGACGACCAGCTCCAGCAGAAAGTGGCCAGCGGCTTGGTGGGTGTTGGTATGATGGTTCCCAATATGGCCACTGCTCGTGAGAGCCTGTTGGCTTCCAACCCCGAAGCTATGATCCGCTACATCCCCTGGCCCAAGCAGGAAGGCACTGCCGGCGGCAGCTTTGATATTTACGAATCCGGCTTCAACCGCGTGACCGTGTCCAACAGCTTTGAGGGTATTGACCGCCTGTGCGAGATGTGGGACTGGATGTACAGCGATGAGGGCCTGGATATCCTGACCTGGGGCCCCGAGGGCACCGGTATCTGGGAGTATGCCGATGACGGCACCACCAAAGTCTTTGTGGACCCCGAAACCGAAGAGGATTGCCTGGGTGGCATCATCGGTGAAAAGGGCGCTGATTACTACGGCCTGTATGAGTGGACTGGCGGTTACTTCCCCTTCATGTCTGAAATTGCCATTTGCTCTCCTGCAATGAGCAACTATAACCCCATGTCCTACCTGCGCAGTTATCCGGCAGAGCCCGATATCTACAAGGTGAACCAGAGTTACTGCTATACCGGCGGCTACAACTTTGACGGTACTGCCAGCTACGGCGACGGCACCGATGAGGTGGCAGTGGTCAACAACTACTACTGGGCCGACTGGGCAGAAACGGATTGTGCCAAGGTGATCACTTGTGCCCCCGAGGAGTTTGACGCGGTGTTTGACGAAGCCCAGCAGAACTTCTACGAGGAAACGGATTACGAGAACGCCAAGGCACGTATGGAAACCTGGTTTGAGGAGAATACCGATTGGACTCCTGAGGGTTAATTTGCTGATCGTGCAATCTTTTTTCAAAAAACCCCTTTAAAAAAAGTGGAATAAGCGATAAAGTTTTAGGATGAATCGGTGAGGGAACGCGGTACCCTTTTCGTAAAGTTAAATCATGTGGGATTGCTTGCGAAAAGGGTGCCGCTTCTTTCTTTTGAAGAAACCTACCATTAGTGGAGAAAGGGCCATCCCGCCTTTGGGAAGGCCCCTTGTCCACTGAGGATAGGAGTAAAAAAGATTGTGAGGGAATGCATGAAGATATTGGTAGTGGAGGATTTTGCAATTGACCGGGAAGAGGTTGTGAGTATTTTGCAGTCGTTTCGTGACTTGTCCATTGAGGAGATACGCACCTGCGAAAACGGGATGACGGCCTTGGAAATGACGGATACCTTTGTCCCCGATGTGATTTTATGTGATGTGGAAATGCCCTATATGGACGGCTTCACGTTGCTGCGTGAAGTGCGGGCGCAGTATCCGGATATGCGGTTTGTTTTTTGCAGCCTGTACAACCGGGTTGAATACTTTAAAAATGCGTTGGATTTAGATAGCAATGGCTATTTGCTCAAGCCTTTGGACCCTATGCAGCTCCACGATTGCCTGCAGCGGTTTTCCCAGCAGGGGCAACTCCTCAGCAGCCAGAGGGAGGAGCTTTCCCAGTTGCGGGAGCAGGTGGAGAAAAACCGGGAGTCTTTGCGGGAATTGTTTTTGATCAACTTGCTCCACGGCTGCCTCAGCCGGGAGGAAATGGAAGAAAAACAGTCCGAGCTGGAAATGGAGGGCTGGTTTTCCGGGGTGCGTTTTGCCGTGATCGAAGTGGACGACTTTTTCGACCGGGCAGAGCACTACCGCAAAGAAAAACGGCAGCAGCTTTACTATTTTAAATTGTGGCAGACCATCTCCAAGATCCTCCATGAGGAAGGGGAGGTCCAACCTCTGTTCCTGGTCAAAGTGGAGAATGCCCGGTTCTGCTGCGGCTTCCGCAGGGACGATATTGAGGAACAGCTCTTCTTGGATAAGGTCCAGCGGTTGATCCAGCGGTGCAAGCAGCTATCTGTGAGTTTGACTGTGGCTGTGGAGCCCAACGTGAAAGCGATTGGGGACTTGACACGGGCCTTTGAACAGTGTTCCTATATGTTGCGGTTCAAATATTCCATGGGCAAAGGGATCATCTTGTATGTAAACGATATCCCCGGCGCCTCGGAAATGGCCCAGTCTCCCAATATGATGGACATTCAAAAAGAATTGCGCTATGTGCTCAACCAGCATGACAAAAAGAAGATCGAGCACTTTGTGGAGGAGTATTACCAACAGGTGCAGTCCATGCCCCTGTACCGGCAGAAGACTGCCAGCATTTCCCTGGCGGTGTGCGTCCAGCTGATTTTGAACGAATCGGGGGAAGGTTGGAAAGACGTGCTGGGGAGCGATGAAAAAGTGTGGGACCGGCTCCAACGATTTGAAACGGTGCAGGAGTCAAGCCAGTGGATGCAGCGGATCCTTTGTTCCGTCAGCCGGTTCCTGGGGGAACGCCAGGAGCAAAAAGAGCAAAAGCTGATTGAGCAGGTGCGCCGCTATGTAGCAGACCACCTCCAGGACGATCTGCATTTGGAGGGGATTGCACGCCACTTTTTCTACAGCACCAACTATTTAAACAGCCGGTTCAAAAAGGAAACCAATATGACCATTTCGGAGTATATCACCCGTCAAAAGATTGAGGCTTCGAAAAAGAAGCTTCTCCAAACCCACGATACTGTGGCGGAGATTGCCGCCCAGGTGGGCTATGAACACGTGAGCTATTTCAACTATGTGTTCAAAAAGTGGGAGGGTATGACCCCCAGGGAGTTCCGCCAAATCGGCGGGAAAGAGGAGAACCATGAAGAGAATCAAACTGAAACCTAAATACCTGCCTTGGACAGCACGGGTGTTTTTGTCGGTGTTTTTGCTGGTGATGTTCATTGGTGCAGTGGCTATCCTTGCCATGAGCAACCTGCTGAAGGGGGAAATCATGGCCATGGAAACCGATACCCTCCAACGGCAGGTGCAGCAGCAAAGCGACATGATGGACCAAATCTGCCTCATGCAAATTCAAAAGGCCGACCATCTGTTGGCTGACGATACCTTTCTGTTGCTTTTGGCCTCCGAGGAAGAGGATGTTGGGGAGCGGTATCAGCTGCGCAACGAAGTGGGCCAGCGCCTCAGCAAAGCAGAGGCCCAGATGAGCCTGGCGTATCAGGGGTATACGGCCGATTCCACCTACCGGGTGAACACATATCTGTCGGTACTTACAGACAACCCCAGCCTACTTCCTTCCTACGACTCCAGCACCTCCTTGGTCAGGGTACAAAGCCTGGAGAGGGAGCGGTATAGCGGTTGGTATCAGGAGCTGATGGAGAGCGGCCAAACCTTCACATGGGGGAAGATCCAAACACTGTATGGTTCAAAATATCTAACCGGGTACCGAAAGATCCGGGATATCTCCAATTTTAATGTGTTGGGCGTGCTGAAAATCAGCATTCCCCTGTCGGATTTGCGCAGTGCTTTGCGGGAGAGCAAGGATGACCTTTGCCAGGTGCTCTACCAGGATAGCGATGGAAAGGAGTTTTTCTCCATTGAAGCGACCCAATCCTCCAATTCCGACGGGGAGCGGCAGATCCAGTGCCAGGCCACTTCCCAGCTGACGGGGAATACCCTGGTGTTCCTTTTCCCGGAGGATGCCATCCTGCAGAGTTTCAACAACTTTTACAAACTGCTGGTGTTGGTGATGGTGCTGATCTTTTTGGGTGGTGTGCCGGTAATTTTCCTGCTTTCCAGCAGGCTATCCCGGCGGATTCGCCGCCTGGCCCACAAGACCAAAGTCTTGGCGGAAGGGGATTTTTCCGTGCTGTCCCAGCCGGTACAGGGCAACGATGAAATCGCCGGCCTGGAGCGCCGGTTTAACAGCATGGTGGTGCGGCTGAAAGGGATGTTGGAAAACGAGGTCCGATTTAAAGGACAGATCGAGGAAATGAAAGTGGAATTGCTGCAAGAGCAGATCAACCCCCACCTGTTGTACAACACTTTGGCCATGATCCGCTATCAGGCTCGGAATGCCGGTTTGACAGACTTGGCAGAGCTTTCCGACAGCCTGATCGTCTTCTACCGCCGGTTTTTAAACGAGGGCAACTTCATCTCCACCATTGGCTCCGAGCTGACCATGATCGGCCAATATATCCAGGTGGTGCAGAAGGTGTATGCCATCAACCTGACGGTGGAATATGACCTGCCCCCGGGGATTGAGGAGTATTATGCGGTGAAATTGTTCTTCCAGCCGGTGGTGGAAAATGCCATTATCCATGGGATCCGCCCCATAGGCGAAGGGGAGCTGAAGATCTCTGCGTCTTTGCATGAGGGGAAAGTCATCTTTGAAATCTACGACAACGGCTGTGGCATCGAGGGCGAGGAGTTGGAAACTTTGAGGAAGTGCCTCAAAGGGGAAAGCCCTCGGGAACAGATGCGGTCGGTTGGGCTTTACAACGTAAACCAGCGGATCCGTCTGATTTATGGCCCGCAGTACGGTTTGGAAATTGACAGCGTTCCGGGCGAGGGCACCTTGGTAAAGGTGACCATCCCCCTGATGGGGGAGCGGGAAAAGCAGGCCTTTATGGAAGAGCACGGCTTAAATTTGTAAAGGCATAAAGGCAGGCTCCGCAGCACAGAGAAAAGGAGGAGTGAGAAACTGCCGTCCCCTTGGGGAGGTGGGGCGGCTAAAACCATCTGCGGTGGGTGCGGTTTCCCACAGGGGGATCCTGACCCGGACAGGGCCTTTGGGGAGAAAGGCGCACCGTGGACAGAAACTACCTGTATAGAAAAGAGGTTTGTCATGGAAACAAAAGACCGTGTCGCTTTGTGGCAGGGGGAGTTGACCATCCCCACCTATGAGCCGGAACCGGCAGAAAAGCTGCCCATGTTCTACGAGCTGCGCAACTATCAGAACACCAAGGGGGACATTTACCCCCTGGCTGCCACCGAAAAGATTCGCAATGAGAAGACGCCCCACACCTACCAGGCGGTCAGCCTGGAAAACCAGTACGTAAAAACCACCGTCTTGCCGGAGCTTGGCGGCCGTGTCTATGAAGGGCTGGATAAGACCGACGGTTACGACTTTGTCTACAAAAACCGGGTGATCAAACCTGCCCTGATCGGCCTGTGCGGCCCGTGGGTGTCCGGCGGAATCGAGTTCAACTGGCCTCAGCACCACCGCCCCACCACCTACCTGCCGGTGAGCTCCCAGGTGGAGGAAAACCCCGACGGCAGCAAAACCGTGTGGATGGGGGAGATCGAGCCCAAAGACGGCACCAAGGGCATGGTGGGCATCACCCTCTACCCGGGGCGTTCCTACATCCAGGCCAAGGTGCGCCTTTACAACAAGACCCCCGAAGTGAAAAACTTCCACTGGTGGGCCAACTTGGCGGTGTCTGTCAACGATGACTACCAGCTGATCTTCCCACCGGATATCGATTACATCACCTTCCACTATAAAACCTGCGTTTCCCGGTTCCCTGTCGTTAAAGGGGAGTTTGCCGGGGCAGATTTCGGTTCGGGCCGGGATGTAAGCTGGGTGAAAAACGTCCATGCGCCGGGGTCCTTCTTCATTTTCAATTCCAACTACGGCTTCATGGCCGGGTACGACCACGGCAAGGAAATGGGCACGGTGCACATTGCCGACCGGCACATCTCCCCCGGGAAGAAGTTCTTCACCTGGGGCAATGGGGAGTTTGGGGATGTGTGGCAGCAAAACCTCACCGATGAGGACGGCCCCTACATCGAGATCATGACCGGTTGCTACACCGACAACCAGCCGGACTTCACCTGGATGCAGCCCTACGAAACGAAAACCTTTGAACAGTACTGGTATCCCTTGCGGGAGATGCCCTACCTGAAAAATGCCGGGTTAGAGGGCGCCGTCAGCCTGGACCTCCAGGGGAGCAAAGCGCTGTTGGCCTTCAATACCACGGCGGATCAGCCTGGGGCCAGGTACGAGCTGTGGGAGGGGGGAACATTGCTGGCCAGTGGGACCATCCATATCGCCCCGGACCAGCCCTTCCACACAGAAGTGGAGGCGGGCCATCCCCTGGATTGGGAGAATGTGAAAGCAGTGCTTTACAGCGCCCAGGGGCAGGAGTTGATCTCCTACCAAAAGCAGCCCATGTACTTTGCGGGAAAAGAGCCGCCCCAGGCCCACACGGTTCCCCCAGAACCGGAGGACGTCCCCACTGTGGAGGAACTGTACCTGCACGGGCTGCACATTGAGCAGTACCGCAACCCCACCTTTGACCCGGAGCGCTATTATTTGGAGGCCCTCCGCCGTGATCCCCTGGACAGCCGTTGCAACCTGGCCATGGGCAAGCGGGAGCTCCACCGGAACCGGTACCAAAAGGGGGAGGAGTATTTCCGCAAAGCTGTTTCCCGGTTGACCATGCGCAACCCCAACCCCTACCAGGGGGAGGCCTATTACCAGCTGGGCCGGGCGCTGCGGATGCAAGGAAATGCCCAAGGTGCGCTGGATGCGTTCCAAAAGGCGGCCTGGGACGGCGCTTGGTATGCCGCCGCCATGGAGGAGTCCGCAGAGGTGGCCTGGAACCAGGGCGCTGGCCAAACAGCCTTGGACTATGCAGAAAAGGCCTGGTCCCGCAACGTCTACAGCGAGAAGACCAACTTCCTGCGGGAGGTGTTCCTGCGGAAGCTGGGCCGTCTGGAGGAGGCCGCTGCCCTGTGTGAAGCCAGTGTCCGCCGGGACCCGCTGTACAGCGGCCACCTGTGGGAGCAGTACCGGCTTACCGGGAAAGAATCGCAGCTGGAGGAGCTGGAGCGCCTGATACGGGGCGACCCCTTTACCTGGCTGGACCTTGTCCGGGATTACATGGACCTGGGCGAGTGGGAAGAGGCCGCCAACGTGTTGGCTTTCTGCCCGGATGAGTACGCCTTGAAGCACTATTACCAGGCGTATTTGACAGAGGCACAAGGCGCCTCTGCCGGGGACGCCGTTGCCCGGGGGGATACTTGCGACACTGCGTTTTGCAATCCCAATACCTTCTGGGATGAACAGGTGCTGCAGCAGGTTTTGGAGAGATCCCAACACGCCAGCTATTACCTGGGTAACCTGTACTATGCCCATGGCGCCGTGGAAGAGGCCTTTGCCTGTTGGGAACAGGCAGCGCAAAAAGACCCGAATCTGGCCCCGCTGCATCGGAATATGGCCCTGGCCTGCTTTGGAAAGTTCGGCGACCGGGCAGGGGCCTTGGCCCACATGGAAAAGGCCTTTGCCTTAGACCCCACCCATCCTCGGATGCTGTATGAGCTTGTGCTGCTGTACAAAGCCTTGTGCCGCCCCCAGAAAGAGCGCCTTGCGCTGTTGGAGGCTCACAGCGATTTGCTGGAGCAGCGGGACGACTTGTTTGTGGAGTACATCACCTTGCTCAACAGCCAGGGCCAGGTGGAAAAGGCGATCCAAGCCATGCACTCCCACAGTTTCCACACCTACGAGGGCGGAGAGGGCCTGCTGCCCAAGCAGCACTTGCTGTCCTACCTGCTGCTGGGTCGGAAGGCCTGGGAGGCTGGACGCTTGGAGGAGGCCCTGGAACGGTTCCAGGAGGCCCTGACCTACCCGGAAAACTATCACGAAGGCCGGAAAAACCGTCCCAGAGAGTGCCAGGTGTATTGGCATATTGCCCGGGTTTTGGAAGCCATGGGCCGTGGGGACGAAGCCGCCCAGTGGGACGAAAAAGGGTTGTACTTGCCCTGCCTGCTGGATGAGAGCGACTATTATAAAGCCATGTCCCTGCGGGCCTTGGGTCGGGAACAGGAGGCCCAGGAGTTCCTGTGGGGGATGGTGAAGGAAGCCCAGAAGATCCTGGCCTCCAACCGGCGGTTCGATTATTTTGCCGCCTTCCCCACCGGGGTGCCGTTCCAGGAGGATATGGAAACCATCCAAACAGTGAAAGCCTATTCTGCCTTGGCCATGGCCTACGGGGGCCTGGGGCAGCTGTCCCAAATGGAAGAAGCATTGGAAACTCTGCGGCAGTATTCCGTGGATGCCCTGTGGGTGGAACGCATCTGCAAGGAAGCCCGGGAGCAGGCCGCCGGCAAATAAAATCCATTATAAAAGGGAGGAACACACGATGAAATTGGCACAAGACGCCTACTGCAAGCGGGAAGGCAACCGTTTCCTGCTGGGCACCGGCAAAGTGGAAAAACAAGTGGAGCTGACCCAGGAAGGCCAGTGGTTGGTCCGCAGTCTGCGCAACAAGCGGACGGGGAAGGAATATGTCCAAAACGGCGCTGCCAAGCCTGACGAGTTTTTCGTCACCGTGGACGGGGCGTACTACTCCGGTTCCAACGGCCCCTGGACCCTTGCGGGCCAGGAGGAGTGCACCGGCCCCCAGGGGGAGAAGGAGTATAGTTTCACCTTGGAGCACAGCCCCTTGCGGGTGCGCCGCCACTATGTGGTGTATCCTGGTACAGCGGTGATCCAGGAGTGGACCGAGTATGAAAACATGGGGGAAACGGAGATCACCCTCACCCGTCCTTCCCTCTATGTGGACCGCTATTTGTGGGAGGACCG